>JBNKFQ010000095.1:0-26578 GCA_050289385.1 Porticoccaceae bacterium | reverse complement strand
AGATGCCGGTAGACTGCATAGGGGTCTGTTGCCATGTCGGAGTTAAGAAGGTTCACTCGTCCGGTGCAAACAGCAATCGTTTCCGGCGTATCCACCTCCCTCCTTATGCTTTCCATAGGGTGTTCTGCCTGAATTATGATTAATTTGTAGCGGCATGACTGCGACAGGCGGTAGCTGTCAAGGCTGCTCCCCACAAGCTAATACGTAAGGCAGAGCAAATTCCTCAATAAAATATTGCAAAAATATGATGATGGGCGGAAGTGTGTGTCTGGATCGCAGACCGTGGCGGTGTTGCGTATCGACAGTTGTTTAATGAGCTTGAGGCAAAGTAGCCCTTGTTCTACGCAGTTTTTTGAAGATGGTGATAATCACGGATGGTTTTCAGGTCATCTTTTTCAGATTGCTGCGCCTTATACAGGTCTTGACGAATTTGCAAGTCAAGCCAAAAGTCAGCGGACATATTAAAGAAACGGGCCAAACGAAGTGCCGTACTTGGGGTGATTCCACGCTTTTGATTAATAAGCTCGTTTACACGCTGATAGGGTACATGAATAGCATCAGCTAATTCGCGCTGTGTAATACCCATAGGTATAAGAAACTCCTCAAGGAGCATTTCGCCGGGGTGGGTGGGTTCTCTTTTGGTTGGTACGCGAACCATAATGTCACCTCAATGATAATCAGCTATTTCAACTTCGTCTGGGCCTGAGTCTGTCCAAACAAAGCACACGCGGTATTGCGGGTTAATACGAATAATGTATTGCCCTTTACGGTCACCCGTTAAAGGCTCAAGGTTGTTGCCAGGAGGGATTTTGAGCTCATCCTTTTGATTCACAGAATCAAGCTGGTCGAGCTTGCGACTGGCAACTTTCCATATAGATTGAGGACATATTTTTCTGGCCTGCTTCGATGCAATGCCATTGAAAATGTCCTCAGTGCCTTTGTCTTTAAAGGAGACAATCATAAAAGCGTGATAGCACGGATCTCATGCTATAAAAAGAAGAAAAAATCTACCAATAACAATCAGTGAGTGAGGCATAAAGTGAGTAGTAATCAATCAAATTTTTGTCTGGACTGTCTGCGTGCGATTAAAAGTGTCGCAATCAAACATATTCCGCAAAGCCACAGTATGGGCCAACTGCCTGTACGACTGAACGGTGTGGCGCCAGTTCGCGGTGTGATTTCGGCGGACAGGGTGTCTGCGACAAATTGTGGCAACCGGGCAATAATCTGGCCACGTTCGTCAACCAGCGCACTGATCCCGTCGTTGGTTGCGCGAATCAGCGGCTTGCCATTTTCCAGTGCGCGCATTTGTGCCATTTTAAAATGTTGCAAAGGCCCGAGTGAGTCACCAAACCAGGTGTCATTGCTGACGGTGAGCAAAATGTTGGCATTTGAGGCAAGTTGCCGCACCAGTTCCGGGTAGGCGATTTCGTAACAAATAGCCGTGGCCAGCTTTTGCCCATTAGCGGTTAACAGAGGTTGATTGGCTGGCCCCGGCTTAAAGGTTGACATCGGCAGGTCAAAAAACTTGATCAGACCTCGCAACACATTGTCCATCGGTAAATATTCGCCAAAGGGTACGAGGTGCTGTTTGCGATATTCTCCGGCGCCATTGCCAAGGGCAACGACAGCATTGTAGTAGTGTTCGCTGCCAAAGTCGTAAACAGGCAGGCCGGTGATCAGGGTGCTGTTATCTTGCTTGTTGCGAGCATCGAGCTGTTGCAAAAGTGGCTCGATCCTGTGTTTCAGTTCTGGAATTGCCGCTTCCGGCCAAACGATCAGGTCGCTGCCCCACAGCGATTCACTCAACTCAAGGTTGTGGTTAATGATCTTGTCCAGATAATCGCGGGTCCAGCGTTGTTCTTGCTCTACGGCCGGTTGCAGCAAGCCAACTTTGAGCGCTTGCCCGGTGGACGTTGTCCACTGGTAGCTTTGCAGGTGCCAACCCGCCAGCCAGAAAAGAACGACAACGGGAGCCGCCCATTTGAGGGCGTTGCTGGTCGTGTTCTTGCCGTCCACTATAATCGCGAGCGCTGCTCCGCTAAAGGCAACAATCCAGCTGATACCCCAAACACCGGCAACCGGTGCCCAGCCGCTGAGCCAGGTGTCGAGGTGTCCATAGCCGAGGAACACCCAGGGAAAACCGGTCAAGATCCAGCTGAGTCCCCACTCGCTCAAGACCCATACCGCCGGAAACCCCAACAGTCGTGCCGTGGCGTGTCGGCTGCAAAACGCGCCGAACAACAAAAAGGGCAAGGCAAAGATGAGCGACAATGCAGAAACAAATATGCCAGTCAGGAAAACTGCCAGCGGCACCGGGGCTTTGCCGTATACGTGCATACTGACATATACCCACGACGCCCCGACGGCAAACATGCCAAACCCGAACAGAAAGGCAAGCCAATACGCGCGTCGCGGGCCGCTGTTGCGCAATTGCAGGGTGAACAGCGCCGTACACAAAACGCCCACAGGCCACCAGTTCCACGGTGCCAGAGACAAGGGCAACAAGGCGCCGGTGATCAGGGCCGATAGAGAGCGCCAAAGAAGGTGGTGATTTTTATTGGGCATAAATGATGGCTGACAGTCTACAGTTTTAATGCACAGGTTAACTGTTAACTGTCGACTGCAAGTTGTTTTCCTGTTTTAACTCCAATAAATCAATTTTACGGTTGTCACTCTTCACCACGCGAAAATTGAAACCATCCACATCGACAGATTCACCTTCCTTGGGCAAGTGCCCAAATGCATGCACTACGATACCGCCGATGGTATCGAACTCTTCATCATCGAACGCGGCTTCAAAATGGCTGTTGAACTCTTCTATTGGCGTCAGTGCTTCTACCAGAAATACGCCGTCTTCCAGTAGCTGTATTTGTTTTGTTTCTTCTTCGTCGGTTTCGTCTTCGATATCGCCGACAATTTCTTCCAGTACGTCTTCGATGGTGACCAGGCCGGAGATACCACCGTACTCATCAATGACCATCGCCATGTGGTAGCGCTTTTCACGAAATTCTTTCAGCAGCACGTTGAGGCGCTTGCTTTCCGGAATGATAGCGGCAGGGCGCACCAGTTTTTCCATGCAGAAGTCTTCGCTGTCTTTCAGTACCAGTGGCAGCAACTCCTTGGCCAGCAGCACACCGCGAATGTCATCGTAGGACTCACCCACCACCGGAAACCGCGAGTGCCCGCATTCGATGACGGCGGGCAGAAATTCCTCGGGTTTGGCGTCGTGTTGAATGGCCACAATTTGTGAGCGCGGGATCATGATGTCCCGTGCTTGCAGTTCCGACACTTTGAGAGCGCCCTCGATAATCTCCAGCGCCTCGCTGTCTATGATTTTCTTGTCGTGAGCTGCACGTAGCACCTCGACCAGTTCCTCCCGGTTGCCCGGGTCGGATGAAAATGAATGAATCAGCTTGTCGAGCCAGGATCGGTCCTGGCTGCTGCCGTTGTCATCACTCATGGCGTTTCGTTAGCTCCATCGGATAAGGTTGCGGGGGTAGTCTGATAGGGGGGAGGAAACCCCAAACCGCTGACGATCTCGGTTTCCAGGTTTTCCATCACTTCTGCCTCGGCATCTCGAATATGGTCGTAGCCGAGCAAGTGCAAGGTGCCGTGTACCAGCATGTGAGCCCAGTGTGCTTGCGGGTTTTTATGTTGTTGCCGTGCTTCTTTCTCCACCACTGGCGCACAAATGACCAGATCGCCCAGCAGGGGTAGTTCCGGTTCGAGCGGCAAGTCGGCGGGGAAAGACAAGATATTGGTGGCCTTGTCTTGCTGGCGATAGCGATGGTTGAGTGCCCGGCTTTCCGTTTCGTTGACGATGCGCACAGACAATTCTGCCTCGGTGCGGCGCAGGTTCAGGCCCGGGTGGGAAAGTGCAGCCGCAACCCAGCTTCGTATGTCGGGGTCGTCGGGAACGTCGTCGTTGTCAGACGCGTTCTCCACATCAATAGTCAGTATCACCGATTATTATTCTCGTCTTGCCCGTTTTCGTACGCATCGTAGGCCTCAACAATGCGCGCAACCAACGGATGGCGCACCACGTCGCTGGCCTTAAAATGAGTAAAACTGATCTCATCGACATTCTGCAACACCTCGCACGCATGCACCAGCCCTGATTTGGTGCCACGGGGCAGGTCAATTTGACTGGTATCGCCTGTAATCACAGCGGTAGAGCCAAAGCCGATGCGGGTGAGAAACATTTTCATTTGTTCACGGGTGGTATTCTGGCTCTCGTCCAGGATGATAAACGAACCGTTCAGGGTGCGGCCTCGCATATAGGCCAGTGGTGCGATTTCAATAACATTGCGTTCTATCAGTTTGGTGACGGTTTCAAAACCGAGCATTTCGTACAGGGCGTCGTACAGCGGACGCAGGTAGGGGTCGACTTTTTGTGACAGGTCACCGGGCAAAAATCCCAGTTTTTCACCAGCTTCCACCGCCGGGCGCACCAGCAAAATACGTTCCACGTCATCGCGCAGCAAGGCTTCAACGGCGCAGGCCACAGCCAGCCAGGTCTTGCCAGTGCCGGCGGGGCCAACACCAAAATTTATGTCGTGAGTCTGGATGGCCCGTACATAATGTTGCTGGTTGGCGCCCCGAGGCCGAATATTGGCCTTTTTGGTACGAATCAGGGTAAAGCCTTCAACATTATCGGTGGTTGGATTGCCGCGAGCAGTATGGTTATTGGATGGTTTGGCAGGGGCCTTGCTATTCGCAGCAGATTTGTCTTTGTGCTGGTTGATGCCGGGGTTTTGCTTCATGCGCGCCTCAAAGTCGGATTGTTGCAGAAACAAGTGCACGGTCTCCGGCGTGAGCTCACCGTTGGTTCCGGCTTCTGCATACAGGTTGGTCAGCAGGCTACCTGCTGCTCTGGTGGTTGCCGGCTGCCCGTAAAGTGCAAATACGTTGCCGCGGCTGCGAATTTCGATATTCAGCCGCTGTTCAATTTGCCGGAGGTGTTCGTCGAATTGACCGCAAAGGGAGGCCAGGCGTCTGGCGTCATTGGGTTCGAGCGTGATTGTGTGGGTGGCTGCTTGTGCTTTCAAATTTACAGTTGGCCGCTCCTTGCGGCGAGTGGGTCTACCAGTAAGCATATAACCTTAAACCTTGAATGGGAAATGCTTATTTTCAGCGCACTGTAGCAGACATATATAACTGATTTGTTGCCGGTGCGACAGGCATATATCTTTGGCTGGCATGTTTGGCTGGTGCGTAGGGCCGGTTTTTGAATCGAATGTCTCACGCCAGATTGAAAAGAAGCTCATTGCCACATCCATTCAGCCGAGCGAAGCAATGGTGCGAATCCCGGCGTCAAACATTCGACCGATCAACAACTGTACCCCGCAACGAGTTCGGCAGGGCTTCCTCTATTTGCACATCAGTAAAACCGCCGATCAGGGAATGGTTATCGCTGCGAAAGTTAACCACTCGGTTGTTTTCGGTGCGCGCTTGCAACTGGCCCGGGTCCTTTTTGGAGATACCGGTCACCAGTACGCGTTCGGTGTTACCCACCATGCGACGGCTGATCGTCATGGATTGCTGGCTGATGCGGCTTTGCAAAATTTGAAGCCGCTGCTTTTTGACCTCATCGGGTGTTTCGTCAGGCAAATCGGCCGCTGGCGTGCCGGGGCGGGCGCTGTAGATAAAACTGAAGCTGTGATCAAAGCCGATATCCTCAATCAGCTTCATGGTATCGGCGAAGTCCTTTTCAGTTTCGCCGGGAAAGCCAATAATAAAGTCGGAGGAGATACTGATATTGGGTCGAATCTGCCGCAACCGGCGAATCTTTGATTTGTATTCCAGCGCCGTATGACCGCGTTTCATGGCGGTAAGTATGCGGTCGGAGCCGCTTTGCACCGGCAGATGCAGGTGGTCAACCAGTTCGGGCACCTCTGCGTAAACCGCTATCAGGCTGTCGGAAAACTCCATCGGGTGCGAGGTGGTGTAGCGAATGCGGTCTATGCCGTCGATTTGGGCTACGTAGGTAATCAATTCTGCCAGGTCGCAAATACCGCCATCGGGTGTTTCGCCGCGATAGGCGTTTACGTTTTGCCCAAGCAGGTTGACTTCACGCACACCCTGTTGTGCCAGATGTGCGACCTCTGCGAGGATATCTGCCAAGGGTCGATTGACCTCTTCGCCGCGGGTGTAGGGCACAACGCAAAAGCTGCAATACCTGGAACAACCTTCCATGATGGACACAAAGGCTGTGGCGCCATCTGCTTCCGGTTCCGGCAGACGGTCGAATTTCTCAATTTCGGGAAAGCTTACGTCCACCACCACCACACCGTCCGATGATCGCCGCTGCTCTATCATCTCCGGCAAGCGGTGCAGGGTTTGCGGACCGAACACCAGATCGACATAAGGCGCGCGTTTGGCAATGGCGTCACCCTCCTGGCTGGCTACGCAACCACCCACACCGATCAGCAAGTCAGGGTTTTTGTCCTTGTATTGTTTCCATCGCCCCAATTGATGGAACACCTTTTCCTGCGCCTTTTCACGAATGGAGCAAGTATTGAGCAGCAACACATCGGCATCAGCCGGATCGTCCGTGGTCACCATCTCATGGCTGTCGCCCAGCAGATCACGCATGCGCGATGAGTCGTACTCGTTCATCTGGCAGCCATGGGTGACTATATGCAGCTTTTTGGTCGGTTTTTGGAGCATGGCTCAGTGTGACTAAAAGACAACCGGTGATTAAAGGGGCAGCGATTTTAGCAGAAGAGGGAGGTGGGAGGACAGGTTTCGAGACAGTTACTCGATCTGCCTTGTCTGGTGGCTGCCGATATCGCATGGGGGTGTCTTTGGTGGCCGTGTATGTACCTTTAATAATCTCTACAAGCTCCGTGTAAGGTGATTCCAGCGCTCTGTGGTAAGTTTGTTGAGCCCTTAAAGTATCATCTCCCCGAGAAGCAAACCTGGCCTGGATATCGGCTGTGTAAAACTTAACAAGCAACAAATTGTTCGAAGGGTTCTGAGGTTTCAGGATCTTTTCCGCAAACAGCTTGTATATGTCGAGCCACTTATAACCACAATTATTATTGAGTAGCCCGTAGTAAAAGTTATAACCGTCGATATAAGCTATTGTTTTCACAGGAGTTCCTTTCCCTAAATGTGAAAAAACCGCCCAACGGCGGTTTTTTCGCCTTAAACTGGTTGGCTAACTTAATAACGCCAGCGAAAGGTCAGTAGTAGAGCGATTTTATGACTTTGATCGGCTAAAGGCAAACATTGTTCTGGGATAGTCTGGCTGCCTGTTTATGGACTTCCCGGCGCTCATTTCGAACGGAGAAACAGTGGCCCATCGGGTAAAACTGTCCCATGCTTTATACGATTTTGGCTTCGAGCGGTGAGTCGTTTGGGCAAGGTCTCCGTCCTGTTAACAGGAGAGGTGTTCCCAATCACCCGCCGAGGCCCCCTTTATCTGATGAGACAGGCCCTATTGAAAGATTTGCACAAAGGTACCGTCGATGGTTTGAACGACGATGATCATTGAAGCGCTTCTGCGTTTTCATCCGGTGCAGGCCAATACCGGTTTACCGGCAATGGTCATTTTGCAAACAAACCTAAGGATGCCAGCTACCACTTTCGTTTATAAAGACAGGAAGAGTAGTTCGAATCATTCGATATGATGAATAAAGAACCCAAATTAGTATCCATAACCAGTGGCAAGCTAAAGGAGAACGAGCAGTTGCTTGAACAAGTGTTCAGGCAGCAAGAGCCTGTTCTGCGGCAGTTTTTCCGTGCGCGCCTGCTCTCCAAGCAGGACAGCGAAGACCTGGTTCAGGAGCTGTTTTTGCGGTTGGTGCGTGTCGATAACCTCGCGGAAAGACTGTCCCATGCCAGCGGGAGCACCCAGTGCTATTTACTCTCTATTGCCACTAATCTGATTGTGGATCACAAACGCAGGTCGACATCGCGCAAGCTCGACCACCACAACAGCTACGAAGAAGACTGTTTGCCAGCAGAGCACCCGTCCCCGGAGCGAGTGGTGTCCTCTGGCAAAGAGTTGGACAGGATGGTGGCTGTATTGAAAAAACTGAAGCCAAAGTGCCGAAGGGTATTTGTGATGAGTCGCTTCAAACACATGAGCCATCGGGATATCGCCGCAGAAATGGGATTCTCCGAGGCTTCTGTTGAACGATACATCGCCATTGCCATGGTCGCGCTAAAGAAAGGGCTGAAATCATGAATACTTTTGATAACCGGCACCGAAATCGCGAGATACCCGGGGATGATAAGGCTGCGCAACTGGTGGCACGACTGTATTCCGGGTCGCTGCAATCTGACCACGAGCCCGAACTTGCCAACTGGATTTCTGGCAATGGCAGCAATCGTCACGAGTACGAAAATATGCTGGAAGTCTGGGATAAGGCCGGTGACCTGAAAGACTGCCTTGACGAACTGGAAACTACCAGATCCTGGCCTTCCATGAAAACAGGCGTGGCCATAGCGGCCGGTTTTTTGCTGGTTATATCGGTGCTGATCACCGGCTTGTTTGCACCGGACTTTCTGCACAACACTCAACCGGGCACATCCGAATCCGGGGTATCCCGGTATGCGACTGCTGTTGGCGAGCAAAAACGTGTGGTCCTCGAAGATGGGACGGTTATCCAGCTGAATACAGACAGTCGTATTCTGGTGGACTACAGTGGCGTTAACCGGCGGGTAATACTGGTGCAGGGTGAAGCGTTTTTTGAAGTTAGTCCGGATACCTCGCGCCAGTTTACGGTTGATGTGGGTTCCCGTTCTGTCAGTGTAATCGGAACAAAATTTGCGGTACAAAAAGCTGGCTTTCAGTTGGAAGTGTCGGTGGTGGAAGGACGGGTCGCTGTCCACCGCTTTGAAGATAGCGTGTTACCGGGTGTATCGTCATCAGCTGTGCTGTCAAAAGACTCACTTGCTGTGACAGATCTCGCTGACCAATATCATCTTGAAGCGGGAATTACAGCCAGATTTTCCGGGGATCTTGGAGCACCAACTTCCTCGGTGGATGTGGCGCTGGTTGACGACGCCAACAATTATCCTTATTGGCGTTACGGACAACTGAAATTCGAAAATCAGCCGTTGTACGAAGTGGTCAGGGAAATCAACCGTTACTCGAAGATAAAGGTTCTTATCGAAGACAGCCGAATTATGGATATGAAGATCAGTAGCTCCATGCAGCTGGATGAAATTGATGCGGCGCTGGAAAGCTTCGAAGTCGCTCTGCCGGTGCGGATTACACGGCACAGTGATCGAATTGTTATTACCGGTGCATTCCAGAGAACCTCTGATTAATTGCAGTATCTTTCTGCGCGGCCTGATGTGTGCAGCCGCAAGGTGCATTCCAAAGGTCAGGGCTGGTTGTCTGACTTTATTTGAATGCTGAAAATTTGCTGTTTGATACCTGTTTAGTGTCGACAAACCCTAAGGCTGGCAGCCAAAGTTACGTTTATATAGTAATGGACTCAAAAACAACGTAATACCACTCCGGGCTATATGGCGGTTGAATTAATTCAGGTGCAGAGGCAGACGTAGTGAGATGTAAATTGCCGATAAATAGAGCCCATTTTGATTTTTGTGCACTTTACAGTGCCGGTTTATCTGCTGCTGTCATTTTGGTGGTTATTTTCTGGAGTGTAAATAACCATGCTGAAGTTATAAAACTTGATATCGACATCGACTCCCAGCCGGCTGACGCAGCTTTAATGAAGTTTGCAGATCAAACCAAACTACAAATTACATTTTCACCGGACGTTGTAGTCGGAGTGATATCTCCAGGTGCTCGCGGACTGTATAGCCTTTCTGCAGCGCTGGGCGCCTTGTTAAAAGGTACAGGTCTGGTTTATCAGTTCACCGATAAAAATACAGTGGTAATAAACAGGTTAAAACGTTCTGCCCCCAGAGCCGTGAGCGGCAAACTTGCTGATGGAATGATGGATATGACGGAAGTTACTGTTGGCCGGACAGGAATAGAAGAGTTGGTGGTGACCGATAGTCAGCAAGGCATTGATGTAGATCTTCAGGATGAAGCCGTAAGTATTACGGTTATGGTGACGGAAGAAATTGAACGGAAAAGTATTGTCAGTATGGCAGATTATTTAGGTTTCTTCCCGAGTATTACTTATCTGAATTTTGGTACATCCTGGAATCAGGTGACGATGAGAGGGTTGGGAGTTAACCTGGTTGATCAAGCTACGGTAAGTACTTATTTTGGCGAAGTGCCTTTAACACTTCCATTCTCCCTTGGAATATCCACCGACTTGAAACTGGTGGATATGGAAAGGGTGGAAGTATTGAGGGGGCCGCATGGCACTATATATGGCAATGGTCCTATGGGAGGAACTGTTCGCAATGTACCAGTCGCTCCCAACCTCGGAAAGTTTGAAGGCAAGTTGGATCTGGGTTACAGCGTCACAGACAATTCAGGTGGTAGTAACAATAAAGCCGTTGGTATCGTTAATCTCCCGTTAATTAAAGATGAGCTGGCACTGAGGCTGGTGGGTTATCGGCATGATAACGCGGGTTACGTAGATTTGGTAAGTACGCCGGAGATGGAAAGTCTGGCAGCCGAAACAGGTACATCGGTAAATGTCCGGGAAGATACAGCCGGTCTTGTTTTTACCGGTGCCCGTGCCAGTTTACTCTGGCAAAAAAGTGAAAATTTTTCATTATCTTTTTTGTACACCACGCAAAAGCTTCATGAAGATGGATACGTTGACCTGAATCCTCCTTTGGGTGGTTATCGCCGGTCCGAGCTGGATGTCGGTTTTGATCCGTTCAAAAGAGACGACACTGATATTGTAAATCTTGTTTTGAAATACAATATGGGGTGGGGAAGATTTCTGATTTCTGCAACCGAAATCGAAGGCACGTATACATCGAGAGCTTCGAGTTCATTTATGGACTACTGGGCGTCCGATCTGGATGACACAATAGATAAAAAAGGAAGCGTGCAAGAGATCCGCTTGACATCAGAGTTGCCCGGAAACTTTCAGTTTTTGGCAGGCTTGTTTCATGAAGACCACAGGCGGACACGCTCATATAATCAGACCTGGTTTGGAAGCCAGTCATCTTTTATAGACGCCAATCTGGGCACAGATCGTAATTTCTGGAATTCTCTGGAAAAAAATGATTTTTCCCAATGGGCTTTTTTTGGGGAACTGGCATATAAGATTACTCCGGAGTGGGAGCTGATGGTAGGCGGTCGCTGGTTTGACTATGATCGTCGTGATGGTAAAAGTTCTGTCAATTTGGGGTATTCATCAGATTCGAATTTGGACACCGTTGAAAGCGATAGTACCTGGAAAACCAATCTTGCCTATACACCAAATGAAGATACGATGATTTATGCCCGGTGGGCACAAGGGTTTCGTATTGGCCGAGGGCAGTCATTACCACCCGATGAAGTATGTGATGTAGACGGTGATGGTAAGCTGGATTTTACCAATGCAACATTGGTTAATCGTGTCGATTCTGACAGCATAAACAATTATGAAATTGGCGCAAAGTTAACCTTTCAGGACCAGCGTTTAGCTGTTAATACAGCCCTGTATAACATTGAGTGGAAGGATGTCCCTGTCAGCATCGAGGCAACAACTGATATCTGTCGATTTCGCAGGGTGAGTGTTAATGGCGGCGATGCTCGATTGAGAGGTATTGAGTCTGAGGTGTATTTTTATCCAACGCCCGCATTTCAACTCTCGCTTTCACTTTCTTATGCCGATAATAAATACGTGAGTGGCAGCAGTGTTACGGTGAAAAATAGTCGTCTTCCCCTGTCGTCAAAGTGGGTTGGTTCAGTGGCGGCTCAATATAATTTTGATGTTGCCGGATACAAGGCATTTTTACGCTCGGATTACGGCTATAGAGACGAATTTTTTCAAAATAATATTGGTTACATTGTATTGGATGCATACAGAAAACTGGATATGCGTGCGGGAATAAAGTTCGATGATTTCAGTGTGGAATTGTACGGCACCAACCTGACCCGAGAAGATCCACTAACAGCTGTATGGGATCCGAACTGGGGCTATCGGTTACCGCCCAGAGTTATAGGCGTAAATTTGAGTTATGAGTTCTGAATCAGGGTCTGTTGACAATTCATCTTCGGCAAAGACATTGAGTCCAATATTTATATAACACAGGCAAGGCATTTTTTATGATGACTAATTACAAAAAAAAGTTTGGCGCGTGGGTTGCTGGAATGTTGTTGGGCGCCTGGTTTGGCGCACCAGCTGCTGTCGCCGAGACTCGGGGTTATGCCATCAACTACATTCAACTGGCCACACATCGAGACGATAGAAATTGCCCAAATGGCGGCAACGGAAATCGGGCAGATATTTTAAAAAGAGCTTTAAAATTGCAAGGTTATAGCGAGGTCAGAATTGAAGAAATGCTTGCCAAACAAGGAAAAGATGACGACATAGAGGTGCAATTGAGCAAACTCATGTCTAATCGCGGCAGGCTCAATGGTAAGCCTGTTCCCGTTGCTAAATATCCTGAATCTGTTCCCTATCAGCAGCTGGAAACTGTCGCTGGACCTTATGCTTACGGGTTTGATCTGGATGGCAAGGGGCCAGGTATTGCCAATACTTTTGAAGACCCGGAGACCGGTGAGCAGGGTGTGGACAACCAGTTGTTTCGGGTCGTCGGTTGTTACAGTGTGTACAACGTCAATTACCCCGCCAGGCCCTGGTGGGCAGAAGCCAGCGGCAATGATTATCTGACCGAAGGCAGAGCGCCTGCGTGGTTGTTTACAGTGACCGCAGAAAATTTTAAAGAGGGTGAGGCCACGGTCAGTTTTTACCGGGCGGTCGGCCATATCCGACGGAATAAATTGAAGAAAGGCCTGGAATATCTGACTTATGTG
Source organism: Porticoccaceae bacterium (assembly GCA_050289385.1). Classification (GTDB taxonomy): domain Bacteria; phylum Pseudomonadota; class Gammaproteobacteria; order Pseudomonadales; family Porticoccaceae; genus JBNKFQ01. The sequence continues at coordinate 13,719 of JBNKFQ010000095.1, read as the reverse complement.
GTAGATCCGTATTCTGAAACCTACGGTGAATTTCGAGGTGTGATCAAGGAAGGTGTATTTACTTCCACTCCCGATGATGTGTCGATGAGAATTGAGGGCGGGTTTCCTGCCTATCTGCAATTGTCTTTGTCAAAAGCGCAATTGCGACTGGACTTGAACCAGCAATCGCCGCTGGTTGGTTATCTTGCAGGTTACCAACCCTGGATGGATTACTGGTTTTATGTCGGGATGGTTGGTGACGGCTACGTAGATACCGGTGAGGCTTTTCACGCTCTCAAGCGTATGGCGGATGCCGACCCTGACCCACAGACCGGTGAAAACCGGCGAATTTCCAGCACTTTCCGCATTGATGCCGTCCCCGCCTTTCTGGTTCATCGTGGCGGAAATTTTATTACCAGCAACCCCTGACCAACAACGAGGTGACAGCTTTATCATGACAATATTAAAAAGATTTGTATTACTTGTTGTGTTGGTGATGGTGGCGGTTTCTGCCTGGTTGGGCCTCAAACACATGGAGGGTCAGTCTGACGTTGTGTTGAATGGCGATGAACGACGCCTGGAGTCTATGAAACGGCTTAATGCCGGCCAGTATCGTCGCATCATTCACGATGTGTTCGGTCGCACCATAAAAATCAGGGAGCGTTTTGTTAGCGTCGCGCAACGTGTTGATGGTTTGTTGGAGGTGGGAGCCTCGCAATTGGGAATGTCAACAGTCAGCCTTGAGATGGCAGAAGATATTGCGCGGGATGTTGCACATCAAGTAACGGATAAGACGCACCGGCTCGAACTGGTGCCCTGTACTCCGGAATCGGAAACCGCTTTTGACCAGGCTTGTGCAAAACAATTTATCGCCTCAATTGGACGCCTGTTGTTCCGGCGCCCCCTCACCGATACAGAACGGCAACGTCAGTTGGCAGTAGCGAAGCATGCTGCCCGCGAACAAAGCGACTTTTACGCTGGTCTTGAACGCAGCCTGGCAAACATGCTGGTTTCTCCCAACTTTCTGTTTCGTGTTGAATATTCCATGCTGGATCAGCATGGGGACTTCCAGCTTGAGGCATACTCGCGAGCAACACGCCTCAGTTTTCTGTTATGGGATAGCACACCTGATAATGCACTCTTGCTTGCGGCTGAACGGGGCGATCTGTACAAGCAGAAGGGTCTGCTAAAACAAGTTGAACGGATGTTGGGGGTGCGCAAACTGGAAGGCGGCGTACGGGCGTTTTTTTCCGATATGCTAGCCTTTGACGGCTTTAATCGGCTGATCAAGGATGCCAGTCTGTTTCCCAACTACACATGGCAAGCGATCAGCGACACCAGGGAACAAACCCTTCGTACTCTGGTTGACCACTTGTTAACTCGTGATGGTGACTATCGGGATTTATTTACAACCCGTCGAACATTTTTAACGCCTGTGTTGGCGGCACAGCTCGGTATCCCTCTGTATCAGGACAAGCCCAACGCCTTGCCAGACCGTTGGCAGTCTTATGAATTTGACGAAGGTGATCCGCGAGCGGGATTGTTGGCGCAACCCGGTTTTGTGGTTTTGCATTCCCACCCCGGCCGTACTTCACCCACATTGCGTGGCAAGGCACTGCGAGAGCTCTTGTTGTGCCAGGAAGTGCCTCCACCCCCACCGAACGTAGACTTTAATTTGGTGCAAGATAGCGACAATCCCGACTACAAAACCATGCGTGACCGCCTGTCCGCACACGCAACCAACCCTACCTGCGCCGGTTGTCACAAAATTACCGATCCGATTGGTCTGGCACTGGAAAATTTCGATGGTGGTGGGCTATTCCGTACGACGGAGAACGGAAAAATGATTGATTCGAGTGGCTCACTGGACGGGGCAACTTACGCCGACGCCGCTGGCCTCGGTTTGGCGATGCGCAACAACCCAAGTGCAGTGTCGTGTCTGGTAAACCGCGTATATGCCTATGGTGTGGGACGAGAGATGGCGCCAGACGATCGCAAATGGCTGAAGCAATTGCGCAAGGAATTCGCTAAAGGTGGTTACAAGTTGCCACACTTGTTAAGACTGATCGGAACCAGCACAGAATTTTATAAAGGCTCGAATATTGAGCCTTCTCTGGCAGCGAATTAATCGGAGAACAATGGTATGAAAAAGACATTAATGAATCGCAGACGCTTGCTGCGCGGTATGCTCCAGGGGGCAACTGTGGGGGTGGGCCTGCCTTTGCTGGATCTGTTTTTGAACGACAACGGCAATGCGCTGGCCAATGGAGCGGAGTTACCCGTCTGTTTTGGTACCTGGCACTGGGGGCTGGGCTTGTGCTATGGCCAGTGGGTGCCCGAACAGGTTGGCGGTGAATACCAAATGCGGCCACAGACTGACATCCTGTCGCCGATTAAGGACAAGATCAATATTTACAGTGGTATGCAAGTTATGGTGGACGGCAGTGCCACTCGCTGCCACTACTCGGGTCAACAGTGCATGATGACGGGCAAGCTCGCTGATACAGACCAGGGTTTTGGTCGCAGTATTGATGACGTGGTGGCTGAAAAAATAGGACAGCGCAGCCGCTTTGCCTCCTTGAGTGTTTCTTGTGATGGTAATGTTGCATCAAATTACAGTTCTCGTGGCGGCGATAATATGAATCCGGCAGAGATATCGCCGTTGGCACTTTATCAACGTATTTTTGGTGAGGGTTTCGTTGACCCGAATGCTGCCGAATTTACTCCCGATCCAGCCATCATGTTACGAAAAAGTGCCTTGTCCGCAGTCGCTGACGAACGGCGGGAATTGATAAAATGGGCCGGTGCCAGCGATCGGGCTCGCCTGGATGAATACTTCACTTCACTGCGCAATCTCGAGAAAAAACTGGCGCTGGAACTGGAGCGTCCTGCTCCGGTAGCTGCCTGTACTTTGCCGGGCGCTCCGGAGGGTGAAAGTCCCAGCCGTGAAGTTAGTGATGCGTTGCATACCCATGAGCTGTTTTCCGGTTTGATTGCCCATGCTCTGGCTTGTGGTCAAACCCGCGTGTTTAACATGACAATGAGTTTTAATCTGGTAGCGGCTGGCGATTCCGCCACCTTCCATAGCCACACTCACGAAGACTCCGTGGATCCTGGGCTGGGGTATCAACCCAGGGCGTACGAGTTTGCCATACAGTATCTGAGTGCCCTGAAAAATATTGTGTCGACCCTGGACAATATAAAAGAAGGGGATGGCACATTGCTGGATCGGGTATTGCTAATGGCTTATAGCGACCACGGTGATTCACGCATCCACAGCTATTCGGAACTGCCTTTCTTCACTGCCGGACGTGCAGGTGGTCGAGTCAAAACCGGGCTGCACGTATCTGCTCCCAACGAACCTTGCAGCCGGCTCGGTTTGACGTGTTTGCAGGGGCTTGGCTTGTCTATGGCGAATTGGGGAAGTGGAGCAAATCAGACTAACCGTGTGTTGGCAGAGGTAATGGTATGAAGTGGCGTCAATTTGGCAGTGCTGCCGTCAGCTGGTGTGCGGGGTTGCTGGTTCTGGCAGGGTTGGCAGTTTCGAGTGTCAGGGCAAACGAGGTTGAATACTCCACGCCGCCGGGCATTACGCTGGTTGAAGTTGCGGCCAGGGATGACTTTAAAATGGAGGTGTACTGGTTACGTTTGGGAGACAGCACCGGACGAACCTTGTTTATATCCGATGACGATACCGAAGCGGACGTCTCACATTGCACAGGTGAATGTCTCAACGACTTTCCGCCTGTTATCGCAGCGAAGGGATCAAGGGCATATGGCGACTGGAGTCTGGTTCAGAGAGAAGGTGGCAGGTATCAGTGGGCCTACAAAGGTAAACCCTTGTATCGCTTTGCCCGCGAGACGCGAGTCAATGAGGTGGTCGACAACCTGCTGGCATTGAGAGAAAAATCGCTAAACCCGAATCTGACGGCACATGCAAAACTGGACCCCAATGCATTGTTACCGCCGAAAGGCTGGCATGTGGCCAGATTTAATCCCGTGGGCGGTCAGGTGATGCCCAGTGATGTAAAAGTAAAAGATCTGCCAGCGGCAAGCAGTCTGGCTCTTGTCGATGTCGGCGGCATGACCCTGTATCGTTATAGAGGTGCAGCAGATGGGGTGGCTACCGAATGTCGGGATTGCGAAAGTCAGTGGCGGCCCCTGCAAGCCGCTGAAGCCGCCAATCCGGTAGGCAAATTCTCTCCTGTTACGCACCGGAATGGCAGTCGGCAATGGGCATACGATGGCGACTTGCTGTTTACCTGGGACGGTGACTTTGTCCCGGGTGATATTAATGGTGTAAAACAGTCCAGCGAATCGGCCCGGGAAATTGCTACCGTGGCCCCACATTTTGTGCCATCTGTTGCAACTGTGCGTTACGACCGGAACTTTGGTCCCATACTGTCCAGTGCCAGCGGCTTTCCCTTGTATTCGCGCTACCCTGTTGAACGGCTGGTATTTGTTGACAGGACAGAAGACGACATCTTGTACACCAATGGCAAAGAACTTGGCGTCAAGGGCTGCGACAAAGAGTGTCTTGAAACCTGGCGACCCCTGCTGGCGTCGGAAACTGATCAATCTCAGGGGTTTTGGGAAGTTGTGGACCGGGGTGATGGAACTCGCCAGTGGGCGTACAAGGGCTTTGTGCAGTTTACCAATATAAATGACAAGCCCTTCGATGGTGTAAGGGCAAACAATCAATACGTATACGTTGTCGGCGATAAAGGTCGTTATAAAGTTGCCGATACTGTCATTTCAGGGGGTATGGCGGTTACCGCCGGTTTTCAGTGGCGGGTGAGTGATGTTCATCCAAGGTAAATCCGTAAAGCCCCTGTTTCGCCGATAACAGATCCAAGAACTCATGCCGCTCTTTGTGGTCTTACAATGCCGATCAGACCGGAAAAATTGAAAATCTGGTCTGAATCGGTGTAGGATCTGCGGCGGCTGGCACTTGAGGAAGTTCCTGTATTCGAGTGACAGTTTGAGGGTAAACACTTGGGGGCTGATTCAACAGGCGAGAGCAGACCCCGACGAGTGAATCTCGCACTATTCCTGTTTAACCCAAAAAAATTACCAATTGAGCGGTACCAACAACGTATCTGGTATTGGACGTGATTTCATTTTTTGGACGTTCCAGCTATCAGCTGCGGTGTACAGTGTAAACAGGCCGTGGTCAGCCCTTGTGGTGAGTATGTTCACTTCAAACCCTCAGCAGATCGATAAGGTGGAATAAAAAAATATTCATCCAACTTGAAAATGCGTAAAGGAGCCAATAGTGGTTACTGTCGAAAACGTTAGTCGTCGCTACGACGATTTTGTCGCGGTCGGTAACGTCTCTTTCAAAATCGGGCAAGGTGAAATCGTTGGTCTGCTGGGCCATAACGGTGCTGGCAAAACAACAATTATGAAAATGTTGACCGGTTTTCTGGAGCCGAGTGCCGGACGTATTCATATTGACCAGTACGATATTGAAGAACAGGCAGATCAGGCTCAACAGCTGATCGGTTACCTGCCGGAAAATTTGCCGGTGTATCCAGAGATGACGGTTATAGATTACCTGGATTACAGCGCCGAAATGCGCGGTCTGTCGGGTAGCGATAAGGACAGTGCTGTACGTGATGCTATTGCCCGAACCGAGTTGGGCGAAAAAGCCATGCAACCGGTGTCTACACTGTCGCGAGGTTACAAGCAGAGAGTTGGCGTAGCCCAGGCGTTGCTGCATGACCCCAAATTACTCATTCTCGATGAGCCCACCAACGGTCTCGACCCTCATCAAACGCAGCAAATGCGGCGTTTGATCCTCAATCTGGCAAAACATGCCACAGTTATTTTGTCGACTCATATCATGCAAGAAGTAGATGCATTGTGTGATCGAGTATTGATTCTGCATGGCGGCGCTCTGGCCGTGGATGAGTCGCTGGCGCAATTGCGGCGCAGCGACACTTTGCAACTGGATACCGATGCAGGCCCCGACGTTGTGCAGAGCTTGCTGGCGGGTAAAAAAGCTGAGCTTGTTGCCAGTGAAAACAACAGCAATCGTTACCATCTGCCACTGGTTGAGGGAGACGATGTGCAAGGTCTGTGTGCAGAACTGGCCAGCAAGATCCACAGCAATGGTTCCAAACTGTTTGGTTTGACCACTCTGCAACGCGATCTGGAAACCGTATTCCGTGAAATCAGTGACGCCAGGACACCTGGTCATACCCAATCCGGTAAAGAGGAGGCGCAAGATGCTGCTTGATCAAATGACACGGCGTATTGCCCGCAAGGAACTTAGCCTGTTTTTTGCCTCTCCCATTGCCTACCTGTTTTTGGGCAGTTTTGTGGCGGTTACCCTGTTTATTTTCTTTTGGGGTGAATCATTTTTTGCTCGCAATATCGCCGACGTACGGCCCATGTTCGAGTGGATGCCGGTACTGCTGATCTTTCTCAGTGCAGCACTCACCATGCGCATGTGGAGCGAGGAACGTCGCAGCGGCACCCTTGAACATGTGCTGACCCTGCCCGCCAACCCCTGGCGTTTTGTGGTTGGCAAGTTTGCTGCCTGTATGGCGCTATTAGGTATTGCCCTGTTGCTGACCCTGCCGTTACCGATCACGGTTTCAATTATTGCCGATGTTGACTGGGGGCCAATTTTGAGTGCCTACCTGGCCACACTGTTACTGGGGGCCGCTTATCTGTCGGTGGGCTTGTTTGTCTCTTCCCGCAGTGACAACCAGATTGTCAGCCTGATGCTGACCACACTGGTGTGTGGTTTGTTATATCTGCTGGGTGCCGGTGTGTTGACGGAACTGGTGGGTAACCAGGCGGGCGATGTATTGCGTTCGCTCAGTACCGGTTCGCGTTTTGAATCGATTACTCGCGGTGTTATCGATCTGCGCGATCTGTACTATTACGCGGGTATTGTGCTGGTGTTTCTGACCCTCAATCGCTATTCACTGGAAAAAGAGCGCTGGGCAGACGACGGCAATGTTGGCCATCATCGTCGCTGGCGCCTCGCAACGGCATTAATTGTCGTCAATGCCTTGCTGGCCAACTTGTGGCTTGCGCCGTTGGGTGCATTGCGTGCGGATGTAACAGAAGGAAACCAGTACTCAATTTCTGACGCAACTCGCGGCTACCTCGCGCAGTTGCAGGAACCCCTGTTAATTCGCGGTTATTTCAGTGCTAAAACGCATCCGCTGTTGGCGCCGCTGGTACCACAACTGCAAGATATTTTACGCGAGTACGAAGTAGAAGGCCGCGGCAATATTCGTGTCGAAATTATTGACCCGGTGAAAAACCCGGAAGCAGAAGAAGAGGCCGGTTCCAAGTACGGTATTCGACCGGTGCCGTTCCAGGTTGCCGACCGTTATCAGTCTGCCGTGGTTAATTCTTACTTTGACATTTTGGTCAAGTACGGAGACGAATACAAAGTACTCGGTTTTCGCGACCTGATGGACATCAAGCAACAGAGTGAAACCGATGTTGATGTGCAGTTGCGCAACCCGGAATACGACATTACCAATGCCATCAAGCATGTCTTGTACGCCTATCAGTCGGGTGGCAATTTGTTTGCCACCATTCAACAGCCGGTAAATTTTACCGCCTATATATCTGGCGATGAAAAACTGCCGGAGTCGTTACGTGAATTTAAAGGCGTGGTGGAAAAAACGCTGAATGCCAGCGCAGCAGACAGCAAAGGCAAACTCAAGGTGGAAATTGTTGACCCGGACGCTGGTGATGGCAGTGTGGCGCAAACCATTGCAGAACAATATGGTTTTCAACCCATGGCTTCCAGCCTGTTCGACACCAATACCTTTTATTTTTATATGGTGCTGCAAAATGGTGAGTTCGGAGTTCAGTTGCCATTGCCAGAAGATTTGTCTGAAGATGGTTTAAAGCGTGGACTGGATGCGGGTCTTAAACGTTTTGCCAGCGGTTTTACCAAAACCGTCGGCTTTATGGCGCCCGAACCCACAAACCCTTATCAACAACCGCAAGGTATGCCACCGCCACCTCCTAACAACCAGTTTAATCAGGTGCGGCGTATGCTCAGTGAAAACCTGACAGTGAAACCGGTGACTCTTGACGGCGGTAAATTATCTGAAGATATCGATTTGCTGATGTTGCTGGCGCCAGAAAATCTCAGTGAGCAGCAATTGTTTGCAGTTGACCAGTTTTTGATGCGTGGTGGTGCCGTAGTTGCGGTCACATCGCCAGTAAAAACCAGTCTCAGTCGCCAGGGTTTGTCTGCGCAACCGGTGAATTCCGGGCTGAGCGAATGGTTGGCGCACCATGGCATCAAGCAGGAAAAGAGCCTGGTAATGGATCCGCAGAACGCCAATTTCCCGGTGCCTGTGCCGCGTCAGGTGGGTGGATTTACCGTGCAGGAAATTGTGCTGCTGGATTATCCCTGGTTTATTGACGCGCGCGGCGACGGTCTCAATGAAGAAAATCCGATTACCTCCGGGTTACCTCAATTGACTGTTCCCTGGGCGACACCAATAACCGTGGACGCGGAGAAAAATGCCGGGCGCGAAGTCGTTGAACTGGTACACAGCTCAAAAAAATCCTGGTTGTCTGATGGTCTGGACATCAGTCCGAAGATGGATCCTCAAGGCAACAGTACGTTCACGCCATCCGACCAACAACAATCGTCGCTGGTGGCGGTGGCACTGCATGGCAAGTTCAACTCTTACTTTGCCGGCAAAGAGTCGCCTCTGGTGGCTGCCGCTCGCGAAAACGCCAAAGCGACAAATCCAGATCAGGCCGGAAGTGGTGAGGATGAATCAGCTGCAGCACCTGAAAAAACCAATGAAAAAATTGGCAGTGTGATCGAGCATTCGCCAGAGTCTGCGCGCTTGGTGGTGATATCGTCCAATGATTTTGCCGCCGACCAGGTTTTAGGGGTGCTCAGTTCGATTAACGGTACCGAGTACGTGACACCGGCCCAGATGTTGGTCAACTCTACCGAATGGAGTGTGGAAGACCAGGGGCTGTTAAGCATTCGCGCTCGCGCCCAGTTCAATCGCACCTTACCGCCGTTGTCTGATGATTCCCGTCTGTTTTGGGAATACCTGAACTATGGGCTGGCGCTGCTTGCCGTGCTGGCGGTATATCTGATTCGTCGCTGGCGTTTCAAGGTGGCGCATTCCCGGTACGAAGCACTATTGGCTGAAGGAGGTGCTCAAGCATGAACAAGACCATAAAAATGCTGACTGTCCTGCTGGCGGTGCAAGTAATACTGATAGCAGGTATCTGGCTCAAGGACGTCAGTTCGACCAATGCGGCCCCTGCCGCTGCACTGTTGGATGTGGATTTTCGACAAGTGGACGGTATTGTGCTTGCAGGCAAGGACAAAACCACCGTGTTGACCAAAAATGCAACGGACTGGAAACTGCCTGAGCACGGCGATTTGCTTGCCCAACAAGATAAGGTTGGCGACTTGCTGGACAGTTTGAAAGAGCTGAAAGGTGGTTGGCCGGTGGCCACTACCGACAGCGCCGCCGAGCGCTTTGAAGTGGCCGATGATAATGCGCTGCGGAAAATCACTCTGAAACAGGGCGACAAGGAATTGGGCACTTTATTGGCTGGCACCTCGCCGGGATTTCGAAAAGTGCACGTGCGATTGCCTGGTGAGTCCGAGGTTTACGCGGTGGAATTCGCCCTGTACGAAGCGCCTGCCGACAGCAATGACTGGATTGATAAATCACTGTTGAAATTTAACGGTGATGTCAAAAAAGTCCAGGTGTGGGGGCTTGAGGCAACGCGCGAAGGCAGTGGTGATGAAAAAAGCTGGGCCTTGTCGCAACTGCCGGAAGGGCACGAAGTTGATGGTGACGCTATCGATAGCTGGGTAGGCAATTTCACCAGCTTGAATGTGTCTGGCCTGGTGGATGACGAAACCGCCAAGTCAATTGAGGCCGGTGAACCGGCGTTGGTTGCAAAACTCAGTGATGACGAACAGTCCGTTGAATACCGGGTTTTTCGCAAGGACGATAAAAGCTTTGTAAAAAGCTCTGCCAGTGATCACCTGTTTGAAATGGCTGATTATACGGCCAAGACCATTATTGAAGCCAAAGAAGATGGTTTCAGTTCAGAAAAAGAGAGCGAAGATACGGAAGAAAAAGACCTGGAAGAAACCTCGACAGAGGAGTGAGGTTGAACATGGTTTTCTATAGATAATTTTAATCACAAAAAGGCCCGCACTGCGGGCCCTTTTGTATAGCTGGTTCTAATGCTAAACAGGTTATTGGCATCAATACCAGGTTCTGAAAACCACTGACAATTTCAGATGTTTGAAGATAATTTCATAGTCAGCTTTTAGTTGATGCTCCAAATTTCATTGATATATATCAGTCAAATTGCACACCTAATTCAAGCCCAAAAGTACGTGGTCGATTGCGGGGAGTTTGTCCCAATATCGACCGTGCGTTTAACAGCCCTCTGTCGTTGAGCAAGTTCCGTGCAAATATTCCAAAAAACAGATTTTCACTCCAATCAAGGCCCAGACGAAAATTGAGCAAGTTATTGACGTCGCTTGAACTGAAAGAGTGCGGGCCTATAGACCGTGACCGATATATACTCCTGCCCCGCTGATTGTAATCAAGGCGTAGATAACCTGGTTTGTTATCCCAGGAAAAATCATAATTTGCAGATAAGGTAAAACTGTACTTGGGCGCCTCGCTAAGGCGGTCGCCGGGAATATTGCTGGATGTCGACTCTAAAACACGAATCTCGGTAAACTCCGAATGATTGTAATTGCTGGAAAACTCCAGGCTTAAACTGTCTGTTGCATGCCAGTTCAAACTCCAGTCAATGCCCTTGATTTCTACATCACCACCATTGGAGATTCGAGATAATGGCAATGCAGGAGGAGGTGGAATTCCATTGACCAGATAATCCTGGTAATCACTGTAATAAAGCGCGAATTCAGCATCCAGAGAGCCGTCCAGTAGTACCATTTTGGTGCCTATTTCGTAAACCCATAGGCTTTCAGGTTCAAAAGTTGGTTGTCCCGGTTGGTTAAATCCGCCACTGCGAAAACCCTCGGATACACTGATGTAAGCCATGGAATTTTCAGATAAATCGTAATTCAAATAAAAACGCTGGGTTAGAGAATTAAAGGACTGTATTTGGCTTACATTTGATATTAAGTCTATTTGTTCCTGATCGTCGGAAAAATAACGTAATCCTATACCCACTTCAAAACGGTCAGTAAATGCGTAACTGATATCGCCGAATGCAGCCCATGTCTCATAGGTATTTTTACCAGAAAATGTCAGTGGCGCAGGGAGTGGGTCTCCAGGCTCATAAATGCCAAAATAGGCCACTTGTAAAAAATTCGCTGCCGTGTCTCGATAGCTTCCTCCTATCGTCCAATTCCAGGGGCCAGAATCGGTGCTGCTAAGACGAACTTCCTGATTAAAAATATCGGTAGTTGTATCCAAAGGACCACTTAAAATATCAAATGGCGGCAAGGGCGGTGGCAAATTTTGTACCTGATTGCCATACCACATAACCTTTTTTTCTGTATTGATATAACTGCTGGTACTTAAAAACTGTATTGAATCAAAATCATAGGTAAAAACCAGATTATACAGTTCATATTCATCTTCTGATGACCCGGTAACCTGCAGACCGAACATTTGAGTGAAATTCCCGTCTTCATCCTCTCCAACATCGGGTGCTCCCAAATCGTTACGATGAATAATGGCGGTTGCTTTTATCTGCATGGCTTCAGAGGCTTGCCACAGACTTTTTATTCGTACATTTGAAAGATTGTAGTCATTGATATCTCGTTGCGCGGCGGCAGGCTGGTCAATCCAGCCACCGCTATGTTCAAATGTACCGGATATACGCAAGCCAAATACATCTTCAATTATTGGTACGTTGAGAACGCCCTGGATTTTTTGCCCGGGAGATCCATCTTCAGTAAAAGATGCAGAAATATCGGCTTTTGTGCTAAAGCGATCCAGTTGTGGATCTTTAGTAATAAAGCGAATTGTGCCACCCATCGAACCCTCTCCATACAATGTGCCTTGAGGGCCTCTTAATACCTCGACACGTTCCAGGTCGTGAATGCGAACGTCGAGTTGTTGATAGGCGTGGCCGCCTGTTATCGATGCTTCGTCCAGATAAATACCCACCAGAGATGACGAACCTGAATTGTTGGTTATGCCCCGTAGTGACACACGACGGTTATAGGAGTTGTCACCACTAATGGTCAGCCCGGGAACTGCAAAACCAAGATCTTCAATGTTCGAAATTTTCCTCTCCTCAAGCTCTACATTGCTCATCGCAGCAATGCTCATTGGGACATCCATTAAACTTTGCTCTCTTTTTTGAGCGGTGACTATTATCTCTTCTACCTCCAAGTCTCTTTTTCTACGTGATGCTCCTTTGTTATCGGAGTTATGAGGTGAGGCATCATTTGTTGAATTTTCTACACTCGACGTTTTACCATTGATTGTCAACGTACTGTCCGCAGAATTATATTCATATGTAACACCCCTGTTCCTGAGTAGAGCATGAAGCGCCTCTTCTGGAGAGTAAGAGCCAGACAGAGAGTTGGATTCCAGATCGTCAATTTCTGTCTCTGAAAGAAGCACTACGATATGAGTCTGTTCGGAAAAATCGAAAAGTGCTTTTTTTAGTGGTTGTGACGGTATGTCAAAGCGCATTTTGTCAGTTGGCGCAGAGTGCACCCCTCCCGCACTCAGGAAGACAGCGAGAGCAAATGCCGATACCGCGCTGCGAAGTTGCTTTAAACTCATTATTCATTCCTCGCAATTAAGGTGATTGTAGTTTTGATATTCAGGGTTCACCAGATGTGAATTTTCCCTCCTTGTTGCAATGACGATGAGGAAGAATTTAATGGACAAAAACCTTGTTACATCTTTTGTCTGATGCGAATCGTGCCCGGAATAGTCCGGTCGATACTGATAGGCAGCAATTTGGTCAAGCCGTCGAGCATTTGATCAATCTGGTCGGTTCCAAATGAAGCGGTAACCGGCAAGTTGCCCAGTCGGCTGTCGACAATAACTACCTGTTCACCCAGGTAACGATTGGCATCGGCCACCACTTCGCGCAGAGTGGCTTTGTCATAGATTAATTGTCCATATCGCCACGCTCCCGGAGAGTGTTCTCCGATAGGCTGCACCGGCAGAACCTTACCTTTACGCAGGGCGATTACCCGTTGGCCAGCATTGAGCCGATAACGCTGATCGTTAATGTTGACCAGGTTTTCAAGTTGGTTAATACCCGGTATTTTGTTGAGTATTGGCAGAGGGTGCGGGTCGACCAGGTCGACGCTGCCTTCCGTTACGGCCACCGCTACCTGTTGCGCGCTGGTGCGCACATTGAATTGGGTGCCAAGCACCCTGACTTCCAGATTGTCCACTTGCACCACAAACGGTTGTTCCGGATTGTCGGCAACATTAAAAAAGGCTTCTCCTTTGATCAGGACTGCCCGACGCCGGCTTTCATTGAACTGGATAGACAGGGTGGAGTGGGCGCCAAGGGTTACAACAGACCCATCTTGCAAATTGAGATCACGTGTCTCGCCTACCTTTGTTGTGTACTGCATGCCAGCTACCGGAGGAGGCGTATCGAACCATAATACCAGGGGCAGGGCGATAACCAGCAACAGGGACAGTGCCAGGGCGACTTTGGGAGCGCCAGACAGCTCGCGCAGCCAGTTTGTGAACGGATTAATGGGGCGGTCAAGCGGTAGCAGGGCAACCAGGCGTTGCCGGG
>JBNKFQ010000094.1:0-15466 GCA_050289385.1 Porticoccaceae bacterium | reverse complement strand
AATTCGTCTGCCAGTGGCCGGGCGAGCTGGTTCTGGATGTCAAAGACCATCGCGCCCGGTTTGAACAGCGCTGGACCACCTGGGCTCACGGTGCAATTTTTTTACCAGGCGACCGGGATAACTGGCCTCAGCAGGTAAGTTTAAATGGCCAGGCGGCGGTTGTTCTGGATCTGCAGGGGCGGCCAGCGATACGAGTGGAACCCGGTGAATACCGGGTTGAAGGTGAAATCCATTGGGCAAAGCGTCCAACATTGTTGAGACTGCCACCACAAACCGGGTTGCTTGAACTGACCCTGGACGGCGCGCAAGTGGTGGGGCCAGAGATAAATTCTGACGGTTCCCTGCGCTTGCAATCCGTGGCAGACAACGCACAGGGCAAGGACTGGCTGCGAACCCGCGTATTCCGCCATATTGTTGATGATGTACCAATGGCTGTGGAGACGATGCTGGAACTGGAAGTTTCCGGCCGTGCTCGCGAAGTGTTGCTGGGGCCGGCCTTGCTGGACGGCTTTGTCCCCATCAGTATCGACAGCGATATTCCCGCCCGAATAGATCCGGATGGCCGTTTGGGATTGCAACTTCGGCCGGGAAACTGGCGGGTTGGCTTGTCTGCCATTCGTATGGCGCCCGACGATCAACTGGTTTTGCCGCAAAGCGGGGAATATTGGCCCAAAGAAGAAGTCTGGGTGTTCGAGGCGCGACCGGATTTGCGGGTGGTGGATGTCTCGGGCGTGAATCCAATTGATGCTTCACAAACCGATATCGATCCCGAGTGGCAGGCGTTTCCGGCTTATCTGCTAAAGCCCGGTGAGGCCTTGCACTTTAATCAGGTGCGGCGCGGTGGTGAACATCCCGAGCCTGATCAATTGTCACTCGTGCGACGGCTTTGGCTCGACTTCGACGGAGCCGGGTACACCTTTCAGGATCGAATCACAGGCAAAAAATCCTCATCCTGGCGCATGGAAGCAACCCCGGTGTTGTCTTTGGGCCGAGTGGCATTACAGGGTGATGATCAGGTGATTACCCGTCTGCCCGATTCTGAACGACTCGGCGTGGAAGTGCGCCACGGTAACCTGAATATGATCGCGGAAGGGCGCATCGACGGTGGTGTGAATCAGGTGCCCGTCAATGGCTGGGGGCAGGATATGAAATCCGCCAGCGCGGAATTGAATTTACCCCCGGGCTGGCGTCTGTGGGGGGCAACGGGAGTCGATAGATCCCGCGGTGACTGGCTCGGACGCTGGACACTGCTGGATTTTTTCCTGGTGTTGCTGGCTGTGATCGCCACGTATCGTTTGTGGGGCTGGCGCTGGAGTGCGATCGCTCTGGTTGCTTTAACACTGAGTTGGCAAGAGCCTGGAGCGCCGCAACTGGTGTGGCTCAATTTGTTTGCCGTGGCTGCCTTGCGTCGAGTGTCCCTGAAAGGGCGTTTGCAGCAACTGGTCCGGACCTGGTTTATTGCATCGCTGGTACTTTTTACACTGGTAGCTGCACCGTTTGCCTTGCAGCAAATTCGTGCCGGCATCTATCCTCAGCTGGAGAACAGGGGCTGGCAGTCGTATGCCGATGTCACTGGTGCCCCTGAAGTTGCGTTCAGCGTACCCGCCGACCAGGCAGCTCCGGTCCGGAAACTGAAACCGCACCTCAATGAAAAGAGAAGTGTAGAGGAAATCGTGGTGACGGCGACCAGGCGCGACAGATCTCTTCAGGATCTGGCCCGGTTAATTGACCCCAATGCACAGGTTCAAACCGGCCCGGGGCTACCCGACTGGCAATGGCGTACCGCCAGGCTTGAATGGCATGGCCGGGTAGCTGACGATCACCAGACAAGCTTGATACTGGCGCCGCCATGGTTGACTCGAATATTGCTGTTTTTTCAGCTGATATTGTTGATTGGTCTGCTGGGGCGACTGTGTAATTTGTCGATGCCGACCATCAAAATGCGTGGACTGAATACGATGTTTGGTGCACTTGCTATTGGGTTGGTGCTGGCATCGGCCAGCGTGCCTTCTCCGGCTTTTGCCGAGACAGCTATTGAGAGCCAATCATTCGCACCAGAAGAGGGTAATCGCACCGGACAGCTTTTCCCGCCACCTTATTTACTCAAGGAATTGCAGGATCGTTTGTTAAAGGCTCCGGAATGTGCGCCTCGTTGCGCAACCATTGAAACGGCCAGTCTGCTCATATCCGAACAACTGCTGACAGTAGAACTGAAAGTTCATGCGGGTGCCCGTATCGCAATGCCACTACCTGCCGGAGGTAAAAACTGGCTGCCGCGCGAAGTGAAGGTAGATGGTCGAGTGAGTTCCGCAGTGCGTCAAAGTCGCGGCACGTTATGGGTGGCGCTGGAACCAGGCAATCATCGAGTCCAGATGTCCGGGCCGGTGTTGGGGCAAATGGTGCGTTTGCCTTTTGCACTGATACCGTATCGCGTAGATGTTTCGGCTGATGGCTGGGATGTGGTCGGTGTCGATGAAGCAGGTCATACCGACGGACAGGTGCAGTTACTGAAAACGGTGCCGAGTGGTGACATCGATAGCACGCAGGCGGCGGCACAACAATTACCCGCCTTGCTCAAGGTGACGCGCACGCTCGAACTGGGTCTGGTGTGGCGCGTGGTAAATCGCGTTGAGCGCCAAAGCCCCGTCGGGCAGCCGGTACTGCTGGAAGTGCCTTTGCTGTCGGGTGAATCTGTCCTGTCGAAACAGGTGCAAGTGAAGGGCGATAACGTGCTGATCAGTCTGGCGCCAGATCAAGGGGAGTTCAGTTGGGAGTCATCGTTGTCGCGACAACCGGAACTGACTTTGACAGCACGCAACAGCAGTGACTGGGTGGAAGTGTGGCAGGTCGCACCGGGTTATATCTGGAATTTGCAACATCGGGGGTTACCCACGGTCTACCGGCAAACCAGTGATGATGTCTGGTTGCCGCAGTGGCGACCGTGGCCAGGGGAGAGTGTCACCTTGCAACTGCTGCGCCCGGAAGGCGTCACCGGCAACTGGAGCACCATTGACAGTAGTCAGCTCGATATTACACCGGGACCTCGCAGTACTGATGTTTCATTGCGGCTGATCATGCGCAGCAGTCAGGGCGGCAATTATGAGGTAGGACTGCCCGACGGAGCGCAGTTGCAATCAATGGCCCTGAACGGGCGTCCCCAGCCTGCCCGCCAGGAGGGCAGTAAAGTGGTGCTGCCCCTGACACCGGGAAAATTGCAGTTTGATCTGGGCTGGCGAGAAGAACACGGCACGTCGTTTTCCTTTGTGACCCCGGTAGTTAATTTGGGTAATGAAAGCGTCAATGCTCAAATCAAAGCGCACTTTCCACACAATCGCTGGATATTGTGGGCGACCGGCCCACGCCTGGGACCGGCGGTGCTGATCTGGGGAATTTTACTCGCGTCGGTGTTGGCAGCATGGGGCCTGGCGAAGAGTGGCTATACGCCACTCAGGTTCTGGCAATGGTTATTGCTACTGGCGGGCCTCAGCCAGGCACCCCTGGTGGCAGCGGGTCTGGTGGTGATCTGGTTTTTTGTTCTGGCGTGGCGGGGAAAAGCACCAAAACCGACGTCCAACCTTGCAACCCTGGGGCAAATTGGCCTGGTGGCGTTGACCATTGCGGCACTTGCCAGCCTGTATCTGGCGATTCACCAGGGCTTGCTGGGACAGCCGGAAATGCAAATTACCGGTAATTATTCGTCTGCGCTAAATCTGAACTGGTACGCGGACAGAGCCGCCGCAGAATTGCCGGTCGCCCATATTTATTCGGTGCCTTTGTGGGTTTATCGAGTGCTGACTCTGGCCTGGGCGCTGTGGATTGCCTGGTCACTGCTGGCCTGGCTGCGTTGGGGGTGGCAGGTGTTTTTACATTCTGCACCGGTGCCCAAGCCAAAGGTCGATAAAACTGAGGTAGGAAAAAAGGGGGAAGAGGCTTAGTGTTAACAGGCCCCGGATTGGTGGCTGGACGTCCGACGTCAGCCCCAAAAGATTGAGAACTTAATATGCCAGTTTGGTTATATTTTTTGCTCACTGTGTCGTTGCTCGCACTCGTATTCTGGTGGCCGCGTCATCGTTTGCGTCGCGCCCTGGCAAAACCGTTTCCGTCTGAATGGCAAGCGATTCTGCAGGACAATATTCCTGTGTACTCAAAACTGAGTCAGGCGTTACAGCAAGAACTGCAGCAATTGATAAAACGATTTCTGCACAAAAAAAAGTTTGTCGGGTGCGGTGGTTTGGCAATCACCGATGAAATTTGTCTCACCATTGCCGGTGAGGCTTGTCTTCTCTTGCTCAATCGACCGCATTCCCTGTATGGCAAATTGCGTTATATCTATGTTTACCCGTCTGCCTATGTTGCACCACATACCGACGTGGGCGCAGGGGGTGTGGTGTCTGTAGGGGCGCAAGGGCGGTCTGGTGAATCCTGGGGCGCTGGCAGGGTTATCTTGTCGTGGGACGATGTGATTCACGGCTCACGCAACTTTAGCGACGGCCACAATGTCACATTACATGAGTTTGCTCATCAGCTCGACCAGGAATCGGGCAGCGCCAATGGTGCGCCATTGTTGACTCGAGCGTCCAGTTACCGCAGCTGGGCCGCAGTGTTGTCTCATGAATATGAAGAATTACAGCGCGACCTGGCGCGCAATCACCACGGTTTGCTGGACCATTATGGCGCCACTAATCCGGCAGAGTTTTTTGCGGTGGCTACCGAAGTTTTTTACGAACAACCACGCAAGATGGCCCGTTTGCACCCGGCGCTGTTTGAGCAATTAAAAAAATACTATGTTGTCGATCCACGAGAGTGGCAATAGTTACCGATGCGGAGAGGGCACATGAGGTATTCCGAAGATGTGGTAAAGCCTTGTAGAACCATGCCGGATGGTATTGAAGTGCGCAGTATTCGCGACTTTATCAAGCGCGTTAGTACCGAGCCTGACCCGGGACTGCATATACGTCAGATAAATGCATTGGGCGGTACTGGCGGCTTGTTAAATGCAAAAATTCCCGAGTCCCGGGGTGAAGGTTACTACGACGATTTTGTAATATCCGACGACCTGGTTTTTAGTCAATTGCAAGCCCGTTTCAAGGAAGACCTGAACTACAAAATTGTCGGGGAAGGCTGGACCCGCTTTCATTTTCGCCTGTCTGCCAGTGCAACCCTGCTGTTTGACAATATTGCACAGTGCGACACGTCCGGACCGGTATGTCAGGTTTTGCACCAGCCGCGAGATCTGATCGAAGCGGAATGGATTTACGCTGATACACCGGTCCATTGGGTAACACTGACCCTGCGGTCGAGCTTTCTGGCGGAGCGTCTGGGGCTTGAACTCGACCAGTTACCACCATTACTGAAACAGCTAATGGCAGAGCACAACAGGGACTTCGGGCTGGTCAATATGCCACTGCAACCCGAGATGCGGCGTTGCCTGGCAGACCTGTCCCGCAACAGATACGAGGGGCGGTTACGCAGGTTGCAGCTGGAAATCAAGGCCCTTGACCTTGTCTGCATGATGCTCGGTTTTTTAAATTCGTCAGCAGAAAAACAAACTCGTTCGGGGTTTTCGACAAGGGATATCGACGCACTGGAGTACGCGCGCGATATCATAAACCGGGAATTTATCTGTCCGCCCACTCTTGGGCAGCTTGCTGGCAGAGTCGGTATAAATCGCAACAAACTTTCTGCCGGCTTTCAATACATGGTGGGCAAAACCGTTGCGGAATATTGTCAGGATCTCAGGTTGACAGAAGCCCTTCAATATTTGCGCGATACGGACAAACCGGTTGGCCTGATCGCCGAACGTGTGGGTTATGCCCGGGCGGCGAGTTTTTCTGCGGCATTCCGCAAAAAGTTTCAACTGACACCCAGGCAAGTACGTCAGGGGATGAAACCTGGCAAGCTGCAAGGATAGGGCTTGTTGACGGCAATCCTTCCTGCTTGTGCCGATTACGATATTTTTTGTGCCGATCTCGATAACCTCACGATAAGGCTTGTGGCAATCTGGTTGGATCTGATAGCTACCTGTCGGTGATCAAATCGTGAATGACAAACAGAAACAGGATTATCGCTGTATTTCCCGGCGCCATATGCTGCAACAAATGACGGTCGCCTCTTTTGGCGCCTTTGCTTTAACTGGCACGAAAGTGAATGCCGGGACAAAACAATTGACACCTGAACCTGTGGGCCAAACGAGTGGCATGCTGGTAAAAGGCGGGCTGGTTGTCACTGGCGGGAAACGCTTTGCGGGTGATGTTTTGATACAGGGGGAAAAAATAGTCGCGGTTGGACAACATCTGAAGGCCGGATTTGAGATTGATCGAATTATTGATGCCACTGGACTGCAAGTATTGCCCGGCGGCATCGATCCCCATGTGCACTTCAAGGATGAATATCTGGACGATTACATAACAGGTTCCAGGGCAGCTCTGGCTGGCGGCATTACGAGCGTCGGACAGATGAGTTTTGCAACTGACACAGAAAGCTTGCTGGAAATGACACAGCGCTATAGCGCAGAAGTTGATTCAGAATCCATCGCAGATGTCATGCTTCATTCGTTTGTTGGGATACCTCCGCGTGTGGATCAGTTAGCGGCAATCGCGGCAGCCGGGCACACCAGCATAAAAATCTACACACTGATGGAGGATTTTAACAACAACTTCAGTCTGTATTTGTCCGCACTGGAGGCCGCGCGTGACCTTGGTATTTTGCCAATGCTGCATTGCGAGGCACAGCCGCTGCTACAGTATGCTCAGCAAAAACTGGAGTCCAGTGGCCAGGGCTCACTGCGTTTCTACGCCGAAAGCCGCCCGGTGCTGGCCGAAGTATTGGCAACCCAACAGGTGGTAGCTCTGTCGGAGTTAACCGGTTGCCCGGTTTATGTTGTGCACCTTTCATCCGGGCGCGCGCTGGAAGTTTGTCGCGATGCACAAAACAGGGGACTTCCGGTTTATGTGGAAACCCGACCAATTTATCTGCATTACACACAAGATCAATACCAGACGCCAAATGGCCCATTGTTTACCTCCATGCCACCGTTGCGCACA
Source organism: Porticoccaceae bacterium (assembly GCA_050289385.1). Classification (GTDB taxonomy): domain Bacteria; phylum Pseudomonadota; class Gammaproteobacteria; order Pseudomonadales; family Porticoccaceae; genus JBNKFQ01. The sequence goes on along the minus strand of JBNKFQ010000094.1, from coordinate 8,423 downwards.
AAGGATGATCAGGAGGCGTTGTGGCGTGGCTTGGCGAATGGCTCTGTGCATACGATCGCCAGTGACCATGCTCCCTGGTCGCGTCAGCGTAAAATGGATCCGGCCCAAACATTCAGTGATGTGCGAGCGGGTGTAAATAACCTTCAGGTCATGTTACCCATGCTGTATTCGGAGGGAGTCCTTAAAGGTAAAATCAGTCTGGAGCGTTTTGTTGAAGTAACTTCCTCAAATTCGGCCAAATTGTTTGGGCTTTACCCTCGCAAAGGCAGCATTTGTCCTGGTGCGGATGCAGACCTGGTGTTGTGGGATCCCGGCATGAGCAAACCGGTACGTGCCAAAGACGGCTTTTCAAAAGCCGATTTTTCGATATATGAAGGTTGGCAAGTCAATGCATGGCCAAAGATGACAATACGCAGAGGCCAGGTGGTGTATGACACGGGTACCATTCACGCACAGGCGGGAAGCGGGCAAACCCTGAAAAGAAACCCGGGAATGGCAGTACCACTGCCAACCTGAGATCAGTCAACTTGCAAAAAATGGCACTTCAGGCACAGAGGGGCCGAGTTACACTGTCCTGTATCTGGCCTGTCAATACCTATGTTGCAACATATGGTGCAACATATGGTGCAACAGATGTCGCACAACAGGCGATCCACGTTTGATTAAGGCAAATCCGGTTTGTATCGGCTAAGCTAAATCACTATCATCCGCGTCCGCACACTTGCTATTTTCTGTCGAGCTGAAGGGATTGTCTTTTGAATACGCCAACATTTATTCCGGGCCAGCGCTGGGTCAGCAATACTGAGTCAGAGGCCGGCCTGGGCATTGTCGTGGAATATCAGGACCGCCGTGTTGTTATCAGCTACCCCGCTATTAATGAACGACGTACCTATATGGCTAATAATGCGCCGCTCAGTCGCGTGCGTTATAGCACGGGCGACCGTATTCGCACGTCGGATGGCGGGGCGCTTACCGTTGCCGAGGTCAGGGAAGAGGGTGGTTATCTGACCTATATCGGCACCGACGCCGATGGCAACCAGGTGGTGGTAGACGAAATCGACCTGGACAGTTTTGTCCAGTTCAGCAAACCGCAAGACCGCCTGTTCGCCGGGCAAATTGACAAATTGGCCAAATTTGAATTGCGCCAGCAAACTCTGGCTCACCTGCGTCGGCACCAGCAGTCAGACACCTTGGGGTTACAGGGCGCGCGGGTACAATTATTGCCGCACCAGCTTTACATCGCTGCCGAAGTTTCTTCCCGCTATGCACCGCGAGTATTGCTGGCAGACGAAGTGGGTTTGGGTAAAACCATTGAGGCTGGCCTGATACTGCATCAGCAATTGATCAGCGGCAGTGCGGAGCGGGTTCTGATTGTGGTGCCAGATAGCCTGGTGCACCAGTGGCTGGTGGAGATGCTGCGTCGCTTTAACCTGATGTTTACCATTCTCGATGAGGAACGTTGCGAGGCTCTGGCAGAGAGCGGCGGCAATCCTTTTGAATCTGCTCAGCTGGTGTTGTGCAGTCTGTCCCTGTTTGTACAGAAATCGAAGCGCCATGACCAGGCGCTGGCGGCTGAATGGGATTTGATGGTGGTGGACGAAGCCCATCATCTGGAGTGGAGCGAACAGCAAGCCAGTCCCGAATATCTATGCATTGAAGCCCTTGCCCGGAAGGTGCGGGGGCTGTTGCTGTTAACCGCTACTCCCGAGCAACTGGGTGTCGCCAGTCACTTTGCCCGCTTGCGCCTGCTGGACCCGGATCGTTACTACGATTTGCAAACTTTCTGCGATGAGGAGTCCGGCTATCAGCGCGTCAGCGAGATTGTGGAAAAACTGCAGGCAAAAGATACTCAGCTTGATCTTCACAGTCAGGTGGAATTGCAACAGGATTTGCAAAGCCATGTCGGTGCGGATGTGGTGAAGAGACTGCTTGTTGAGGTATCAAGCGAAGAGGACAGGGCACAGGCGATAAAAAAGGTGATACACAGCTTGCTGGACCGGCATGGTACCGGTCGAGTGTTGTTTCGCAATACACGTGAAGCGGTTGCCGGATTTCCCGAACGTCAGCTCAATCCGCACAAGTTAACCACTCCCGAGTCGTATTTGCAGGCGGCAAAGGGCGCTGAGCTGAACGACTTGCTGCACCCCGAGCGCTTGTTGGGTGCCGACTGGGTAAGCAAAGATCCCAGAGTAAAATGGCTGACCGACTGGCTTGCACACAACGACGAAAAAGCTTTGGTGATTTGCGCCAGTGCGAAAACCGCTACGGCACTGGAAACCCACCTCAATTTGCGTTGCGGTGTACGGTCGGCCGTTTTTCATGAGGGTATGACTCTGGTGCAGCGCGACCGTGCGGCGGCCTGGTTTGGTGACGTCGACGAAAATGCCCAGGCACTGGTGTGTTCCGAAATCGGCAGCGAAGGGCGTAATTTTCAGTTTGCCCGGCATCTGGTGCTGTTTGATTTGCCGCTGAACCCGGACCTGCTGGAGCAACGCATTGGTCGTCTCGATCGGATAGGTCAGGAACATACGGTTCAGATTCATGTGCCGTTTTATGATACGGGTGCCCAGTTTGCCCTGTTGCGCTGGTACCACGACGGTCTTGGCGCCTTTGCCCGGGTTTGCCCGGTGGGGCAGAATATTTTTGCCCAGGTGCGCGAACAACTGGAATCCTGCCTGCATAAAAACAGTGCGCAAACGGCAGAGAGCAAAGCGGCTCTTGAACAATTGGTAGAGCACACCCGTAACATCACCGAAGCGGCTCTCTACAAATTTCGCCAGGGGCGCGATCGTCTGCTTGAACTCAGTTCATGCGACCCGGACCGCGCCGCGCAACTGATCAAAAGTGTGGAGCGCGCGGAAGACCCTTTGCAGCTGGCAGAATATATGGAGCAAGTGTTTAACCAGTTTGGTGTTGATCAACAGCACCACAGCGCCGATGCGGTTATTCTTGAGCCAAGTGACCACTTGCAGTGTGACAGTTTCCCCGGCTTGCCCGAAGAGGGCGTTACCGCAACCTTTAGCCGCGAGAAAGCACTGGGTCGTGAAGACATGTACTTTCTGAGCTGGGAACATCCCATGGTGAGTGGCGCCATGGATATGATTGTCAATGGTGAGTTTGGCAATACGGCGGTTTGCACTCTCAAGCTGCCCCCCCTGAAACCGGGTAACCTGTTGCTTGAAGCGATATACGTACTGCGTTGCGCTGCACCACAATCTGCGCAACTGCACCGCTATTTGCCGTTGACCACGGTTCGAGTGGTGGTAGGGGCAGGCGGCAGGGACCTTACCAATGTGCTGACGCCGGGGCATTTCAGAAATTTTGGCAAAACGGTATCCAGAAACGTCACTCAGGACGTGGTGCGTCATGCGCGCCCACAAATTACTGAACTGATTCAACAGGCCGAAAACCTGACACGCAAGCAGCGCGATAAAGAAGTTGAACATGCTGTTGCGCGTCTTCGCAAAAGCCGGCAGGCAGAACTGGAACGCTTGCAGGCTCTGGCGCAGGTGAACCCGAATATTCGTGACGAAGAGATGAGTCATCTCGCCAGGGTGACAGAGTCGCTGAATACGTATCTTGAAAACGCTGAGCTTCGTCTGGATTCAATACGGGTCGCGGTGACGGTTTGAGGGAGTCGGAGGTCGGAAGCAAAAGACTCGTGCCATCGCTTCGCTCGGCGTTTTGGTTTTTCCTTCCGACCTCCGACTCGCTTTTAAAACTCTTCCCAAACCGGCATACACCGTTCAGGCATTGGCGAGTATTCTCCCAGTTCTGCCCAGGCTTGCCCCGGGTGATGGAAATCTGAACCGCAAGAAGCAAGCAGTTGGTGCTGTTCGCACAATTTGGCCAGGTCTCGAGTGACGGACGGTATTTGCCTGCCTGATACCACCTCAATTGCCTGGCCTCCCAGTTCCTTGAAATTCGCCACTATATCCACCAGCCTGGTGCGGGTAATCTTGTACTTGTCGGGGTGAGCCAGTACCGCAATGCCGCCCGAGTCCCGAATCCACTCTATGATTTGTGGTAAATCAGCCCAGTATTGTTTTACATCGCCGGGTTTTCCCGCCCCCAGATATTTTTTGAAGGCTTGCTGCATGTTTTTAACCGCACCGGTATTGATCAGGTGTTGGGCAAAATGTGGGCGGCCCACCAAACCGTCCGCCGCCAGCTTCTGCACATCTTCGAGTTTACAGTCCAATCCACGCGCTTGCAGTGTGTCGGCAATCTGTTCCGCGCGGTTATGGCGTGCCGTAGCCTGAAAGCGCGTGCCTTCAATTATTGCATCACTGCGCACGTCAATATTCAAACCCACGATATGAACACCGGTTTTACGCCATTGGGTAGAAAACTCGACACCGGGGATCAGTGTAAGAGGCTGGTTGCTCCCATCCAGTTGTTGGTATGCGGCAATGGTATCGTGATCGGTAATGGACAAATGGGTCACGCCATTATTCGCAGCGCGAGCAACCAGCTCGCTGGGAGTCAGCGAACCGTCTGAAGCTGTAGTGTGGCAATGCAGGTCGTATTTCATCAAGACCGTATGTTGATAATATATGTCGATAGATGGGTTTGGCAGTGTACATTAGCTGCCAGCGTCATTCACTACCGCTTTATCTTTATTATCTATCAGCAGGGGGGTACCTGCGGGCTTTTCATCCGTGAATATCTATAAGACTGTCAACAGACGTTTGCTGGTCTGCATGCGCTGAAACGGCGTGTAGAGTGTATATTTATTGGTGATGAACGATAGAAAAAGCAATGTCGTCTCGTTCGATACGAGACGTCCTGAACCCAGAGAGCGTGCGCTGGAACGGTTGTTCAACGAGCACCGTTCTGCCTTGCACGCTTTTTTGCGTATGAGGATGGGGCCAGGAGAAGACTTTGAAGACCTGATTCAGGAAGTGTTTGTACGGCTGGCCAGCATGGATGACCTCTGCAACCGGTTGCCGTCAGCAGAAAAGCGTAATCGGGCGTTTATTTTTACTGTTGCCAATAATTTACTGGTAGATCTCAAGCGGCATCAGGCGGTTCGCGACAAATACCGCGAAGAGCAAGCGCAAGCCCAAAAAAATCATGAGTGGACCGACGGATCGGCAGAGACTGAAGTGCTTGCCGCGGAAAAAATTGCGCAACTGAAAGGCGTCATTATGGAGCTTCCCGAGAAGTCGCGGGACGCCTTTGTTCTGACCCGGTTTATGCACAAAAGCTATAAACAGGTTGCGCAAGATATGGGGGTGTCGGTGCGGCAGGTCAGGCGTTATGTGACCAGAGCGTTGGTAGAAATTCGCAAGGCCGATATGGAAATCGAAGGAGTGATCTGATTATGTCTGACAATCAAACAAACAATCGCAGTCGTTCCATATCATGCCGAAAGGTGTTCATTGAACGCGCCGCCCGCGATGTAGCGGAAATGTTTTTTGGCCGGCATGCCCAAAAAGACGAGCAACGGTTATCGCAACGCACAGCACACAGGTCACCTTATTGGGAAGATTTTGAAAATACCGCCAGACTGATGGCTGAACTGGAACCGTTGTCCAGTGATGCGGATATTCTCGCAGTAGCCGGTAAATACAATCAGGCTTCCACAATAATAGCCGGCCGCTCTGGAAAAAGGGCGCTTGTCTGGATGTTGGCTACAGCGGCAAGTCTGGTATTCGCACTCGCCGTTTTTTATTTGCAGCCGAGTGATACCACTGCTCCCGATGGTACATCGTTGCGTTATGTGACTCGCATTGGTGAACAGAAAAATGTCACTCTGGAAGATGGTTCTGTCATTACATTAAACACCGGTACGGAAATACGGGTGCGGCTTGCCGATGAGCGCAGAGAAGTAATATTGCGGCGTGGCGAGGCGTATTTCAGCGTGGCTCCGAACCCGGTAGCGCCATTCACTGTCAACCTCGGCAGTCGTTCTGTCACGGTGCTTGGCACCGAGTTCAATATATTCAAATCTCCTGAAAAATTTACATTGTCGGTGCTGGAAGGCGCGGTTGCCATACATGACAGGGAAGATGAGGTTTTGTCCGAAGCGCCAAAATTACAGGTTCCGTCAGGAGAAAAGCGCCATATATTTGAACCCGGACAATTTCGTGTTGAAGCTGGCATGGTTGCAGAGCTGGATGAACACAAGCGCGAGCTGGTGGCGTATATGCCGGAACAGATTAATGACAAACAAAGCTGGCGCAAAGGCATCGTCCGGTTTTACGAAGCACCACTTTCCGAGGTGATTCAGGAACTCAATCGGTATTCAGCCAAAAAAATAGTGATTCAGGACGCTTCGATCATGAATCTGAAGGTATTTGCCAGTATTCGAGTCAATGAACCCGGTTTGTCATTGCTCACGCTAGACAAGCTGTTACCAATCAGAGTAGTTAAATATTTTGATCAAATAGTACTTGTTGCTGAAGATATGGCCCCCGACTTTCCTGGTAATAAAGATGAAAATTAACTTCCCGGGGGGTACAAGGGCGACCTTTGTCCGTGAACTCTATACGTACTATAAATATAGAGATGAGGAATCAAAAAATGATATGTAAAGTGGTTAAAAATAGCTGCCTGATTACAGCGGCAATGTTCCTTTTGTCAAATCCGTTGCATGCCGATTCGCAACTGCATCAACTCAAGATCAAAAGCCAGTATGTTGGGCCAGCACTTATTGCGCTGGGTGATAATACTGGAGTAGAAATTGTAGTCACAAGTGAAGTGGGTCGCAGTATACTGCTCCCTGAAATAAAAGGAGAGTACACGCTGGTTTCAGCATTGGACAAAATGTTGAATGGCACTGGCCTGGTTTACGAATTTGTTTCTGAAAATTCTGTGATGGTAAAGGAAGGTAAATCTTCGGAAACTAAAAAAATAAAAGAAGAATCAGATCTGAAAAATGAAATAGAAGAAATTACAATTACAGCGACAAAGCGTGCAACAAGTTTGCAGGATACTGCAATCAGTGTTACAGCTATTGGTTCAGAAGAAATTGAGCGCCGTGGCATTGTTGGTATGGAAGATTATCTGAAAAGCGTCCCGGGTGTGAGTCAGTTGGATCGAGGTGTGTTGGATAATGCGCTGATTATCAGGGGCGTTGGCGCTACAAGCGCATTTCCACAGGCAGCGGTTGGCGTTTATTTTGGTGAAACACCAGTTGCGTCAACCGTCTCTTCCGGTTCGGTAGACATTAAAATGATTGACATTGACCATGTAGAGATATTGCGTGGTCCGCAAGGTACTTTGTATGGTGCCGCATCTATGGGAGGGACAGTAAGAAATATTCCCAATGCCCCAAATTTAAATGACTTTGAAGGTAAGCTTGAAACAGGATATTCCAATACCGCCAAACATGGTAGCGACAATAATATGATTCAAGCGGTTATAAATGTTCCGGTTTTGGAAGATGAACTGGCTGTGCGTGGTGTGCTGTACCGTTTTAACAATAGCGGCTATGTAGAGAATATTGCCGGGTCTGACCCGACGTCACTTGATATTGCAAAATCTTTTGGGGTTGGCGAATTGGCTGTGAACGAAATAGTGGGGCAGCACACTTACACTGGTGGTCGCTTTAGTGTGCTTTGGCAACCATCTGATTATCTGGCCATTAACGCAAGTATTGTAAAGCAGAAGCTGAGGCAGGATGGATTGTTGGGCGCAGATACTTCATTAGCTGAACCCAGGCAGCAACGCGTACTGCAGTTTGGCGGTGAGTTGCGAGGTTTGAGTGAAGAGCGAAGTCAGGATACAGAAATAGCAAACCTTACAATAGAGTACGATCTGGGCTGGGCGTCACTTCAATCATCCACATCACTGGTTAAGAATACCGATCGATGGGTGCGCGATGTAGGACGTTTCTTCTTTGGCGGCGGCACTCCGATTGGTCAGATAAACTGGTTTATTAACGAAAATCTGGTCGAAGAAATTCGATTATCATCGCAACATGAAGGGCCCCTGCAGTACATAGCTGGCTTGTACTATGAAGACTTTAGCCAAAAAGGGCCGGGAGTGGCCTGGTTTGGAGGCGCAGATATCAGTCAGAATCCTTTCGATGGGGCACAATTATTTGATCTCAATTTTTTGAATGATGTTCAGCAGCTCTCTTTTTTCGGTGAACTGTCTTACGAAATATCGGAAATTTTGAAGGTGACTGTTGGTGCTCGAAGGTTTAATTTTGACAGGACAGACCGTACGATTCTGGATGGTTCGGTTTTTCTTAATGTTCGCTCCGATGATACCAATACCAGCAGTGAAAGTGGCCAATCATATAAGGCGAATATTTCTTATACGCCAAATGAAGATATCTTGATTTACTCGGAGTGGGCGCAAGGTTTTCGTCTTGGACGGCCGCAACCGACGACAGCAACTGCATCAATTTGTGACGTAGATAACGACGGATTTTACGATGGATCGAATATTCCATTTAATAATAATGGACG
>JBNKFQ010000093.1:0-18396 GCA_050289385.1 Porticoccaceae bacterium | reverse complement strand
TAGTCTGAAGGGGTTTAGTCTGAAGGGGTGAGATCTGTATGGCTGGGTGCTGTTTCTTTAGTCACCCTTCAGACTAAACCCCTTTAGACTGTCAAACCAAAAAAACGCGAGAAACCTGTAACTGGAGACAAATTATGAAACTGCGCTGGTTGGTATTGATTGCCCTGTTCGGTGCTTCTGTCGGGCTGGTCGCAAGCGGCCTTGACAAAACCGACTTGAACAAAACCGACAAAAAGAAAGAGGTGGAACAGGTTGAGCAGGCTGACGAGGAGGCAGTGAGGCCAACACCACCACCGCCAGACAGGACGTTTAAACCCTCAGAGGAAGTATCCGAAGATTTTTCGGTGCCCTTTCCAACAGATATTTGAGTTCCAACTGGTACTTGAAACAGATGATTTACACGGTAACTCACACAGGTAAACCAGGGCGACAAAACCAATGAGAAAACATGCCTCCAGTGAATTTATTTACCAGATTTTTGCGCTGATCCTCTCGCTGATTCTGGTACACACCATCTATGTAGCGCTGATACGCCCAAACGCCAATGCCATACTGCAAGCCCAACTTGAACGCGAAGCTGCCGGCGAGGTAGTGGTTACCGAACGCTCACTCTACATAGTGCTCAAGGATTTTGAACAGGAGTCCTGTTTTATTCTCATGCTGTGGGCAATTGCAATCATGGGGTACAAGGCACGGCGTACACTGCGTGAACGCAAGCTGTTGACGCAGTCGCTGCTGCATGTCGACGAAGGCACGCGCATACTGCCGGAAGACGCCCGCCAGCTCACCAGGCCGATTCAGGCCCTGCCTGAAGAGCAGCAAGATTTTCTGCTGCCCCGTACCCTGATTGCCGGTCTGCAACGGTTTACCTCAACCGGTAATATTCAGGATGTTTCCAGCGCGGTCAGTGATGTCTGCGAAAAAGAGTCGGATCGGCTCGACTCGGAACTGTCAATGGTGCGTTACATCGCCTGGGCCATTCCCTCAATTGGATTTATCGGTACGGTGCGCGGCATCGGGGAAGCCCTGGGGCAAGCTGACAAGGCCGTACAAGGCGATATCGCGGGCGTAACGGCAAGTCTGGGGGTAGCATTCAACTCCACACTGATTGCCCTGGTTATCAGCATTCTGGTGATGTTCCTGTTGCACCAGCTGCAACTGGTACAAGAACGCCTGGTACTGGACGCCCACAGCTACCTGGACACCAAATTGCTGCGCCATCTCAAGTCTGATACCGGACGCCAGGCGACTGATGCAGGGCGTCAGTCGGGTTCCGGGTTTTGAGTTCCGGGTTTAATTTGCAGCTGTTCTCAAGTAAGGAAAAGCAATGACTCTGGCAGTATTTGACATCAACGACAGCGGCATCGGCCACGGTACAAGCCCCGACAACTGGACCGAAAGCCCCGGCTATGCACTATTGCAGAATGACGGCGTAACCACCGGCGAAGCCGCACGGAAAAGCGCTTGGCTACAGCCACAACAGAGCTTCCAGCAATACTGGCGACAACTGAATCTGGCGCCGCTCAGCAGCCACAACCGGGTAGCACGCCACCACGCTGATCTGGCATACGCCCAGCTACAACAACTCTACCGCGACACCGGCGAGCCCGACGAGGTGGTGTTGGCGGTACCGGGCAGCTTTGACCGAGACCAGCTGGCGCTACTGCTCGGATTAGCCAAAGCGTCACCATTTCAGGCGGTCGGGCTAGTGGACAGCGCGGTGGCCGCGGTAAGCCAGGCGCAAGACAACCATTCGGGGATACATATTGATATTGAGCTTCATCAGTGTGTACTTACTCACCTGAAAGGTGGCGAAGATATTCAAAGCGAGAAGGTGGAACCGGTACACGAGCCCGGTCTCAAGGGCTTGATGGACTGTTGGGCCCACTATTTGGCCGACGAATTCATTCACCAGTACCGCTACGATCCGCTACATACAGCAGCCGGTGAACAACAGCTGTACGATCAACTGCCCGGCTGGCTGCAAGCACTGCACTCTGCACCGCAAATAACCGCCTCACTCAATACGCCAAAAGGTGACTTTCATCTGCAATTACTGCGCGAAGAGCTGTTGGCCGCCACTCGCGACCGCCTGCAACGGCTGGCCGATGCCGTACAGAAGCAACGCAATGGCAACGACGCTCTGTACCTGTCCCACCGTCTGGCGCGACTGCTCGGCGCGGCAGACCTGTTTCCGGGCGCACACATATTGCCTGAACAAGCTGTGCTAACTGGTTGCCTGGCCCATATTGACCGGATTCGTTCCGACGTCGATTCACTCAGCTATATTACCAGGCTGCCTGCGAACCGAAAGCCGGCACCATCTAAAGCAACGTCATCGACAACAGCAAAGCCTGCGCCCCCAATTGCACCTTCACCTGCACCTGTGCAACCTGGCCCAACGCACGCCCTGTATCAAAACCAGGCAATAGCCATTGGCCAATTGCTGGGCTTTCGCCTGGGCGAAAACGGACTCGAACCCTGCCGCAATGCGCAACAGGCTGACCTCAGCTTGTCGCTCAATGGCTCTGGCCTGACGTTGCACGCTCGGGAAGGCGTTCACTGTGACGCACCCCACACCCTGGAAACCGGCTCAACGATCCGGCTCAACGATCAGGAAATTCGTCTCATTGAGGTCAAGCAATAGGGTCTGTTTAACTTATGGCTCGTATTTAACTTATGGCTCGCAAACGTCGAATCAGTCCCTTCAGCCTGTCGTTTCTCGACATTATGGCCTGTGGTTTCGGGGCGGTAACCCTGCTGTTTCTGATTCTCAAGCACGATATCAGCCCGGTGGAGACAGCCGATCCCAACCTGTCAGCAGAAGTGGATATGCTGCAAGAAGACATTCGCATTGGCCAGGAAGAGCTGGTGAAGCTGCGCAACTCGCTGGCTGATGTAGAGGACAATACAAAAGATGCCCAGGGAATGTCACAGCGCGTGATCGACCGCATCAAGGAAATTCGCCGTGAAATCAGTGCCCAGGAAGACCCCGAAGAACAAATCGAAACGCTGCGCAAGCAAGTGGAAGAGCTGAAAGAGGAAGTCTCCACTCTGGAAGAACAATCCCGTGATGCGGATGTGCGCAAATTTGTCGGCCAGGGCGACCGACAGTACCTCACCGGGCTCAAACTCGGTGGTCGCCATGTGCTGATACTGCTGGATGCATCTGCCAGTATGCTGGCCGAAGAGATCGTCAATGTAGTGATTCGCCGCAACCGACCCGACGACGTCAAGCGGCAGTCGCCAAAATGGCGGCGTGCGGTGCGCACAGTCGAATGGATCGTGGCGCAAATGCCGCCACAATCCAATCTCCAACTGTACGCGTTCAACACCAAACCCTACCCCGTATTGCAAGAAACCGGTGGCCAGTGGATAGCCCCGGACGACAGTGACACCCTGGACCGGCTGTTCGACGAGCTGAACCTGCTTGCACCGAATGAAGGCACCAGCCTGATTGAGGCCTTTGGCGCCATTAACCAGCTGAGCCCCCGGCCCGACAACCTGTTTTTGATCACCGATGGGCTCCCCACCGTCGGTGACAAACCGGCAAAACGAACCACCATTTCCGGGCGCGATAGAGAAAAACTCTTCAAGAAAGCGGTCGAAGTATTGCCACGGGGGTTGCCGGTAAACGTAATCCTGATGCCCTTTGAGGGCGACCCGCGGGCCGCCGCTTCCTTCTGGAAGCTGGCACTGGCCAGCCAGGGTTCCTTTTTGAGTCCATCTGTGGATTGGCCATAATCAGAGGACGGGGCAGAGGACAGAGCAGGGAACAGGGGACAAACGTCAGAAGACAGAGAGGCATGCAAACACTATGAGAAAGAAACGGGGCGGTGTCTCCGAAATCAATATCTCCTTTCTCGACGTCATCAGCTGCGGCTTTGGCGCGATCGTGTTGTTGTTGTTGATCGCCAAAACCGTTGAATCCACCTCGTTTGAAGAGTCCGTCGATCTGGAAGCAGCTTTCAAGGATCTGCAACAGGAACTGTTTGACATTCGCGGCGAAACCACCGTTTTGAACCGGCAATTACGCTCTCGCGAAGAGCAGCTTTCCGACCTGTTGACCCGAATCGCCAGACTGCAGGAACAACTGGCCAGTGTCGAAAAACAGAAAGATGCCGTGGCTCAGGTAGACACCACCGAAGAAGAGGAACTGACGCTGGCGCTGCAAGTCCTTACCGAGGAGATGCAGCGGCTGCTGGGCGAAGATTACCGTCGCGAAAACCAGGTAATCGGTGGCGTGCCGGTAGACAGTGAATACATCATCTTTATCGTGGACACCTCCGGCAGCATGTTCAATTACGCCTGGCCCAAGGTGCGCAAGGAAATGATCAGCATTCTCGACATCTACCCCCGGGTCAAGGGGATTCAGGTCATGAACGACATGGGTGATTACATGTTTTCCAGCTATCGTGGCAAGTGGATTCCCGACACCCCGTCGCGCCGCAACGCAGTTATCCAGAGGCTGCGAACCTGGACACCGTTCAGTAACTCCAGCCCGGTAGAAGGCATTAATCGCGCCATTCGATCGTTCTATGACCCCGGCAAAAAGATCAGCCTGTACGTATTTGGCGATGACTTTACCGGGCGGTCGGCGGCTAAAGTGCTGGATGTTGTGGACCTGATCAACAAGGAACGGCGCAGCGGCGAACGGTTAGTAAGGATTCACTGCATTGGTTTTCCGGTGCACTTTGCGCTGTTGCGTGAAAGCCAGCAGCAATCGGCCTACCGTTTTGCCAACCTGATGCGGGAAATGAGCTATCGCAACGGCGGAACCTTTATCGGGCTCAATAGCCTTAAGTAGAAGAACATAAGGCGTCGCACGTCTTGCGCTTTTGGTGTAGCACTGTTTTTAGCGTGCGACATGCGACGACCGACGTGCGACCGACCCATAATGGGCCAGATATACAAATATGACATAAACCTGGCAATGAAAGACTTAACGATAAAGGCCTGATAACAGGCTGTTCGGGACAAATGAAATGCTGCATATAACCAGAATATTACGTCACTGCTTTATCGTTCCCTGCCTGATTCTGGCGGGCTGTGCGGCAAATGTGGTGGTAACCGGCGAATACCCGGCACCACTCAGCGCCCAAATACCCGTGACCGCAGGTTTCCTGTTTGACGAAAACTTCAGTAAATACACGTTTGCCGATGACAGCGGCCGCAAGGATGTGGAAATCAAATTCGGCGACGCCCAGATGCGCATGTTCAAGACTGTTGCCGATGGTCTTTTTAGTCAATCACTGGTACTGAAAGGTGACATCTTCAAAGAAGATGCACTCGATAAAGAACTGTTCACCCAGGCACTAAATGACGCCAGCGGAAAGGTAGATATCATCATCGTTCCACAAGTGGAAGAAGTTCAGGTCGGAATGCCCTACGACACCCAGCTAAAGGTTTTTGAGATCTGGATCAAATACAAATACCTGGCGCTGGATAATAACGGCAACGTGATTGCAGACTGGGTGATGACCTCTTATGGCAAAACCCCCACGCGCAGGCTCACGTCTGCCAGCAAAGCCCTCAACCAGGCATCCATTGTCGCCCTGCGCGACGCGGGTGTGCGTCTGGTTACCGGGTTTGCCAAAGTGCCGGAAATCAGCCGCTGGCTTCATCAACAACTGGCCCGCAAACAAACTGTCGGGCAAGAGAGTTAAAGTATGAAATGTTCTGCAAGAGCGAGTCAGAAAGGATTACTTGTTGCGCTGGCATCGCTGTTGCTGGCTGCGTGTACCGCAACGTCGGTGGATGAATATCGAAAAACCGGCTATTCCGATATCGTTCTATCCGGCAAGGAAAGCGTTGTATTGCTTGGGCGTCGACACCTGGGTGATTACGAAACCGAGCCGGAGTTTATCGACTGCATCGGCAAACGTTTGAGTGACGGTGTGGACGTAAATGTTGTACCCGAACTGGAATTTATTGACGAGTTGTACCCGTGGTTCGAACCGCGTACCGCTCCGTTAAAACTGCGGCGCATGGAAGTGCTGATGTCAGATCCCCTGATCGCCGCCAAGGTGAGAGACTTTGGCATTCAATACATGATCTGGGTAGACGGAAATACCGAAACTACCGATAGCCAGGGGTCACTGAGTTGCACCATCGGGCCTGGAGGTGGCGGCTGCTTTGGCTTTGCAAGCTGGGAAAAGCTCTCTGACTACGAAGCTATTATCTGGGACGTAAACAAAATGCAGGAAAAAGGCAGAGTACGGGTCGAAGCTGAAGGCACGTCTTATCTTGTGGCTGTTGTAGCCCCCGTACCCTTTATCGCCAGAGTACAATCCGAAGCCTGTGAAGGTATCGGCAATCAACTCACCGCATTTTTTGATGGCAAAGAGCCGGAGCAGGAATGATCCGTATACGGAGTAAAATTTTCCTGTTGTTGATCGTTGCGGTTTTTGCCGCGCCGATGGCAAGCGCCATGTCGGAAAAAAAAGAAAAGGAACTCGGCAAGGAGTTATACAACGAAATTCTTGCCACCATGCCAATTTACCAGGACCCCAAACTGGTGGAGTACGTCAACAAGGTTGGCAAACGGGTAGCACGGGTTTCCGATCGTCCAAACTACGATTTTACCTTTACCATTATTGACAGCCCGGACATCAACGCCTTTGCCACTCCGGGTGGTTACATCTATGTAAACCGGGGACTGCTTACCTACCTGAATTCCGAGGCACAACTGGCCGCCGTTCTGTCCCATGAAATCGGGCACGTTACCGCCGAGCACGCCGCGCGTCAAAAACGTGCGTCCACAACCAACAAAGTGGTGGCAGGCATACTCGGCGTATTAACCGGCAGTGGCGATGTAGCCGAAGCCAGCGCATTATGGGGCGCGACCATGGTGAGCGGTTACGGCCGTGATATGGAACTGGAGGCCGACCAACTGGGTGGCCAGTTTTTATACCGGGCCGGTTACCCCCCGAAAGCCATGATGGAAGTCATCTCCATTCTGAAAGACACAGAACGTGTTGCAAAACGCCGCGCCAGAGACACTGGCAAGGATACGCAATCCTATCACGGCCTGTTTGCCAGTCACCCGAAAAACGACAAGCGCCTGCAAGAAATTATTGCCAGCGCTGGCCAATTACCAGAACAAATCAGTCCGGAGCAAAATGTCGTGCCCTTTCGAATGGCAACCAACAAGTTGCCCTGGGGAGAACATTTTCAGGCACCGGCTCGCACCAAAAATCGCCTGTATCACAACCGCCTGTATTTCAGCCTGGATTACCCCGAAGGGTGGACATTTAAAGAGCAGGGCAACACCATAATTGGCGGGTCACCTGCCGGAGCAGACCAAAAGCTGCAACTGACCTTGTCATTCATGAAGCGCACCACAGAACCACCGGCCACCTATATCAAGAAAAGGCTTGGCATTCTGGTGCTCAAACAGCCGGAATCCTTCAGCCCTGCCAGGCTGGCGGGCCACCGCGGTATCGTACAAGGCAAGGATGGCGCGCCCCAGGTACGACTGGCTGTCATTTACTATGGGCGCCTTGCCTACGTGTTTCAGGGCGAAATACTTGAAGGCTCTGATATAGAAGCCGCCGACCAGAAATTTCTGTCCATGATCGACAGCTTCCGCCCCCTGCCAAAACCCTCTCGAAACGCTGCAAAACAGAAATACACACAATATGTAAAGGCCAAATCGGATACAACCTTCGCCAAATTGGCCAAATTTTTGAATCTGGGCAAGTATGGCGAAGACGAGTTAAGGCTGATCAATAACTACTATCCTATTGGCGAGCCCGAACCCGGCGAGTGGATAAAAATTATTCGTTAGGACCTGTTATCCCCCCCTCTGCGCACAATCATATTTTTGTCATATTTTACTGAGGAATTTGCTCTGCCTTACCTATCAGGGCCTGTCTACACTAATTTGATTATCGCTGTTGTGGCTAAACATTCGCCAATCGAGGCACGAGGAGAGTGGTTTGGTATTTACTTTAAGGAATAAGGCAAATGGGCTGGGGCTATTTTTGCACCCGGCTTCGTTGTCAGTCGCATATTTGGAATAACCAATGCAGTGCACACGCCCAATGTGATAGCGACACCTGCCGACCTGCCCTGCAAGCCAGACTGGGAAATTACAAGTACTGTTTCAGGCTCTGGCATCAGACAAAGCGACAAACAAAGGACAAAAAAAGTCACGGCGACTTCAGGGCCTATCACACCTCTCTCTTTAAGACAATAGGGAATTTATCTCACTACTCCATAGACAATTGCAGTACTGCCATCTCCCAACTTGCACTAAGCTTTTCAACCTGACTGAAAATATCAATACCCCAGAGACTGGAAGTATGGACACTTGCCATCACAAAAAATGCAATCTTGATTTTAGCGCAAAACCTGAAAATCAGACTTCTACCACACACAAACACAAACTTGCCACCAAACCTTTTGGAAAACCACCTTTTACCATTGACGATGTCTATATGCGTGGTAATACGTTTGCATTGCATATCGTTTTACCCAACGGCATCGAGATGGCGCCCTGCCACCCATCAGAACGCGAGCTGTTAAAAATCGCCAACAGCACCTACACGATACTGGCAAACCTGTATTCCGAAAAAGCAATGGAAGCAAACAAGAGTCGCCGCCTTAGCTCTTCCGGAGCCTTGCCTGGCTTTTCACCTGCAGGCAGGTATTCAACGCACACACCAAAGTATCACATATAACAGATGGAATGAAAAAATGAATGACGAAGCAGCCAGACAACTTGAAGACATAGATAATAATGCAAAACTACCCGTCAACTATTTGCCTGAAGATCAGAAACAAGAAAGAGCCTGTAGTCAAGCCCCTCTGACAAATCAATTACCCCGAAATAAACAACCATTCACACCCAAAAAGCGCAACCGATCATCAATCAAACGCAATAAAATTTTTCCAGAATTACTAACAAACACCGAACTCTGCAAATATCTAATGCTGTCGAGCGATACAAATGACCTTAAACGCCGCATAATTTTATTAATTAACAAATTGGGATTTAGCGATTTTTCTTTTAGTCCAGCAGGATCCATTCAGCACAACTCTGAAACAATATACTCCGTCCCCGCTGAATTGATAGAAGATTATTGCCAAAACAACTACCACAAGTACGACTCGTTGTGGCCCAACCTCAAGGCATCTGAAAAGGGAATTTTTGGATCAACACTTCATGACTATGTATATGCAGCGCCATGTTTAACCGATGAAGTTCTCAAAAACCTGGAAATAATAAAACTGATAAAATCCTTTAATTACGAGGAATTTTATGCCGTTCCCGCCAAATCAGAAACTGGTGAAAACAGTGCCCTGATTATTTGGGGGCTCAATGAATCTCCATCGGAATTTCAAGACCGAGTTAAATTGTGCGAGGGTCGACTCGAATTGCTGTGCCATGCTATTGATCGCGTTTTTTCGATTAATTTTGAAAACCTGATTAATAAATGCAGAATGACGCCCGAAAAATTAACCTCACGCCCGAGAGAACTGTTAACTTACCTGGCCTTCCACGACTGCACGCTTTATCAAGCAGCGGAACGCATGAACATAAGTGTAAAGACGGTAAATGTGCATATTGCAGCCGCAAGAAAACTCCTGAAAGTAAAAACCACGACCAACGCAATATCACGGGCCATTGAATATGGACTCATTAAAGACGATCGCTAAAAAGCACCTGCTCTGGCATCTAAACCGGCCCTATTAATCTCGCCAGGGGGATACTACCGAGAGACCTCGGGCAACAAACAGATACGCTCGGGAAGCAACCAACACGAATTTATTGCTATATCATTTTCAGAATAGTCTGCCATTCTTTGGAAGCAACGGGCTGAATGGACAGGCGTCCTTTCTTTAACAGCACCATATTTGACAACGCCGGGTTGCCTTTAAGCTCCTCGCGCGAAACAAGACGAGGAAATTTCTTGACCAACTGTACATCGACTGAGAACCAGCGCGGTTTATCTGCGCTGGCCCTGGGGTCAAAATATTTATTTTCAGGATCAAATTGACCGGGATCGGGATACCCCGCCTTAACCACTTTCATAATTCCCGCAATGCCAATATCCTTGCAACTGGAATGATAAAAAAACACCTGATCCCCCACCTTGACTTCATCGCGCAACAGGTTGCGTGCCTGGTAGTTGCGGATGCCATCCCACAATGTTCGCTTTTTGGGTTCGGCCGCCAAATGGTCAATGCCGTACTCGTCAGGTTCAGATTTAAAAAGCCAGTAGCTCATGATTTATCTCCAAATATCAACAGGCCATCACGTTTACAAACCTGCTTCTCCGGCAGCCATAACTTCCGATTCCCCGGCCGCAGCATTCATCCATGCGCCTATATCTTTATCAGCCAGCACATACTCGACATAGGCCCGGGCCAATCCGTGCAGTGGCACCCCGTAAGTGTGAAAGCGCAGCACAACCGGGGCAAACATGGCGTCGGCTATCGTAAATTCACCGAACAACCAGGGACCACCATTGCAATCTTCCAGACATTCACACCAGATATCACTAATACGCCGAATGTCGGATTCCAGCTCCGTTGTCATCGCTACACTGCGGCCGGCAGCACGACAATTCATGGGCATAAACTGGCGCAGGGCGTTGAAGCCAGAGTGCATCTCGGCGCAGATCGCCCTGGCCATCGCTCGTTTCCTGATATTGCCAGGCCAAAAGGATCCTTCGGCATAAGCCTCGTTCACATACTCACAAATCGCCAGCGAATCCCACACAGTGTGATCGCCCTCGATGAGTACGGGAACCCGCTGGGTCGGAGACCATTGGCTGATCTCCCGCGCATACTCGTCGGTGCCAAGAGGCAGCACCTTTTCTTCAATGTGAACACCGGCCTTACGCAACGCCAACCATGGGCGCAAGGACCAACTGGAGTAATTTTTATTGCCCATAACAAGCACAGGGCTGGTGTGTACAGTCATGTATGGAGAACCTTTGAAAGTCAAAACCCTGAGGTGTTCAGGATAAAGGAAACGCGCACCTGTCAATTTCGAACCGGGCACCGGGATCATCTACCGGCAAAATTTACTTCAAACAGCCCCTACAATGCGTGCAACCACCAAACTCAATAGACTGAGACCACTTACCGACGCCAGGATAATCAATAACAGTACCCACAACCGAAACGGTTTGCGGTCCACAGAGTGAATACCACTGGAGGTTACTTTCTTCACCCGTTCCAGATCTTCAGGGTACAGCTCATCTTCTGTTCGCATATTCATTTGCCCACTCAACAAGATGCTGAGTGTATCTGCCCCGGAGCATGGTCTCAAGCCAGACTGCAGCCGAATAAAACAACTATGGCGCAGACCTAGAGGAGATCGTCCTGTCCAACAATGATTACACGATCCGAAAAGCGGGTTATCCGCAGCTTGAAAGTGCTTTCCAGCCCTTCCAGTGCGAGGTCGAGTTGATCGATATGGAAAACACCGCTGATCTTGATGTTCATAACGCTGCGATCCTGAATCAGCAGTTTCTTTTTGGTGTAGCGATTGAAGGTCTGAATGACTTCGAACAATGGTTCTCCATCAAAACGCACAATACCCTTGCGCCAACTGTGGCGCTTGTCCATATCGGCACTACTCATAGTCAGCAGTCCGGGAACATCATTTTTAAAACTCAACAAAGCGCCTGCTTGTAGATAGTA
Source organism: Porticoccaceae bacterium (assembly GCA_050289385.1). Classification (GTDB taxonomy): domain Bacteria; phylum Pseudomonadota; class Gammaproteobacteria; order Pseudomonadales; family Porticoccaceae; genus JBNKFQ01. The sequence goes on along the minus strand of JBNKFQ010000093.1, from coordinate 6,738 downwards.
TTGATCCTGACGAGGAATCCTTACTGACCTGCCATCATTGGTAACATCCTGATTTAGCCACGGTGGATTGGCGGGTCGGAAAACGTCATCTTCCTTGCGATGCACAACCACGGCACCTTCTACAACAGCAACAGACAAATCCACGCTGGCATGATCAACATTAAAACGAGTACCCAATACGGTTATCGATCGTGCCCCAGCTTCCACCGTGAATGGGCGTTCCGGATCACCTGCCACGTCAAAAAAGGCTTCTCCCTGATCCAGTATCACTCGTCGGCGCGTCTCCGTCATATCCACCAAAATGCGACTATTGGTATTCAGGGTGACGACACTGCCATCAGCCAGTTCAATGGACTTTTGTTCACCTACAGCGCTAACGAATTGCTGTATGTCTGCCCGAGAGTTAAAGCCATCGTATGTGGATACCCCGACCAGCGCGGCAACCAGTACAGTCGCCGCCAACGCCAGGCTTTGCCAGAGACGGGATTCTTTCTTTGCAACAGACCCGGATGGACCAATGGGTCTTTCATGCAAGATTTGCGCGGAAGAGTCTAAAGGCAGCAATCCCGGAATAGTCTCAAGCTCTTCGGTATCACTCCAGGCGTCCAGCATCGCCTGGTACTCACGCCGATGCTCGGGAAGTGCGCTCAACCACCCTTCAAGCTCAAGTTCGTCGCGCTCAGTCATTTCACCAGAAAAGAGCCGTGTAACAAACCAGGCAGCTTGACTCGTCACCATAGTTTCCGACTTATCGCTGTTCATGACCATTGTCCTTCTTTTGGTTCGCTTTTTCCGAAACACCACTGACCTCTGCCATGCTGCCACGCAATGCGATCAACGCTTTGGATATGTGCTTTTCGACCATGCTGACGGTAACACCTTCCTCGTTAGCAATTTCCTGATAGCTTTTGTGTTGAAACCGGCTCAGCATAAATATGTACTTGCACTTTGGCCCCAGGCTGCTGAATGCTTTGCTCATTCGTTCAAGCCCCTGACGAGCGATAGCAAAATCTTCAGGGTTAGGAGACATTTTGTAATCAGTATCTTCATCAAAGGATTCATGTTGCTCCGCCCGACGCACCTGCGCTCGCCGCTGCCGGTCACGGATCAGGTTATTTGCTATAGAAAACAGATAACTGCGCGTGTTTTTAGCGCCCCCAGACAATTTCTGCTCCAGCCCATCCAGCGCAGAAAGCCGCAAAAACACATCCTGACAAACATCCTCGCGATCAGGTTCAAGGGCCAGTCTGGCTCGCAGAAAACGCTGCAGAGACTGCCCGTGCTCCTCCAAAATCTGCTCAATTATCTTACGCTTGCGTTGAGGAGTATGTGTTGAGAGATACACTACTTTTCTGGTCATGCTCATCCAGTCGATACGAACCCGTAACGCGTTAAACGCAATGGAACTGTACTACCCCACCTGCCGGAAGACATTTTTTTGATTATCACTCCTATACTATAGTCACACAGTGAATTTTCGGCCGATTTTCTGGAAGTTAAACCAGTCTATTGGCCATGGGAAATTTAGCCTGACAGGTGGGGTCAAACCACAAGGGTGCGTTTAACGCTACCGGGTATAGTGAAATCCTGATAAGTGTATTCACACAACCCGATATCCGATGTTAAATAAGCCTTAGAGGTGGGGAAATGAAAACTATTTCAGAATCATACCAACGATTAAAATTCAATTGTCTGGCTGCCGGAATAAGCGCCGCACTGACACTCGCCAGCCCTTCTGCTCTGTCAGCAACAAAAAAAATGGAAGTTGATATTCAGCCACAGCGTACCGACACAGCTTTGATGCAACTGGCGGAAGATATTGGCATTCAAATTATGTTTCCACCGGAAATAGCCAAACAAACACAATCGAATGCGGTGAAAGGCAACTTGGCGCCCGAAGATGCTATCAAAGCTCTGCTGGCAACTACCGATCTCGAATACAAATTTATTTCGGATAATACCGTCACAGTTTCCCTAAAACAAAATACTGAAAACTCATCTGAAATCCCTCGCATTGAAGATAAAATCAGAAATAGAGAATTGGAGGAAATAATTGTCACAGCTACAAAACGTGAGTCCAGGCTACAGGATTTGGGTTTTAGTATTTCAGCAATAGGTGCCGAGCAAATCGAAAAACGCAACCTGGTTCAGATGGATGATTATTTGCGTACTACTGCCGGTGCTAACATGATTAAAATGGCAGATGGCAGACAAAAAGTTATAATGCGAGGAATTACAGCAGGACCACAGTTTGAGAAGAACTCCGTAGGTATTTATTTTGGCGAAATGCCCACAACCGGCATAATGGACACCAGAATGGTTGACATTGACCGCGTAGAAATTTTGAGAGGACCGCATGGCACGCTCTACGGATCGGGAACCATGACTGGAGCGGTTCGTATCATACCTGCTGCGCCGGTATTAAACGAGTTCGAAGGCAAAATTTCCGCTGAATTATCCAATACATCAGCGCGAGGTAGCATTAACAACTCAATTGATGCAATGCTGAATATTCCCCTGATTGAAGATAAATTGGCTGCCCGGGTGGTTGCATACAGCTCAGATATGAGCGGCTTCATTGATAACCGTGCCGCAGATATTAAAGGCTACCTTAGCGAATCTATCGGTGCCATGACAAATAACACTGACGATATTGGCCAAGCGAGCACCCAGGGTGCAAGGCTGTCTGTACTATTTCAACCCACGGAAGCCTTAAGCTTTAATCTGTCTCACTTATCGGAAAAAAACGATGAAAAGGGGCGAGCCGGCGCGAACCCGGAGTTGGGCAAGTATCTCCAGGCACGATTTACTACAGAAATGGGAGATGAGCGTTTCGAGAGCGATATCAGCTATACAAACCTTGTTGCAAAATATGATTTGGGGTGGGGTGAGCTACTCTCTTCATCGACCTGGCGCACCGAAGAAGTGTTTAGTGTAAGGAATTTTCTTGGAGTATTCTGGGAGCCAATACCGATTTCCCAGGGCGGCCCAGGCAAAGATGAAGCGTTTATCCAGGAAGTACGCCTGAATTCATCATTTGACGGTCCACTCCAGTTTCTAGTGGGAGTCTACTACGAAGATATTAAAACGGATGGCGGCACCGATTATCGTTGGAACGCAGCAGACGGAGCTGATAATCCCTTTAATCTCGGTGACCCCAATGGCTTTGGTACCAAGGGTGGCGTTCTTGCGTTCCAAAGCAGCACTCGACAAAAAGCTTTTTTCGGAGAGCTGTCGTATGACGTTACTGATGACCTTACAGTTACCGTAGGTACACGTCGATTTAGCTATGACCTTACTTCTGATGGACAGACGGTCATACCTGGATTTTTCTATCCTACGACTGATTCTTACTTTGTTGATCTGGCAAGTAGTGAGTCCGAAGATTCCTACAAGTTTAACGCCACATATAAATTAACCGATGAATCTTTGGTTTACATTCAGTGGGCAGAAGGGTTCCGATTGGGAAGCCCTTTAAATCCCACTTCATCCACATGCGATGTCGATGGGGATGGGAACCATGACGACCTTGGTCTGCCATTTCTAAACCGGCTTAATTCTGACTTTACCGAAAACACAGAGATCGGCACAAAGTTCTCTATGCTAGACGGTAAATTAAATGTAAACGCCTCTATATATAGTATTGACTGGAATGGCATACCCGTATACATCGGTATCAGCTCACCCTGCGGGCATGGCATAAACGTAAATGCCGGTTCAGCCAACTCACGTGGTGCCGAAGTTGAACTTACTTACTATGCTTCTGATGCGATAAATATTGACTTTTCTACTTCTTACATTAATGCAGAGCTCGGCGTAGATGTCGAAGGTTTGGGTGTCGCCGGTAGTCGCTTGCCGGGAATGCCAAAAGCTAATGCAAGATTAGGTGTTCAATACCAGTTTGCATTAGCTGGATACGACAGTTACCTGCGAACGGATATGAGTTATGTGGGAGGCTTCTATAACAATCTTGAAGAGCTTGGTGATCAAGCAGGCAACTATGTCGAACTAAACGTTAAATTGGGAACAACGGTCGACAACATTAATATGGCTCTTTTTATAAATAACCTGACTAATGCAGATAGCTACAACTGGGTAGATCAATTTCCACCTACTGTTAGCTATCTCAGACCACGTACCTTTGGCCTAAAAATGGGCTACAATTTTTAATCATTAATTAACCCAATATAAATCAGTTTAGTAAAGCCGGCAAAGTAAAACTGCCGGCTTTATTTTTATCGCGTCTATCTCCTTCACATTTGCCCAGATACCGCAACCCCCGAAGCTATCTCCTTGAAATATCTATCGATTTTCTTGCAATACAGCTTATTATCTGTCTTCTTCTGGTTTTTATTTTTCATTGGCAACACTTGGTAATATCCGTTTTTAGGATCGCTCATTCTTCAAGAGGGAAGGCAATATTTTTACGTATGGCTATAGGATAAACGCGTTATTTAATATCAATAAGTTAAAGACCGCACTTTTTTTACCCAACGTACGCCAATTCGCATTGAAATCCAATGTGATATCCCCGAAACTGCGTCAACAAACAGCTTCACCCCTGATTGTTTACCAACGATATCCAGGAAAGGACAAAGCATGCATAACATATTGTTATTACTCACGGTTACATGCTCAGCTTGACCAACCCCCTGCCGGTTCTCGCTCAAGCTGAATCTCCGGAGCTCCTCAATTCGGGCAAAATATATCCACCTGACCTCCCGTTTTCCGAGCCAGTACGCGTTGGCAATACCCTCTATCTTGCCGGGCAAATAGGCGTCGTTCCGGGAGGTCACCTGGAACTGGTGCCAGGCGGACTTGAAGCGGAGTCCAGGCAAACCATGGAAAACATCCGGCACGAGCAGCGGTGGGTGCGAACGGTCTGGCTCTTGGCGCGCAGATAGAGGTGGAATGCATCGCCGCGACGGATAAATAAAAAAGGAGTAACCTGGTATTAGGGCCAGTTAACTCCAGGATATTCCCGCCCGGGAACAGTGCTTGCGCTTTTCCCAATTAATCAGAGGCTCCCCAATGAGTCGAGATTTATAAATTTGGCGACAGCTTCCGGGGTGGGAGATAACAGATTCGGCACTTCTGCCACTAAGGGTGCAGAAATCAGTTGTTTTAAAGTCGCCAGGTTTTCATCGTAATAATCCATCTTGCCAACCACTGAATTTGCGACCCAGCCAGCCAAAGGCAAACCATCATGCCGAACAGCTTCGACCGTTAGCAAAGCGTGATTAATACAACCAAGTTTCATCCCAACTACCAAAATAATTGGTAGCTGAAGTTCACGTGCAATATCGGCAAAAGTCTCCCGCTCATTCAATGGCACTCGCCAACCACCGGCGCCCTCAACAACGGTGACATCGGCACCCTGCATAAATACACCCCGACAGAAACCGGCAAGCTTTGATGCTGACAATCGTTGTCCACACTCGTGCGCAGCAATATGAGGTGCTATCGCTGGTTCCAGAGCCACTGGATTGACTTGTTGATAGGGCATTTTAATCGACGACGCCGCTTGCAATATTAGCGCGTCGCTATTGAGCAAACCGTCATCGGCTTGCTCACACCCTGCCGCAACAGGTTTAATTGCCGCTGTTTTCATATTCCGTTGATTAGCTGCCAGCAATAACCCCGCTGCCACCAGCGTTTTGCCTGCGTCTGTATCGGTGCCTGTAACAAAAAACCTGTGTTTCATACCAGTGCAGAGCCCTTTAGCCGAATCTCACCACGCCATAGATAACTTCATACGTCGCAGGTAACTGTCCGTTGCCATCACGAAAACGCTCGTACGCGTGCGTCAGTTGCTGCAAACGTCTACGACCGGTTAACGCATTGTTGCGCCCCTGATTAATGTTGTGTGCACCCAAATCCTTTAATTCCCGCATTAATGTTTTCAAATCAGGGTAGTTGAGCACATGGGTTTCACTAATGAGTTCACAGGGCAAACCTTCCGCCGCGAATTTCTGTTCCAGTTCATCAATATTTACAAATTTATTTACGTGGACAAACTGATCCACCTGTTGCCAGGCGCTTTTTAATTCCTGCAGTGTGTTAACGCCAAAAGTGGAAAATATGGCGACCCCTTTTGAGGTGAGCAAACGACGTATTTCAGCAATCCATGAGCCAGGGGAGTCACACCACTGGTAAGCCAGGTTCGACACCAGCAAGTCAACACTGGCATCGGCCAAAGGCAGCGACTCGGCATCACCACATACCCAGTTGCCAATTATCGATCTGTGCTCACGCGCAAAATCAAGCATACCTGGAGCGATATCTACCGCTGTCAGCATAGTATCAGGATAATTCTGCTGCATGACACCAGTAAGATAACCAGTGCCACTACCTACATCCAGTACATGAGCTGGTGATAATTCTGGCGGCATTCGTGCAATTAATTGATCGGCAATTTTACGTTGAAATGCTGCCGCATCGTCGTAACTGATTGCAGCGCGACTGAATGATTCGGCAACGCGGCGCTTGTCCAATTTCTGTATGTCAGAAACGGCTTTGTTTAATCCCGGTGATGGCTGCACCAGAAATTGTTCAATTAAAGAGCAAACTGCATGGTGCTCTGACAAATGCAAACAGTGGGCTACATTTGGTAACACCTCTGTTTTTTGTTCCGGATTTAACTCCATCAAAAGTTGCGCGACTTCTGCTGGCACCAGTGCATCTGCGCCACCGAACAGATGCAAGCCAGGCACAGTCAGTTCAGTAAATAATTTGCGG
>JBNKFQ010000092.1:0-9918 GCA_050289385.1 Porticoccaceae bacterium | reverse complement strand
GCGCGGTCGCCGTTTCGTCGCTGGCGTGCCCGGCCAGGGCGGCGATCTCTGCCCGCGTGTAGCGGGCTTTTTTGAGATTGGCTATGAATTGATGCCGGCAGGAGTAGGGCGTTACCCGGCGTTCTGCGTTGGGAAACAGCTCGCTGGTTACTCGATAGAGATGGGCCCGCAGGCCAGTGTAGTACTGGTGATAACTGTCGACCCTGCCATCGGGAGTTCGCCAGCCCTGCTCAAGCCAAGCGAGGCAGGGGCAATAAGGCCAAGGCCTCCCCGGGAGAGGAAGCCCCTAATCCCCATGTGGCTATGCGCTGGGCGCAACGGCTCAAGCGGGTGTTCAATATCGATATTGCCACCTGCCGGCAGGGTATCCTTTTCAAGGAACTGATGTTGTTGTCGAGCATACACTGCATAGGCTTCGACCAATATCCTATAACCAGAATTGTTATCGTAGCGAGTCGTCAACGGTGAGGGTCCGCCTTTCAATGCCGATAAGCGGCCAATAGTGGAAATAGAAAAATCGAAATTTCGCTCTCACACATGCTCTTCCAACAGCTCGAAGATTAAGTTCAACCTTTTGACTTTAAAGGGAGATGATTTGGCTTTCAGCTCCTCCAGAAGTTGACGGGGATTATTCATTGTTACTGATCTTTACCTCTTGGTGCATTTCCTTCAATCAGCAAAACATCGTTTTTTGCCATATCGGTCACTATTCTAGCACTCCTCCGATACTGCGTGTCTATTGGGAGGATTACCACTACACATCCCTGCCTCCCATCCTGCCACTGGAGTTTATTTTGCACTACCGCCCAAACCCAGAATGCAGTCTTGCGCTGACTGATGCGTTATTATTACCATGGCCCGAGTATTTTTTTCAATATAAAATTTGCAGGGTTTTGAGGGCTATCCCGCCACATCCTTCTAAATCCACATGCAATATTGCAAAAATAAACAAAGGAGAAGATATGAAGATTCATTATTATTTACTGCTGAGTATATTGCTGGCAATCAATACTGTCGGCCTTGCCCAGGCTAAAGAGCTATTGGTATCGGTTAGGAACGATAAAGCTCATAAAATAGAGGAATACAACAATATTTTCCTGAAAAAGAGGCTCTATTTCGCTTCTCGACACCGAATTGTCACCATTGACACTAGCCTTCTATCGAAGAGGGAAATAGATTTTACGATTACTCCTTTTGAAGATGTTCAGATCACCGTTTCCACCAAAGAGGTAATAGAAAAACCTCACAGAGGAACAGTTTCATGGAAAGGCGAAATGCACGTCAGTGGTCTGGAAGATGCTCTAAGCCAATTGACCGATGCCGAAAGAAGTTACTTAAGCGTAAAGGAACTTAAATACGCTCTATCCGATATCAATTTGTTTATATCGACTTGGGATATAGACAAGGAAACAGGTATTGCTACCCGCTCCACGGAAAGGAAAGGTTCTGTATCGCCTGAACCTACGCCGATTCCAAAATTACCGGATCTCAGAAAAAACGCTTTCAAATCGGTAGGCGGCAATTTCACCATTATCCCTTCCGGAAAACGATATGTACTGACTCCACTTAAGTATTCGCCGAAATACCATGTCATCTATGAAATTGACCCGAAAAAAAGCTACCCAACCTCTGATGATCCTAACACTAAAATATCTCAGGAAAACAAAAATAAGGCTATGGAATACAAGCAATATTTGAAAGGTTTACCCGAAGAACATTTCAATAAAGCTATAAAAGGAGACTTATAATGAAGATAGTCTTACTCTCTATCCTGATTTGGCTATCGGTTCAGTTGGATGTTTACGCAGAGGAAAATGAAATTACTGTTCTGGCATTAACCACCGGCGGAGCAAATTTAACAGATGTAGAACAGCAATTAGACTATCTTGAAAATCACTGGCCCAATAGTGGAGGGGTAACAATAAAGCTAGCGAACAATGGCGTCCCAGTCACACTAACTTCAACTGTTTACACTAGTAGCGCCACGCAGCAACTATCGACAGCAACGGCACTCCCTTTCTGGAGTACTTACCGTCAAAACTACGCAGCCGATATCATGTTGTTATTCACAGGCAGCGTCAGTAACCCTGATACCTGTGGACAAGCAGTGCAACATAACTGGACTAAAATTAGTGACCCTTCTCCTGGAGTGTGGAATCCGGATTCCTCAGGCCTGGACTTGAACGGTTCTGAAAATAGCTATTATGCGCTGGTCGCTACCGGAGGAGCGAGTTTATGTGAAACAAACCATACGGCTGCCCATGAGCTTGCCCACTTACTCGGCGGCGGCCACACCAGAGAGATAGAAACTATAGGGGCCTATCTTTTTGACTACAGTCATGCCTTTGCCGCCGTGGTCAATATATTCGGCACTACATGGGGAGTAAAATCCATATTAGCCGAAGGCTCTCCGCTGGTTTGTTCTTCCTATGGAGTTCAATGCCAGGTCAACAACACGTACAGCTCAAGTGGACTCAGTAACAATCAAAGCACTTTTTCCACTACCGCCGAATCCGTAGCCAATTACAGAACCGGAGGAGACTCAGGTGGTAGCGGCGGTGGCGGTGGCGGTGGCGGCGGCGGTTCCGGTTGCAGCCTTGAGTTACCCATCTACGTTACCGGTTATACCGTCGATGTTTGCGCACCTCTGCCATGGACCCAGCACAGCGTCAGTTGGTCCGACTTATGCCCTTCGGCAACCAGCAAATATGAAGTATGGTATTCTCAACCCGACGGCTCAGGTTATGTCAAGGGATGGGATGTCACAACGACCTCCACCCCTGTTTATGTAACAGGTGCGCATTCCCGGATAAAAATCAAAGCGTGCAACGCCAGTAATCAATGCACATCACTCTCATCCAGCAGTTATTTGGCCACTGATCAATGTTAAAAATGTAGTTATCGAATTGCAGTACGGCGAAAACCCTTCACTTAAGGCAGGGTTTTCTCATTGAAGCAGCTTACAAAGCAAGAAACACCTTAGGGAAAATACAAAGGATAGTTCGACCGCGGATAAGGATCGAGCTCATACAGCGATTGAAGAAAAGTCACAACGTCGATTAACTGCTCAACGGTCATGACCGCGTTGTAGTTTTTCATTCTGGACTTCCCGCCTTCCTAAATCATCGCCAATGGATAGCCCCTGGCGAGTCGGTGCGAGGGGTTTATCACAGATGTAACCAATTCACCATAGGTCTGGATACGGGTCACCGGGCCACCCAACACAATGGATAGCTCCGGCTTACCATCGACCAACATCTGATCAATTCCCTTAATCGCATGACAGCCATGACAACCGAGATGAGTGAAAACCTCCCTGGGCCAGATGGCCGGGTTTTCGCTGCACACGGGCGTGGCCGTTAAAGCCGATGAGCGGGACAAGCTGGAACGGCTGTACCGCTACATCAGTCGGCCGGCACTCTCGGAACAGCGCTTGTCCCCGACTGGTCAGGGCAACGTACGCTACCGGCTGAAAACCCCGTACCAGGACGGCACCACCCAGTCATTTTCGAGCCATTGGATTTTATGGCGAAACTGGCCGCCCTGGCGCCCAAACCCCGGGTCAACCTCACCCGGTTTGTTCGTATCTTCCCTGATACTCACCTGCTTCGCAGGTCCGCTAAAGCGGCCCAAATTCATTCCCGATGAATTTGTCACGGCGTATTCGGCCCCAGCAGCCGGTACCGGGCGGAGGTGACACCAGCCAAGCGAGGCAAGGGCAATAAGGCCAAGGCCTCCCCGGGAGAGGAAGCCCCTAATCCCCATGTGACTATGCGCTGGTATCTTGAATGCTAACTTCAACAGCTATATCCAGGAAATATCGAGATATTGAATCACATATAGAACAGTGTAATGAGAAGGTTATAAAAGGATCTTCAGAACTTCCCGCCATTTTTCATTTGATATATCAAAAAATCAGTCAGGTGGCTGTGGATACTGGCATTGTTTATCAGCACATCCAGCTTATTAAAACTATTGAGTGTATTCTGGATTACCGAATTCCAATCGATTTCACTGGTGACATCGTGCTTTAATACTATGGCATCTCCTGGTTTCACGTTTTTTTATGGATACAAAACTACTTCTACAACTTCATTAAGTATGATTTTCATCAATTTAAAGAATATATTTTAGTTAATAATTCAATTGATGCAGATATTCACCGTTATACCTAAATTGTGTGCACAATCAATCTTAGATGAACTATTTAATCTATGATGCTTTAATCACAATCATCAACAATTGCACACAACTAACCATTGATATTTAGCAAATATATTATTGAGTAATAATTATTGTTGAGTTACTGTCTTTTGAAAACGTAATTGAATATGAATCGTGCGATTAATTTCCACTATATTCTGCTCAATTTACTGTTCCTTTTTTGACGTTAAAATAGTGACATCTATATATGGCTTTCAAAACTTAAAGATTTATCGTCCCCGAATATAGGAATGAACACATCGAACCAGACTATCCACGTAAACTACGCATCCAAACCATACCCCCAAACTATGTATTGATATCAATCCGCCGCATCTCCCCAAGTGAGGTATAAATGAAGTTACTCCCCAAAAAACTAACTCATCTCGAGCTACTCGAAGCGGAGAGCATCTATATATTTCGCGAGGTTGCCGCGGAATTTGACAACCCGGTTATGCTCTATTCCATAGGGAAAGATTCCTCCGTCTTATTACACTTAGCGCGAAAGGCCTTCCACCCCGGAAAAATCCCCTTCCCCCTGCTCCACGTCGATACCAATTGGAAGTTCAGGGAAATGATAGCGTTTCGGGACAACGCCGCGAAAAAGCTGGGTTTGGATTTGATTGTCTATAAAAACCCGGAAGGCCTGGCGATGGGAATCAGCCCCTTCAAACACGGCAGCGCAACCCATACCGACATAATGAAAACCCAGGCATTAAAACAGGCGTTAAGCAAATATAAGTTTGACGCCGCTATTGGCGGCGCCAGAAGGGATGAAGAAAAGTCACGCGCTAAAGAACGGGTCTATTCATTTCGGGACGCCAACCACCGCTGGGATCCGAAAAATCAGCGGCCCGAGCTTTGGAATATTTTTAACGGCCGAATTAACAAAGGGGAATCCATTCGCGTGTTTCCCTTATCCAACTGGACCGAGTTGGATGTGTGGCAATATATATACCTGGAAAATATTGAGATTGTTCCTTTATATTTTTCCGCACGGCGACCGGTTGTTGAGCGGGACAGCGTTAAAATCATGGTTGACGATGATCGCATGCCCTTAGAGGACGGTGAGGTCCCGAAGCAGGAGCTTATTCGCTTCCGAACTTTGGGTTGTTATCCCTTGACCGGGGCTATTTCTTCAACGGCCAGCACGCTTCCCGAGATTATTCAAGAAATGCTGTTAACCAAAACCTCTGAGCGACAGGGGCGGGTCATTGATAGCGATCAGTCCGGCTCTATGGAACGTAAAAAGGCTGAAGGGTATTTCTAATGAACGACAATATCGTATGGCATCATCATAGAATTTCCAAACAGAAAAGAAGTGAAGCGAAAAATCAGAAACCCTGCGTGCTGTGGTTTACCGGATTCAGTGGCTCTGGAAAATCCACTATCGCGGGCATATTGGAGGAGAAAATTGCCCTGGCCGGTGGCCACACCTATTTACTGGACGGTGATAATATCAGGCACGGACTCTGCTGTGATCTCTATTTTTCCAACGATGACCGTATCGAAAATATTCGCAGAATTGCGGAAGTGTCGAAGTTGTTTGTCGACGCCGGGCTCATCGTGTTGACGGCGTTTATTTCTCCTTTTCGGGAGGATAGGGAAAGGGCGCGCAAATTGGTGGGGAAGGATGAGTTTGTGGAAATTTTTGTCGATACGCCGTTGGAGGAGTGTGTTAAAAGAGACCCAAAGGGGTTGTATTCGAAAGCGCGCAATGGCGTGATTAAATACTTTACCGGTATCGACTCGAGCTATGAAGCCCCTCTGGCGGCGGAAATTCGCATTGACACCCGTAAAACGACCGCCGAGCAGGCAGCGGAGAATATTTTTTCTCAGCTCAGGGAAAAAGGATATCTGTGTGACAAATAACTACACTGAGACTCAAACCAATATTCTTGATTACCTGGATCGGTACCAGCAAAATGATCTGCTGAGGTTTATTACCTGTGGCAGTGTCGACGACGGTAAAAGCACCTTGATCGGGCGCCTGTTGCACGATTCCAAAACAATTTTCGAGGATCAACTCGCATCGGTCACTCAAGACAGCAAGAAAATGGGCACCACAGGAGAAGCGATTGACCTGGCCCTGTTGGTCGATGGCCTGCAGTCGGAAAGGGAACAGGGAATCACTATTGATGTTGCCTATCGCTATTTCACCACGGATAAACGCAAGTTTATTATTGCCGACACCCCTGGGCATGAACAATATACCCGCAATATGGCCACGGGTGCGTCGACAGCGGACCTGGCGATTATTCTTATCGACGCTCGGCGCGGCGTACTGGAACAAACCAGGCGCCATAGTTTTATCGTGTCTCTGTTGGGCATTCGGCATACTATAGTCGCTGTCAATAAGATGGATTTGGTCGGCTATTCACGCTCGGTTTTTGAACGGATAAAAGCCGATTATCAGGCTTTCGCCTCTCAGTTGAATATTTTGGATATGGCTTTCGTACCGATTTCAGCACTAAAAGGCGACAATGTGGTGGAATCCGGAAGCGCCATGCCCTGGTATACGGGGGATACACTGATCAGTCTGTTGGAGACGGTTGAAATCACCCGGGACCACAATCTTGAGAATTTTCGTTTTCCGGTTCAATACGTCAACCGTCCCAATCACAATTTCAGGGGGTTTAGCGGTAGCATTCTGTCCGGGGTTATTCAACCCGGCGACCCGATTATGACCCTGCCTTCGGGAAAGACATCCCGCATTAAAACTATTTCAACCTTTGATGGGGAGTTGGATATCGCCGGCCCTTCGCAAGCGGTTACCTTGACGTTGGAGGATGAAATTGATATCAGCCGGGGCGATATGATTGTTAAAGAAGACGATCTCCCCCTGCAGTCTGATGGGTTTAAAGCCTATGTCGTGTGGATGGCGGAAGAGTTATTGCAGCCTCATAAGCAGTATCATATTAAGCTGGCGACTATGTTTACCTCGGGCTATATTCAGGCGGTCGAATCCAGGATCGATGTCAACACGCTGGAGCGGCAAAGCACTGATCACCTGAAGTTAAATGAAATCGCTGTGTGTGATATTCAGCTTACACAGAAGGTCACTTTTGACCGTTATGCCACCAATAAAGGAACGGGGTCATTTATAATCATTGACCGTATTTCCAATGTAACCGTCGGCGCGGGGATGATTATTGAACCTGCGCGGGAAAACATCCAGGCCGAAGTCTCCAGTCTTGTCGATATTAAGGGTTTCAAAGCCGAGTTACATAAACTTATCGACAGGTATTTTCCGGATTAACGTAAAAAACTGCTTGTCCGGGTTTATCAATTTGAAATAAGCGTCTATGGATACACAACGATTTTTCGTTCTCAGCATTTTTGTTATCCTCATCGGGTCGCTTATTTTTACAAATAAACGCCCTGTGTTTCTATTTTCCAGCGCTTTGGTGGCCCTGGTGGTAACCCAGACCATTTCCTTTCGCGAGGTGCTGGAAAATTCCATCAATACCGGTGTCATCACTTTGTTGCTGATTCTGGTCGCTTCCGCGGCGATTGAAAAAACACAGCTGCTGAAAAAACTCGGGCGCTCTTTGATTGACCGCCACTATTGTTTCTCTTTTATACGTGTTTATCTGGTGTCAGGTTTAAGCTCTGCCTTTATGAATAATACTGCCGTTGTCGCCACGTTAATCAGTGTTGTTAAGGCCAACCCTCACCACCCCGCGTCACGCTTGCTGATTCCGCTTTCCTATGCAGCGATTTTAGGTGGCACCATTACCCTGATCGGAACATCCACCAATTTGATTCTCAACAGCCTGTTATTGAATGAAGGGGAAGCACCCTTTGAATTTTTCGATTTTTCCTTATTTGGTCTTTCCGTGTTTTTCAGTTGCGGTCTGTTGTTGTTTTTATTGTCACCGTTGCTGCCAAGCCGGGTAACAGAAGTTAACGAGAAACCGCCCTATTTTATTGAAACCGAGGTTGAGCTTGATTCCCCACTCTGTGGAAAAACCATCGAAGAGAATGGATTGCGGCACCTGGGTTCGCTGTTTTTGGTGGAAATAGTCCGCAGCGGGTCGCTGATTAGCCCGGCCAGGCCCACTGAGGTTATTCAGCCGGATGATAAGCTGATATTTTCCGGCGATATTCACGATATCCATCAGTTGGATCAATTTAAAGGACTCGTGACATTTGCCAACAGCAATGGTTTTCTCGCACAAAACTTAAAAGAAGTGGTGATTACCAACCACTCGATGCTGATAGGGAAAACGTTGAAATCCGTTGGTTTTCGTTCACTTTTCGATGCCGCCGTTGTCGCTATACGCCGGCACGGTGAAGAACTATCGGGGAAACTGGGAGAACTGACGCTGCAGGCTGGGGATGACCTTATATTGGCGATAGGCGATGAGTTTATTAAAAAAAACAACCTCTATCGAAACTTTTTTATTCTTTCTGAAATCAACCTGGTCCGGAATCTGACCCATTTTCAGGAAGTTGCAGCCGTCGGCGGTTTTCTCGCCGCCATAGCTGCCACGGTGCTGCAAATAGCGCCGATCTTTGAGAATATATTTTATTACCTGGCTCTTCTCACCCTCACCAATACCCTGTCGGCAAATGAATTAAAGCAGCGCATTCCCTTTGATCTGTGGGTGACTATAGTCGGTGCACTGTCTATGGCTACGGCCTTGGTGCACTCGGGCCTGATTTCAGTCACGGCCGAATGGCTGAAATTGTATATCGACGGCCAGTCACCCTTTGTGGCGTTGGTATTGGTCTATGCTTTTACGTTGATATTGACGGAGCTGGTTACCAACAACGCCGCCGCCGCGTTGTCTTTTCCCATTGCCTATGGGGTAGCGCAAGGGCTGGATTTGAATATCACGCCCTTTATTATGGCTGTCGCTTTCGCGGCCAGTGCCAGTTTTATTACGCCCTATGGTTATCAGACTAATTTAATGGTGTTTAATACTGGGCGATATCATACGCTGGACTTTGTTAAAATTGGGCTGCCGATATCGCTGTTATATTCGTCGATTGTTTTGTTTTTAATACCTGTTTTTCTTCCCTTTCACTGAGAATATTAATTTTTCACCCACTTTTCACTCGATTTCGTGAACACTCTATTTTTTATAAGTGTGTTATAAGTTCAGGCTGGAAGCTGATTAGGAACGTGCACGAAATAACGTCCGGCCCCTTTACCAGTAATTAGAGGGGGCCTCCGATCCATCCCACCTGGCGCCGTTGCGAAAACTTGACATAGGGCCACTATGCCGGCGTTTTCGCAACGACACCAGACGGGCGCCTCGAAATCCTTTTTATTACTGATAAAGGGGCTAACACGCATAATTATACCCATGTAAAACAAATTTTCTTTGCTTCCTTTGGGACTTAACTTTCGACTACCCCGCGTATTGCGAAAGTCGGGCTAATGACGTTTGCGACATGCCAGCCAGTTGTCATAACTGTACATATAAACAGTTATCGGACAGCACCATGCTCCCGGCAGGGAACGCCACTTTTTCTGCTTCATCCACCCTGGAACACCAGCGCCACCAGCCGGAACAAACGCTGCTCTACCCCTTGGTGGAACATTACTGCCCGGCCTTCAAGGCACACCTTGAGGAGCAAGGGCAACCCCTGCCTGCCTACGTTCAGCGGGAATTTGAGGATTACCTCCGCTGCGGTCGCCTGGAACACGGGTTCCTGCGGGTACGTTGCGAAAGCTGCCATCACGAGAAGCTGGTCGCCTTTTCC
>JBNKFQ010000091.1:0-4701 GCA_050289385.1 Porticoccaceae bacterium | reverse complement strand
AGTGATCGCGGCTCCAGCCCGGTTGTAAACACGAGCGTCACATTGTCACATCGACAAGCGCCGGAGTATTCTATTTTGCTCATACCGCCCTCTGCGACCGCCGGCTTGCCATCATGACCCCAGCAATCCGATGACTCTTTTCAGGTCTTCCCGAGTGTCTACACCTCCCGGCACCTGGGCAATTGCCTTGCCGACATGAACCGGTACGCCATGCCACAAAAACCGCAACTGTTCGAGTGCTTCCACAGCTTCTGTGGGCGCTGCCGGCCACTGCACGAACTCTGCCAGGCGCGCGACGCGATAGGCATAAATACCAATATGCCTCGCTGCCTCAAACCCTTCCGGCAGGGTGTCAGAATCCAAAGCAAAATGGTCTCTGGGCCAGGGGATCGGAGCACGGCTGAAATACTGGGCCATATCATTTTCATCAACAACAACTTTCACTGCGTTGGGGTTCAGGAAGTCTTGTGCAGAGGTGATCGGTTCGCACAACGTTGCCACACCTGCTGCCGACACCTGCGCCAGATTGCTGGCAACCTGGTCAATGACTTCGGGGGGAATGAGGGGCTCATCGCCCTGCACATTGACCACGATGTGATCATCGTCAAAACCCAGCTTGTCGGCAACTTCCTGCAAGCGATCCGTCCCCGACGGGTGTTGCTCCGAGGTCAGACAAACTTCGCCGCCAAACGCTGTAACCGCATCCGCAATTCGCTTGTCATCGGTAGCCACCACTACCCGCTCCGCATCACTGCGCTGAGCTCTTTCGTAAACCCGCTGAATCATGATTTTGCCAGCGAGGTCCCGCAACGGCTTGCCCGGTAATCGCGTGGATGCATATCGCGCTGGAATAACAACAGAAAAACTCAAAATAACAACCTCTTATGATACTTTTCTACAAAATTAATTAACTTTTTTCAGAAACAAATTTTACTTTTTGCACCAGTGAATCAAGCATGCTGGCAGGCACCTGGGCTTCCACATCCAGTACCCAGCCATCGATTTCACCAATACCCCGGCATTTTACGGCGTCCTTGGCTGTCATGAATACCGGCCTGGTGTCCTCAAAACAAAAATCTTGCGCGCTGAAGCGATGGTGGTCCGGGAACGGGTGCAGCTCCACATCAAACCCGAAATTCGACAAGGTATCGGCAAATCGCTGCGGGTTGCCGATACCGGCGACGGCATGAATCGCGCGATCGGAAAACTTCCAGTCTCGAACTGCGATCACCTCTCCGGTAGTTACATGGCGTAAAACCGTTTGCGGCTCCAGAGATATAGAATAGCTCGAAGGGTGTCCAGCAAGAGGGTCACCACCATTTACCACAACATAGTCTGCTTGCCACAAACGCTTGACCGGCTCTCTCAGTGGCCCCGCTGGCAACAGTCGCCCGTTGCCGAACAGGCGCTGACCGTCCACCACGGCAATTTCTATATTTCTGGGCAATCGATAATGTTGCAAACCGTCGTCGCTTAAAATCAGATCGCAATTCGAGTATTCACACAGGTAGCGTGCCGCGCGCAGGCGATCGGGGTCCACCACTACCGGGCACTGGCATTGTTGGGCGATTAATACCGGCTCATCGCCGGCACTGTCCGGCGAAGTATCAGGATTGACCAGCAAGGGGTAATTATCGGCGTTGCCACCGTACCCGCGACTGACCACGCCAGGAGTGTAACCGGCGTTGCGGAATACTCTCACCAGTTTGATAAGTAGTGGCGTTTTACCGGTGCCACCCACAGAAATATTGCCCACCACAATCACGGGCACAGGCAGTTGTTGGTGCCGGCTTTGTTTTATCTGGCGACGGCGTCGCAGTGCAGTGACGCCGGCAAACAACCACGCCAGCGGCAACAATAACCCGCTCAGCCAACCTCGCTTGTACCAGACTCGATTAATCGACCAGCTCATTGGGCCCTGTGTCCTTTGCCTCCAGGCCCTTGCGATGCAGCTGGGTATACCAACCATTGGCGGCGAGCAACTGAGCGTGCTTGCCCTGTTCGACAATACGGCCCTCATTCATGACGAGAATTCGATCGGCGTTTTCTATTGTGCTGAGACGATGGGCGATCACGAAAGTGGTACGGTTTTTCATCAACTCTTCGAGTGCGGCCTGAATATGTCCTTCGGATTCTGTATCCAGAGCAGAGGTCGCCTCGTCCAGAATCAGAATGGGCGCCTCTTTTAACAGTGCCCGTGCAATGGCTATTCTCTGGCGCTGCCCGCCAGACAACATCACACCGTTGTCGCCCACAATTGTGTCAAAACCGTTGTTCAGCTTCTCAATAAATTCCAGAGCATGGGCGGCCCGTGCGGCATCCCGCACTTTTTCCGGCGCCGCATCTGCCAGAGCGCCGTAGGCAATGTTGTTAAAAACGGTATCGTTAAACAGTACAACCTGCTGGCTAACCAGCGATATATGGCTGCGCAGGTTGCCCAGTTGATAGTCATTTATGTCTATTCCGTCCAGCAGGATCTTGCCTTCCATATGGCTGTAAAAACGTGGAATCAGATTGACCAGCGTGCTTTTGCCGCCGCCGGATGCGCCTACCAGTGCTACCGTTTCACCGGCAGATACATCAAAACTGACCGACGACAATACGTTTGTTTTGCCACCATCGTAGCTGAACCCCACATCCCTGAAACTGAAATCACCCTGGACACGATCTTTTGCCACCGTGCCGGTGTCTTTTTCCTCGTCTGCGTCCATGGTGTGAAAAATAACCTGGGCCGCCGCCAGGCCTTTTTGAATAACTGCATTGATGCCACTGAGACGGCGAATGGGTCGAGTCAGGGCCCCCGCCGCAGTGAGGTAGGCAACAAAATTCTCGACACTGAGCTCCTGAATCATACGCGGTTCGAGAGCAAAAAAGATCAACACCGACAACACCACAGAAATCAGCATTTGAATAACGGGACTGCTCACCCCTTCTGTCGCCGCCATTTTGAGAGCCTGACGACGATTGGCGGTGCTGGCCCTGAGCATGCGATCACGTTCGTATTGCTCGCCGCCAAAAATACGCATGACAGGAAAACCGGATACCGCCTCTTGCGATACGTGAGTGACATCCCCCATTGCCGTTTGTATACGCTGGCTTATACGGCGAAATCGACGTCCAACCACGGTCACCACAAACGCAATAATGGGCAGGATAATCAAAAACAGGAGAGTCAGCTTCCAGCTCACCCAGATCATGTAGGAGAGAAAGCCGATTACCGTAAAACCCTCGCTTATCAGGGTTTTGACAGACTCTGTCGCCGCCCCGGTAACCTGCTCAACATGAAAGGTAATACGAGACACCAGATGGCCCGACATATTCCGGTCAAAATAGACGCTGGGTAATCGCGTCATTTTGTTAAACAGATCTGTGCGCAAATTGTGCACCAGCCACGATGACACCCAGGCAATAAAATAGGACCCCACAAAAAAGCCGATGCCGCGCAACAGCGCAATAAATACCAGCAACAGGGGAATAATCAGGCGACCGGACTCAATGGCATTGTCGCCGAGATACATCGACACCAATCTGGCGGTAACACCGGCGTCCACCACCGGGCCACCGGCATCGACCACACCGCCACCCAGCTCTCGCACCAGGCGCACGATATATTGCAACACATCGATAAACGCAATCTGCATGGCTGAATACAGCAGCCAGCCCAAAATACTGAGTAAAAATGCAGCCTTGTACGGGCGCACATAGGACAGCAAGCGCCAGTACAAACCCATGTCAGCCTTAACTGCTTGCTCGTGTGTCATTTGTGCTCGCTATCCGGAGATTCAGGACGGCGCGTGGTAATGCTCAAGTGAACAAACCCGGCGCGACCAGCGGCATCCATCGCCGTCACCACAGACTGATGACTTGCGTTGGCATCGGCGGTTATCACCAAAGGAATGTCAGTATTGCCCGTGGCTGTATCTTTTAATGCGGCTATCAAAGTGTCGACCTTGCGATTTACAAGAGCTTTACCATTAATACTGTAGCTGCCGTCCCGAGCCACCAGGATTTCCATGCTTTCCGGTTGCGCTTCTGCCTGCTCACCATCTGCTTGCGGCAGCTCCACCTGCAAATGGGTTTCTTTGGTAAAAGTTGTAGACACCATGAAAAAAATCAGCAACAAAAACACGACGTCTATCATGGGGGTCAGATTAATACCCTGATCCTTGCTGCGCTTGCGCTTGAACTTCACGACTGCGCACTCTCTTCAGCGCGAATCAGACGGTCGCCGTGCAAGGCATCCACCAGCATAACGGCCTGCCCTTCCATATCCACCACCAGGCTGTCCAGTTGACGTTCAAAGTAGCGGTGCGCCATCAGCGCGGGAATCGCCACCGACAACCCGGCAGCCGTTGTAATCAGAGCTTCGGAAATACCACCGGCCAGCACTCCGGCATTGCCAGTGCCCTCCAGCATAATCGCGCTAAATACCTTGATCATGCCAATAACAGTACCCAGCAAGCCCAACAGAGGTGCGATAGCGGCAATGGTGCCGAGAATGGACAGAAAACGTTCCAGCTCGTGCACCACCTGATTGGCGGCTTCCTCAATGCTGTCTTTCATCACCTCGCGCCCGTGCCCGGAATTTCCCAAACCGGCTGCCAGTACCTTGCCCAATGGAGACGACTCGCGCAGTTCCCTGAGTTTTTCCCGCGTGAGCTGGTTGTGCTTTAACCAGTGCCACACTTGCGAGAGCAGGTT
>JBNKFQ010000090.1:0-8553 GCA_050289385.1 Porticoccaceae bacterium | reverse complement strand
GGACTACACGTTCTCTGGTGGATCTTACCCGGATGTTACCCGGTTTTTTCCCAAAACAGGGGCCTATGGACAGTGGAGTCTGAGGGCAGGTATGGATTTTGAGCAAGTCTCCGTGCAGGTCTTTGGCAAAAACCTCACCGGCGAAGACGCGATTATCTATCAGGATGGGGGCGGCGTGTGGCGACTGTCGCCTCGCGAACTCGGCGTAGATGTCAAGTATCATTTTTAACAGGTAATTTTATGTACGCCTCTACCGGTTATGTTGCGCTGACATAGCCGGTCGACATCCTGTCGCTCGGCGCCAATTCATTACGACTCAGGAATTATTTGTTCCAGCATCAGGGAAATCGCCTTTTTCAGAGGAGGCAGATGAACTTGCAGCACATTTGCGACAGTTTCCACATCAATATTGCCCAGGTAATTGTGCACCAGGATATTCCGAAAGCCACTAATTTGTCGCCAGGGAATTTGTGTGGGACCGATGGGGTCGCACTTAACCAAGTTTCTGATTCAAATGAAATTCCACTCAAATTTGCACTGTTTAGTACGCTTAAACGCCTGTTTTTAGTACTCAAATTGGGTCTCTAAGGGCATATATGGACCCACTCCGTTTGCAAGACATTTGATCATTGATTGTGAGAGAAAATCATTGCTCTCATATATCCGGCCTGTTGATGGAAGTTTTTTCTTCCTGGCCCCGATGGTTATCTGCGCTCATCCTCCTCAACACCTCAAACCCGCCGGGAAAAGTTTTTGAAGCAGATGGGCGAATTAATTCCCTGGAAACAGCTGGAAAGGAAAATCGCCCGGCATTACCCGAAACCGGGCAATGGTCGCAGGCCCTATCCATTATCTGTCATGCTTCGGGTTCATTGCATGCAGTTGTGTTACAACCTCAGCGACCCGGCCATGGAAGATGCACTTTATGAGATTGAGTCCAAGCGCCGTTTTGCCGGGTTACGTCTGACCGGCCCGATACCGGATGAAACCACCATTTTGAATTTTCGTCACCTGCTTGAAAAGCAGCGGTTAGGTAAAGCGTTACTGAAAGAAGTGAACAAATACCTGGAGCGCAACGGCCTTCTTCTGAGAGAAGGTACGATCGTGGACGCTACGATCATTTCAGCACCCACGTCCACCAAAAACAAAGAGAAAAAGCGTGATCCGGAAATGCACCAAACCAGGAAAGGCAATGAGTGGCACTTTGGCATGAAGATGCACATAGGTGTCGATGAAACGTTTGGGGTCATTCACAGCATGGAAACCACAGCGGCCAATGCCCATGACATCTCGCAAACAGAACAGCTGCTTCACGGGGAAGAGTCTACCTGTTACGGAGATGCGGGTTACCTTGGCGTAGAAAAGCGGGATGAACACAAGAACAAAGAGATTGAATGGGAAATTGCCGCTCGTCTCGGGAAGCGTAAAACAATGAACAGTATTGAGCTGTCCCTTGAAAAGGCGAAGGCAAGTGTGCGGGCCAAAGTGGAGCACCCGATCCGAATCATCAAGCGCCAGTTTGGTTACGACAAAGTGAGATACCGGGGTCTGGATAAGAACACCAATCGCCTGGCCACGTTGTCAGCCTTTACGAACCTGATAATTTGTAAAAAGATGTTGCCCGCATAGGGCAAGTACGTCTGGAATTTGCCAAATGGCAGAATCCAGACGCAAAGAAGTCAATTTTACGGGTGAGTTTGCACTGATTTTGGCGTAATAATACTGGGAAAAACAGAGTTTTTGAGTAATCTTGATTGATTGTTCAGAGGTTCCTTAGATTATGCTTTTGAATTATAAGGGCCAGTTCAGTATGTAAGTGTCGGCTCGACCAGCTTAAAAAGGAAAACTATGATGCAACTTAGTCAAAGAGCAATGCTAGTCATATTCTTATCTTGCTCATTCGCCTCAGCACACGATATCGAGTCTAAAGTACAATACTTGGGGAATGAGGCAGTTCACTTTAGCCACGGCGCTAAATCTGTGCTTTTTGACGCTTTCTACTCGAACGATCATGGCCAGTACCAGTTATTGGAAGAAAACACAAAAGACGCATTACTAGCTGCCGAGTCTCCATACGATAATGTTTCCCTGGTTTTTGTTTCTCATATACATGGAGATCATTTTTCACCAGGCCCAACGCTAGACTATTTGCGTCAACACCCTAATGTTCATTTGCTGGCTCCGGGACAAGTGATTGATGCTGTGCTTCAAAATGGAGGAGTCGATATAAATACACAACTGAGGCGTGTGGACTTGTCCCCTGGTGAGCGCCCAATTAGCATTAGTATTGAAGGTTTCTCCGTGGCGGTGGCCGCAATCCCCCATTCAGGAGGTCCCCGAAATCAAGATATCGAGAATTTAGTCTTTAGAGTGGCAATTGGAGATGGTACAACTGTTGCGCATTTTGGTGACTCTGTAGCGGAGCAACGCTGGTTCAAACCACTTAAAAACTTCTTTCAGCCTGTGGATGTTGCCTTTGTACCGTTTTGGTTTTATTCGGGGCCTGCAGGGCGAGAAATCATATCTGACTTCATATCGGCTAAACACACTATCGGATTTCATGTCCCAGCCAAGTGGCGTGGTGCTGGTCCAGAATATCGCAAGCGCGTACAAGGAGATTTGTTTACAGACCCTGGTGAATTTCGAATATTTAAGGGTGATACAGGTGAATTGACCGCACTACCGCGATAGTTAGACCCTTATGTATTCATAGGTAAAATTGAATTTTTAGAGGTACCCTTATGATTTTTTAGTTCAGGGATAGCTTGATCGATCGCGCGTGCCAATAACTCCACCAGTTCATCAATTTGATTGCCTGTAATGATGTAGGGCGGAGCCAGCAGTACAAAATCGCCACCATTGTCAGCAGAGCCCTGATTTGTCCAGCAAATCAAACCCAGATCAAAAGCCTGTTGACGAACCCGTTGCGACAGATTGAGGTCGGGCGGAAACGGTTCTCTGGTTGCTCTGTCCAAAACCAGCTCAATGCCCAAAAACAAACCACGGCCGCGGATGTAATCGACGTGTGGGTGATCGCTGAAACGTTCACGCAACGCCTGCATAAGACGCTTTCCCTTTGGCGTGACGGTGTCGAGCAGATCCGTATTGCGAACAATCTCCATAACACCAAGACCCGCGGCGCACGCCAGGGGGTGTCCCATATAGGTGTGATTACTCCCTAGCAGGCCACTGCCTTGCGCGACAGCCTGGTGGACGGCTTCGGTTGTACAGATGGCGCTTAGGGGAATATGGCCGCCGGTCAGGCCCTTGGCCAGGGTGAGAATATCCGGGCGGGCCAATTCCTGCTCATAAGCGAAAAAGGTTCCCGTGCGGCCAGCACCACACATCACTTCATCCAGTATCAAGAGCACCCCATATTGATCACAGATTTCACGAATGCGCTTCAGGTAGTTCGCTGGCGTGGGTACGGCGCCAAGCGTCGAGCCGACAACGGTTTCGATAATAACCGCAGAAACTGTGTTGGGGCCAAGATGGATGATGGCGTCTTCCAAAGCGTTGGCGCAGCGCAAGCCGTATTGCTCAGGCAACTCGCCATTTTGCCGGTAACGATAAGGGAAAAATGCCGGTATTCGGATGTTGGGCCAAAGATAAGGCTCGAACATTGGACCACGTGACACATCACTGACCGATAGGGCGCCGATGGTGTTTCCGTGATAGGATTTTTCGCGGCTGATAACGTGAATTCTGTCCGGCTCCCCACGTTCGAGATGGTATTGGCGGGCGAGCTTTATGGCGACCTCGACAGCCTCCGACCCACTGGAACAGAACACAGTTCGCGCAAGATGTCCATTGCTCAAGTCGTAGAGATGTTGAGATAATTTCTGCTGGGAGTCTGTAGTAAAGAACAGGTTGTGTGTGTCGATCACACCGTCGAGCTGCTTCCTAATCGCAGCTAAAATTGTTGGATGGTTGTGACCAAATGCGCTGACAGCCGCTCCGCCGGAGCCGTCCAGAAAACGTTTGCCGTTTGAATCGATAATGTAGCAACCTTCGGCCGCAATGGCACGTCGAGTTTTTAGTTTGGTGTTGCGGGCGAACAGGTGTGATTCGTCAAAGTGAGAGCTATTTGCCGTAGTGTGTTCAGGTATCATTCCGACCTCGAAAAAATTAACGTGTAATTAGCGGATGTTACTGCTGCGGAGACGAATCGGGTAATAATCCGGACAGAGCCTCCGGCTGCGGCGGTTGTAAAACGGCCACACTCGAGGGCAGTCTGAGTGTTGGAGTATGCTCGAGGTCAAGCTTTATTTGATGGCTTTGATGATTTGAGTTGCTTGCGATAGTAGTTTACCTTCCAGCGGATCAGCTCCAACTTGCCACGCCAGATATTCAGCTGTTCTTCTGCATAAGCCTGGTGTTCTTCAAGAATGCGCAGACGTTCCTTTTCTGTATGATCCCCGGCAGAGAGCAAATTCAGGTAGCGGCTGATATTCTGGATGGTCATGCCGGTTGATTTGAGTTTTCTGATGAAGATAAGCCATTTGATATCCCCCGTCCCGAAATCCCTGTGGCCATTGCTGGCGCGTTTTACATTGGGCAGCAGACCCAACTTGTCATAGTAACGTATGGTATGAACACTGAGGGAGGTTTTTTGGGCAGCGCTCTTTATATTCATTTCAACTCTCTCCTGATAGTGTGTTCGTCATGGATGTTGGAGCAGTCGACAGCCTTGTTTTCGAGACAGGTGACCAAAAAATCGACCGGTATTATCACGACTGACAGTGCCCGGAGTTTAGATCGAGGATATTTTGAAGGCTAGAGTATACTCTAAGTCAAGATTTTCCAATTAAACGTCCGGAGTCTGTCGGTTCCGGCAAGCTGACAGAAACTGGGTTGGTACGATGGCGGGTGGGATGGCGGTGAGCAAGGTCGGCGGGTGGGCCGATACTTTTTTGTCTCGCAGCCTGTTTGCCCTATTTTTGTCCCGATAATTTCCATTCTGGACAAAATTGATTATTCTGATGGACGCTTTGAAGCGCCAGGTTGAAACCCGGACCTCGAAACGCGCCACTTAGAACTCCGCCGAAGGCGGCAAACCCGGAACCCGGAATTCGTATTCATATGGGCTTAGTTCGACCACACCGACGAGACTCGCCGCCTACCGTCTGCGCCCGAGAACCATCGGATTAAATCTCAGCTACCGGTTTTAATTCCGGATTTCGATAGTCAGCGATCATTTATTAACAGTCGATCTGCGATAGTCCATAGGACTATCGCAGTCGCTTGGTTCATGCAGTAGGAAAATAAGATGGGAAAAGAGATAAGAAGAGAAGATAAGAAGGACAGGCGCTTTTAAGAAAACATCTGTACTCAAAGCCAGCTACCGAATCCAGGTTTGAGTGCCTGTCCCAAGTTGCCACTTGTCCTGGAGCAGTAGTGACCAACATTGGTTTACAACCCTGTATATACAAAATCTCGAAAATAAAAACATTCGCGCCAATCCGTTTGCCTGCTCGCCGATTCTTGGCAATGTGGTGGCTTCTCAGTACCTTACTCCCAGGACTTACGGATTTCAGGTCGGATATAAATTTTAACTGAGACTTGCCTTTATTATTCGGCCATATCCTCATTGATATGGCCGATTATTTACCTGCCATTTTTAATTCATTTGACTCGTGCCCGCATCAAGCGACATGATATCGGCCGATTTACGGTACACCAGTAAATCGTACTAAACTCCTGTGTAGTGTTTCAGGCAAAAGGGCAGATATTGGCCAACGAAAATAGTCGCAATGATCAGCAGAGCAGTTTTGCGGCGCTGTACCAGCGGTACTGGCGCGACCTCTGCGTGCATATTCGGTCACAATTTGGCATGGGCCCACCCGAGCCGGAAGATGTGGCGCAGTCGGCCTTTGCCCGATTTGCCGCCCTGGACGATCCGCGAGCTGTTGAAAACCCTCGGGCCTTTTTGTGGCGCACTGCGCACAATATCGTGATATCGCACAAGCGACACAAAAAGGTTAGCGACAGTTATGCCAATGATGCTTCTCATAAGATTTTTGCCGAACAGCTCGACGATTTGAGTACCGAGCGCGTCATATCAGATAGGGAACGCTATACCATTGTTTACCGTGCGCTGGAAAAAATGCCCCGGTTGCGGCGGCGAGTGTTGCTGCTGAACCGGGTTCACGGCTTGTCCGCCGCCGAGATCGCGCGGCGTATGAACATGCCAGTAACCACGGTAAAAACCTATATTTATCGGGCGGTTAGCGAACTGGAGGCTGCCCTCAAGGCAGCGGATGCGGAATGAACAAGTTACAGCAAAACAGTCGTCACGGTGCTCCCTCGAACAGGGAAGAGGAGGCGCGGCATTGGCTGTTGCGCCTGAATCTGGGGGATGACGAGGGCACGGTGAGCGAGGCTGAGTGGCGAGAGTTTGCCGAGTGGCGCGACGCCAGCCCCGACAACGCGCAAGCTTATTCCAACGCTGAAATGCTTTGGGGCGATTTGAAACAATGGCAGGGGTTGGCGGAGCTGGAGCCACTTGACAAGTTGAGCTGGCGTGAAAAGCTTCAATTGGCAAGAGCGCGTGCTGGCGAAAAAAGAATTGGTTTCAGGTTGCAGTGGCTGGTTCCGGTAGCTGCGCTTTTGTTAATTGCCGTGTCTCTAACTTTTTATTTACCGGAAAATACAGCAAATAAAATCACGGCCCTGAACTACGCGACCACTGTTGCCGAAAGCCGCGAAGTGGAATTGCCGGACAGTAGCCACGTAATATTGGGTGCAAAAACAACAATTGAGGTCCAGTTTACCAATGGGTTACGGCAAGTGTCTTTGCTGGATGGCGAGGCTTTTTTTGATGTACAGGCCGATCCATCGCGACCATTTGTGGTGGTAAACAATAACCGTTTTGCCCGTGTACTGGGTACCCGGTTTAATGTTCGCGGCAATGCCCGGAGTTTTGCGGTAGCGGTTGAGCAAGGCCGTGTAAAAGTGGCGCAAACCACCGGACGGGCGGATTTTACAGCACCGGTGATGGTGCGCGAAGACAGTGAGCGCCTGGTAGGGGTTGGAGAGCAAGTGCTAATCAACGGCATTAACCCGCCGGGGGCTGTACAGTCGATTACGCCAGGAAATATTGGCGCGTGGCGCAATGGTCGCTTGTCGTACTTTGACGCCAGCTTATCGAATGTAATCGACGACGCCAATCGTTACTATCAGGGCAACATTGTGATTGCCGAAAAAACGCTTGCCGATTTGCGCGTTACTGCGGCGTTTCGTACTGACGAAATTGACGCACTGATCAATAATCTTGAAGCCAGCTTGCCTTTGCGAGCGCAGCGTCGTGGCAACGGGGATATATACCTGGTTGGCAAGGGGCGCACAAGCAAACCATAATAAAAATTAATTTCTCGTCGTTTGGGTGGGGGCGCGCGTCTTGGTCTATGTGGCTGCTACAACAGCCCGGAAAGACCACTTGAATCCAACGAGGGGATACATATGACTACGAAAAAATCGGTTCAAAAATTGCAGCGGATTAGCTGGCGTTGTTCTGCCGTAGCTGCTTTTCTGGCTATTGGCTGTTCGCTGAGTTTACGGGCAGAAGAACCACAAAAATTCTCTATTGAAGCGCAGCCGCTCGGTTTGGCTTTAATTGCCTTTTCTGAACAATCCAACAAATTGGTTGTTGCGCCGCAACCATTGATTGCCGGTAAAACAGCGGTTGCATTAAATGGTGAAATGGAACCATCTCAAGCGTTAGGTCGGTTGCTATCGGGCACCGGGCTGGATTACACCCAGCGTGAAGATGGTTCGATCAGTATTTTTTTGGCGGGCAGTGATGCGGCGAAATCCGGAGCGGCTGGAGATGCCAGGGAGCGCGAAGCGGGTGACGATCAGGTAATCGAAGAAATGATTGTTACGGCTACCAAGCGTAAAACCAGTTTGCAGGATACAGCGATGTCGATCACCGCCATGGGTGAAGATGAAATCGACAAGAAGGGTTTGGTAGGGGGGGATTACCTGAGATCGGTTCCAAATATCAATTATGTCGAATTCGCTCCGGGCTTTAGCACAGTGACCATTCGGGGTTTGAACGGCGGCTTTGGGACACGGGATCTCAGCAGCACGTATCTGGGGGAATTGCCATTGTCTTTTTCAATTGGGCAATTAACATTCAGATCAGACACCAAGTTGGTGGATGTGGAGCGAGTGGAAATATTGCGAGGCCCGCAGGGCACACTCTACGGCGCCAACAGCATGAGTGGTCTGGTGCGGAATATCCCCAATGCGCCCAAGCTTGACCAATTTGAAGGTCATGTCGATATTGGTGTTTCCAGCATGGCGCACTCGGGTGACCTGAGTAACAAACAGGTGGGGGTGCTTAATATTCCTCTGGTCGAGGACCGGTTGGCGCTTAGGGTTGCGGCTTATCGTTATGACAACGCGGGATTTCGGGATCTGGTTAGCACGCCTTATATAGAGAGTGTGGCGGCATCCACGGGCACAACAGTTGCCGTGGAAGAAGATGACAATCCCAGCGAGTTTACGGGTGGGCGAGCGACACTGCTATGGCAGGTTAATGATCGCCTG
>JBNKFQ010000089.1:0-2111 GCA_050289385.1 Porticoccaceae bacterium | reverse complement strand
CGATCGCGCTATTCCGAGAGTAACTAGTCGGGACGGTACTATAAACGCCAAATTTGTGGTAATCGGGACATCTAACGATTGCCTACATCCGGGTGCGTTTAATGTACCTCTCATCGAAAGTAAAAAATGTGATTACATTGATCTCATCGCTTGGGGCAATCGCCTCGTCGCTCTCGCCAGAAGAGTTCAATCCTATGGATTAGTACCAATCGTTACTGAATTCCCGAGGTGGACATCGGAGCAACTTAAAACCTTTCAGGAATACAATCATATGCCGTGGATCAGTACTGTGGATGAGCTGGATATCAGGAGAAAATATCTGAAAGCAATCCTACACGCAGAGCTTGATGAATTTATCTACGTGCGACCTTGGGGAAATTTTCAATCCGTTATAGATGGTATCCATCCCACGGAAGAAGCGGTAACGAACGCGGCTCTTACAATTGAAAACGCTATGAATGAATATTTGAAAAACGAGTCAGCGTTGTAGCCGGGGATAACAAATTGGCGGCAAGGGAGTGCCGCTTTGTTGATGATAATGGAACGGGAGTAGGGGACGGATAATAGACTTTCGAGCCATTGAGACGCCTCTGTAAAACTGTTTTCAAGTAGCTGGATATGCCAGTAAAACCCTTTAGGCGTCTCTTTTCCATGTTGATGTGAAAAATCCTTCACAAAAATCACTTCCGATCAACTCTCAGTCTATTGAGCATGGGTTTTGACTGAATAGCGCATGCTACCTACCGACAAAACACAATATATAGTGGTGTGGTGTCAAAATTCCGGGGTTTGTTTGGTGGCCAAACGCAAGAATTGTGTTTAGTTAATATCGGCATACGCCACATAAAGACCGCAAATTGGCAATTAGACAGGGTTTCTCTTTCACTTTAATCCTCCAATGGATAGTCTCCTGTTACGACGGTTGAATCCATTAACTAGATGACAGGGGAGTCTTTAAATGCTGCAGAGCATTGATGAGCGTTCACTTAAAAATATCGTTATCCCATTAATCAAAGACGGCACCGCTAAGGAAGTGGAGGGGGCTGGCTTTATATGCAGAGCTGGGCCTATAGATTCATACCCAGTAGAGCATACCATTAAATTTTACACACTATACGGAAAGGTCATTCGAGCAGGTTTAAACGAGGCCTCTGGTGAAACAAACTATAAATTTATTGGGGGTGAGGATTTAGAGATGTTTGTTAACCGCTATCTTAATCGGCTTCAAAGAGAGGAGATCCTTAACCCTTCAACCGAAACGGTTGAGGAGTGGAGGCAGAAAAACGACAACACCCAAGTTCTTACATCGCGAGCACAACCCCAAATATGAGAAACAAAGTCGAACAATTGAATCAGTGAAAACGGCATTCCCTTTGGGAATTATTTTTGATAAAAATTGACAAGAAAAAGTAATTTGGCCAAATATGTGTGTGTTTAGCCAGATCATGAGATTGTTGGACTACATCCTACATGAATTTGAGCTGAACAGCGAGCAGGCCGGCTCCTTTGAACAGCGCTGTCGCTACCGGTTTATTGCCCTTTCTTATGGCCTACCCCAAGTGTATGTCCGGGTGATTCCGTTAGTGTTGACAGTGTGGCCAGATTCCCTAATATTGGATTCAAGAGCTGAGGACAACGGCTCACCCCGGCCCGGCGGGTTCCTGGAATCTGATGAGGAAAAAATATGAATTTACTGACCGATAAATGGGTGCCAGCCCTATCAGGCTCAGGCCTTGAGCGCATATCGTTCGATGAGGCGATAAAACGCCCAATGCTGGATATTCAAAGCGGCCGGCCCGATTTTGACTTCGCGCTGCTGTTATTTGCGACAGGGTTGAAACAAACAGGCTATAAGCCAGATCCGGTTTTTGGTTCTGGCCCGCGGTTCTTGCAGTCGAATGCAGCCCAGAATAAGGGCCGCCTGATTCAAATAGGGCAACTGCTAATAGATGAGCCCGGCGAAAACTCTATTAAAAAAAATCGTGATTGGTTTATAAAGGGCAACCGACGCAAGGCGATGTGCCCCTGCTGCGCGGCTCTTGCGCTTTATACGCACACGCTGTTTGCTGGCCCTGGAGGCCCCGGACTGTATCCATCCAACCTGTTTCACT
>JBNKFQ010000088.1:0-1931 GCA_050289385.1 Porticoccaceae bacterium | reverse complement strand
GCAAATGTCAGAAATGCTTAACAACGCAATGACGGCCTATGGCGATCAATCGTGTGTTACACGCTTTGCCACTGAATGCTTACAGCTTCGGGATTTCGATGCATTGGCCAAAGAAATTATTGCCGTTGTCAAACAGCTGGGGATGTACGCCGCGGTAAAAATACGCAGCGAACTTGGCGATATTGAAGCGATCGACATCAAAAAATTCACACCGCAAGACAGGACTAACCTAAGGAACATTTTCTATTCCGGCAGTAACAGGGTAATCCCGCTTAAAAGCGGTTTTGTGGTTGCATTCAAAAACATATCGCTGCTGGTAAAGCTCAAATCCGACTCAACTGACGTCCAGACCAGGATCAAGGACACGTTAACATCCCTGATGACGGTAGCGTCTTTTGCGGCAGAAAAAATTGAAAATGCCTCAATCAGAGAAAGGCAAAAGAAGAGCCTTGACACCTTGATAAAAAGCATGGATAAAGCGATAGCCAATGTTGACATTCAATACAAATACCAAACAAATGAAGCCCATAAAATTATCAACAACCTATTGACAGAATTGACCGGCTGCTTGACCAACACGAACCTGACCGACATCCAGAAATCCGTGTTTCAGGAGATGATGCAGGATTGTCAGGAGCGTATGAAGCTACTGTTTGCCTCCGGTTTAACCGTGGATGAGTCGATGCAAAAAATATTGAATCATTTAAGGGGTCGCTAGTGCGAATCCGGAAACTAATCTTTTTTGAAATTTTAACCAAAAGTTGAATTAAGATTGTGATGCGGCATTGCCGCCCCCTCCCCCCCCCAATTTACGCTTGCGGATAAACCGGGAATTGTCTTAACTTGGGTTAGGCCACTACAACGATGAACCCATGTTATCCGAATCGGGCATCCTGTTACTGCTATTCATCGCCCTGGCGCTGGTGGTGGGGTCATTCACCCGCCAGCTCCTCAAGAAAAGCACCATTCCCTATACCGTTGCGCTCTTACTACTTGGCCTGTTATTCGGATTCCTTAACCGCGCCCAATGGCTGGAGTTCACTCCGGTTTTCAAAAACACGCTCAACCTGGTGGCAGAGGTCGATCCCCACCTGATTCTATTCGTATTCTTACCCACGCTGATTTTTGAATCCGCCTTTTCCCTGGAAGTTCACCTGTTTCGCCGTATCTTCACACAAATTGCCATTCTGGCGGTACCGGGCCTGCTGATTGCCACCCTCGCAACAGCCGCGCTGGTAAAAGGCACATTTCCCTGGGAATGGAGCTGGCCCTTGGCGCTGATGTTCGGCGCCCTGATTAGCGCCACGGACCCCGTGGCCGTGGTGGCTTTATTAAACGCAAGCGCCTGGAGACTCTGATCGAGGGCGAGTCGCTGCTCAACGACGGCACCGCCATCATGGTCTTCACCCTCTTTGCCAGTCTCGCCGCTTCCACCAGCTCCGACTTCAACCTGCTCTCCGTCACCATGGACTTTGCCTGGGTGGTTTTTCTGGGCCTGGGTATTGGTCTGGCCGTGGGCTGGCTTGCCATCAGCTGGATCGGGCGCGTATTTAACGATCCAATGATTGAAATCGCTATTTCCATTGCTTCCGCCTACCTCGTGTTCTTTATCGCCGAAGGCACTTTCCACGTTTCCGGCGTAGTCGCCGTCGTGACGTTGGCGCTGCTATTTGCCAGTATCGGGCGCACCCGTATTTCTCCAGAAGTGGCGGATTTTCTTCACCACTTCTGGGAAATGATGGCTTATATCGCCAACACCTTGATCTTCCTGTTGGTGGGTATTGTGATTGCCTCCCGCATCCAGCTTGATTCCGCCGAAGCCTGGGGGGCATTGGGCATACTCTATATCGGCATACAGGTGATTCGCGCCGCTTCGGTGATCCTGTTTATGCCATTGCTACAACGTATCGGCATCGGTATTACCCGGGAAA
>JBNKFQ010000087.1:0-8072 GCA_050289385.1 Porticoccaceae bacterium | reverse complement strand
TTATTTTTCATCCCAAATGTTATTTTAGCGAGCGCTCGGCCAAAAAAAGCCGAGTGCTCGCTGCATCGCCGGAGCATTCTACGCAATCACCTGGGCAAAACAAAGACTAAAGACCCGTGCTACAGAGAGGGCCGTGGAATTGTCGTGCTGCTGAAATCCGCGATCATGTCTACAACCTGAATCCGCCTCGATGTCACGGATTCAGGTACAACTTATAACCGAATCTTCGTAATTTGCGCTGAAAAACCGGAAAACACCTTAATGCCGATGGCCGCGGCTGGTTGCAGTCGCTATAATTGCGCCCTTTCGATTCATATTGGCGAGCCAATTGCCTAATAAACCAGGTGTGTTGTTGTGACTTCCACGAAATCGGCCAAAGGCCAACCCGACGTATCAACATTTCAAGGCTTGATTTTAGCTTTGCAGCAATTTTGGGCAGAACAGGGCTGCGTCATACTGCAGCCCTTAGATATGGAGGTGGGTGCGGGTACTTTTCATCCGGCCACGTTTTTGCGCGCCATTGGTCCAGAGACTTGGAATGCCGCCTACGTGCAACCCTGTCGTCGCCCCACTGACGGTCGCTACGGTGAAAACCCCAATCGACTCCAGCACTACTATCAATTTCAGGTGCTGCTAAAGCCCTCGCCAAGCAATATTCAAGAGCTCTATTTGCAGTCCTTACAACATCTGGGTGTTGACACTCAAATCCATGATATTCGTTTTGTTGAGGACAACTGGGAATCGCCCACTTTGGGGGCCTGGGGTTTGGGCTGGGAAGTGTGGCTCAATGGAATGGAAGTCACCCAGTTTACTTATTTTCAACAGGTCGGCGGCTTAGAGTGTTTTCCGGTTTCGGGTGAAATCACCTACGGTCTGGAACGTATCGCCATGTATCTGCAAAACAAAGACTCCATCTATGACTTGGTGTGGACCAAGGGGCCGAGTGGTGACGTGGTTACTTACGGCGATGTTTTCCACCAAAACGAAGTGGAAATGAGCGATTTTAATTTCAACCACGCCAACACCGATTTTCTGCTGCAGACCTTTGATGAATGCGAAGCCGCCAGTGAGCGGTTGATCGCCGCTAAATTGCCCTTGCCAGCTTATGAAATGGTAATGAAAGCCTCCCACGCATTTAACTTGCTCGACGCCCGTTCGGCCATTTCGGTAACCGAGCGGCAGCGCTACATCCTCCGCGTTCGCACTCTGGCCCGCGCCGTGGCGCAAGCCTATTTTAATGCGCGCCTGGCTTTGGGGTTCCCCTTGGCGCCCGTCGCCCTGCGTGAAGAAGTTATGAAAAAAGCAGAAGCAGGAGATGCCCAATGAGTCAGTCACATGCCTTTTTAGTGGAATTGGGCACTGAAGAGCTGCCACCCACAGCCCTATTGGGTTTGGTGGAGGCGTTTACGAGCGAAGTCGGCAGCGCGCTCAGTGCCATGGACGTTGCCTTTGATCAAATCCTGCCCTTCGCCAGTCCGCGACGTCTGGCCATGCGCATTGAAGGTCTACCCGAGCTGACACCGATCAAGTCGGTGAGCACCTGGGGTCCGCCAGCCAAAATGGCCGTTGACGCAGAGGGTAAACCAACGCGTGCCGCCATCGGCTTTGCCGAAAAATGCGGAGTCAGTGTTGAGCAATTGCAAACCGCCAACGATG
Source organism: Porticoccaceae bacterium (assembly GCA_050289385.1). Taxonomy (GTDB): domain Bacteria; phylum Pseudomonadota; class Gammaproteobacteria; order Pseudomonadales; family Porticoccaceae; genus JBNKFQ01. Next base: position 6,416 of record JBNKFQ010000087.1, on the reverse strand, counting down.
GCAAGATCGACAAACTTGTGGTGCACAGTGAAGCCGGAGGCGAGCCCTTAGTCGATTTGCTGCCTGGTGTTATCGCCGATGCCTTAACTAAATTACCCATTAATAAGCGCATGCGCTGGGGCGCCTCGCGCAATGAATTTGTGCGCCCGGTTCACTGGCTGGTGATGTTGTTTGATGAGCAGGTGGTTCCCTGCGAAATTCTTGGTCTATCCGCCGATCGCCTGAGCCGCGGCCACCGATTTCACGCTAACAAAACCCTCAGTATTGAAACTGCGAGTGCCTATGAAAAACTGTTGCTTGAACAGGGTTTTGTGGTGGCCGATTTTGGTGTACGCCGGCAGAAGGTGGAGCAACAGGTACTCGCCGCAGGGGAAAAGCTTGGTGGGCATGCGGTTATCGATCCGGATTTGCTCAACGAAGTGACCGCTCTAGTGGAATGGCCGGTCGCCTTAGCGGGGCAGTTTGAACAACGCTTTTTAGAGGTGCCCGCGGAAGCCTTAATCTCGTCCATGAAAGAACACCAAAAGTATTTTCACGTGGTGGATGCCGCTGGCGTGTTGCTGCCGCACTTTATTACTGTGTCCAACCTCAACAGTGCCGATCCCGCGCAGGTCATTGCCGGCAATGAGAAAGTGATTCGCCCGCGCCTGTCCGACGCCGCGTTTTTCTTTAATACCGACAAAAAGACGAGCCTGGTGCAACACCGCGAAAAATTGCGCACAGTGGTGTTTCAAGCGCAGTTGGGCACCGTATTTGATAAAACCGAACGCATTGGCCAGTTGTGCCGCTGGATTGCTGGCGAATTGAAGGTGGATGCGAATTTGGCCGAGCGTGCCGGTCAGTTCAGCAAAGCCGATCTCGCGACCGCCATGGTCTATGAATTTGCGGATATGCAGGGCATCGCCGGCCAGTATTACGCGCGCAATGACGGCGAGCCGGAAGCGGTTGCTAAAGCGATGTCGGAGCAATATCTACCCAAGTTTGCCGGCGATCAATTGCCTGCATCGGACATTGGTGCCATCGTCGCCCTGGCCGACCGACTGGATACCTTGGCGGGTATTTTTGGTTTGGGTCAGGTGCCCACCGGTTCCAAAGATCCCTTTGCCCTGCGTCGCGCCTCGTTGGCGGTGCTGCGTATCCTGGTGGAAAAACAATTGGATTTGGATTTGCGGGCACTGCTGAAAAAGGCTGTGAGTCTCTATCCCTCTCTGCCGAAAGGCGAGGCCAGCGTTGACTTGGCATTGCACTATATGCTCGAGCGCTTCCGCTCCTGGTATGAAGAGCGTTCAGTGCCGGCCGAGGTGTATCAGGCCGTTGCCGCCAAAGGCATCAGCTGTCCGCTGGATATCGATAAGCGCGTGCACGCTGTGGCAGCGTTCTACAAAATGACTGAAGCTGAAGCCTTAGCTGCGGCCAATAAGCGAGTCAGTAATATTCTGGCCAAGTTTGATGGCGAGATTCCGCAGACAATTGACCCAAAGCGCTTAGTGGAAGCCTCTGAGCAGGCACTTGCCACAGAGCTCGGCGCCTTGCAAAAACAAGTGGTACCGCTATTCGCCGATCGTCAATACGCGGAAGGTCTGGCCTGTTTAGCTCAACTGCGTATCACCGTGGATACATTCTTTGATGATGTGATGGTGATGACCGATGACCTGGCTCTGCGCAATAACCGTATAGCGCTGTTGGATCAGCTGCGGCAACTGTTCTGGCAGGTAGCCGATATCTCCCAACTCGCGGTTAGCAAATGAATCCATGGATCGTATTGGATCGTGACGGAGTCATCAATGAAAATCGCAAGGAACTGATCGTCGAGCTGAGCGACTGGGCGCCCCTGCCCGGAAGTGTGGAGGCCATAGCGGCGCTGAGTCGCATCGGCTATAAAATCGTGGTGGCGACCAATCTCTCCGGCTTGTCCGGTGGACTGTTTTCAACCGTTTCAGTTGAACGAATCCATCAGCATTTGTGTGATGAAGTGGCAGCCATGGGCGGCAAAATCGAAGGAGTGTTTTACTGCCCTCATGCCCCGGAAGAGGGCTGCGATTGCCGCAAGCCGCGCACGGGTATGCTCGATGCGATAGAGCGTGATTTGGGTGCGGATTTGCAAGGCGCGATGATGGTGGGGGACAGCCTCAAAGACATTCAAGCCGCGCGGGCCAAAGGGTGTCAACCGGTTTTAGTGCGCACTGGCAACGGCACTCAAACCGAAACCACCACACTGCTGTGGCCCAAATACGGCGAAGATACGTTGATCTTTGACGACTTAGCCGAATTTGCCAAAAGTTTAATTATAAAGCGATAACGCTCATGCTCGTTAAATTGCGCTCCACCGTATTTGCCTTAGGGTCTTTTGTCTTTACCGTTGTCTACGGCATCCTCTCGCTGTTGTTGTGGGTGGTGCCTGCGCGCCTGCGCCATAAAATCACCATTTCCTGGTGTTGGGTAGTGATCTACTGGTTGCGTTTGATCTGCGGTGTGCGCTTTCACATTATCGGCAGACAGCACCTGACTCAAGGCGATAAACCCAAGGTGGTTTTGAGCAAACACCAGAGTACCTGGGAAACCTTAATGCTTCAGGGGCTCTGCTGGCCGGCGTCCACCGTGCTAAAAAAGGAGCTGTTACGCATTCCGTTTTTCGGTTGGGGCCTGCGCGGTCTGCAGCCTATCGCCATTGATCGCAGTAACCCCCGCGAGGCGCTAAAACAAGTTAAGCGCGAAGGCGTCAAACGCCTGCAAAGTGGCCTTAATCTTTTACTGTTCCCAGAAGGCACCCGCGTGGCGCCAGGCAAAAAAAATAGGTACGCCCGCAGCGGACCGGAAATCGCCATGGCCGCCGAAGTGGATATTATCCCAGTGGCCGTTAATGCGGGTCACTGTTGGCGGATCAATAGTTTATTGCGCTACCCCGGATTGATTACGGTCATCATCGGCGAGCCGATCGCTACACAAGGGCGCACCAGCAAAGAATTGATCACTGAAGTGGAAAATTGGATCGAGGGGCAGTTGGAGATACTGGAAGGCAAACCAGCGGAACTGGAGGTTGCTGCTGTAGAAAATTAATCTGCGAACACAACTCTGTTAATCAATGCCGGTCAGTCATTTTCCCTGTGTGCACACTTCTAAATACTCATGACGTCTAGGTGGTCGTGAACCCTAAGGTAGCTGTGAATTGAAACGCATCACTTTGTTGCTGGCGTTTTTTGCGTTCAGCGGTGGTTTCTGGGTTAATATCCGGTACAGCTAAGGCCTGTTATTTTTAATTTACTGATATGTTGCAAGAGCGCTGTTTATGAAGCCTTTTACTTGGACTCGATTTGGAATTCGTTTGGTTTTCGCTTTAATTTTGGTTTTTTCCACTTACAACCCCGCTGGCTATTCTTATTTTCATTGGCTGAAAATGAAATTGCCAAGTGTCGACCCCTATATGGCTTTGGCCGGCATAGCACTCGCCATTGGTTGGGTTGTCTATCTGCGAGCGACCTTACGCTCCTTAGGTTTTATCGGTCTGATCCTTGTGGCCGCGGTATGCGGCTGTATTTTATGGATGTTGTTTGACTGGGGCGTGCTCACCTTAGAACGCAGCAATGTCATCGTCTGGGCCGTCATGGCACTGCAAGCCTTCGTCCTCGCCGTCGGTATGAGCTGGTCCCACATCCGCCGCCGCATGTCCGGCCAAGTGGATACGGATGACGTTGACGACGTTTAGGGAACGACGTGTAACGAACGGACGACGTGTAGAAATATATTTGAAGGTCGGAAAAAAGGTGGACCTGAAACTCGAGTCGTCTTCCGAGCCCCGCACTGGTTAACGTTCTTAATGTGGGGTAAATGTGAATGGTAAAGCCAAGTGTCGGAAGGCGGCTATCGCCTTTCCTACGCTGTATTACCGAGTTTCGTAATAACTCTGTTCGGTAATTTTGTGGTACGACTTGGCGCCGTCTAAGAATTGTTTGTAGGATTTGTAGACCTTGGCGAAGGTTTCGTCTTTGGCGGCGCCTTCTTCGTATATTTCCCAGCTTAGCTTGTTGAAGGTTGCTAGTACGTCGTCGGGGAAACGGCGCAATTCTACCCCTTTATCATTCAATAATTCGGTCAGAGCGGCGTTGTTGCGGGCGGTGTATTCGTCGAGCATATCTTGATTGACCGCTCGTGCGGCCACTTCCACCATTTTTTGTAAATCTTTAGGCAATCGCGCAAACACATTGCTGTTGACGATAAATTCCAAACCTGGACCGGGTTCATGCCAGCCTGGGTAATAGTAGTATTTAGCAATTTGTTGAAAACCAAAGGCGCGGTCGTTGTAAGGACCAACCCATTCGGTGGCGTCGATAACACCGGATTGCAGAGCAGTGTAAAGTTCGCCGCCGGGGATATTCACCGCCGTGCCGCCGGCGCGGGTAAAGACTTCGCCACCAAAACCCGGAATGCGCATCTTTAAACCTTTTAGGTCGGCAACAGAATTGATTTCTTTGTTGAACCAACCGCCCATTTGCACGCCGGTATTGCCGCCGGCAAAAGGAATTAAATTGAATGGTTTATAGACTTCGCGCCACAGCTCCAGGCCACCGCCATAGTGTAGCCAGCCATTAAACTCCTGCACGTTCATGCCAAAAGGGACGGCCGTAAAAAACGACGAGGCTGGAATTTTACCTTTCCAGTAGTAAGCGGCACCGTGCCCCATTTCCACGCTGCCGGATGACACTGCGTCGAAAACGCCCAAAGCTGGGACGATCTCATTGGCGCCATATACGGTTATATCCAAACGCCCATCACTCATTTCACGCAACAAATTGGCGAAATTTTCCGGTGCAAGGCCGAGGCCGGGGAATTTTTTGGGCCAAGTTGTGACTAGGCGCCAGTGAAAAACTTCTTGGGAAGACGACAGCTGCGGCTGATCATCGTGGCTGGATGCAGTTTGTTGAGCGCGTTGAATTACCAGCAAGGCAAATAGCAGTGCACTGATCAACAGAGACAAAATTAAAGCGCTGGGCAACCACCAGGGAGTGTATCGATTGGACATAGTCAGACGTTCTTATTAGCTGTTTGAGGCGAAGCGCATAAGATACGGAAAAAAGCCCACCAGTAAAAGGTTCTTTGTGGTTAACAGACTTGCGGGTTTGGTTTTATCTGGGTTGAAGCGGGTGACCGGAACAGTCGATAGCGCAGCCGGGAGCTGCGCCGAGGAGACAGATTAATAGCCCCAGGTGATTGAAAAGCCAATGACATTGGTAATATCACCGGAAAAATAATTTTTGTAGTGGATGCCCATGCCCCAGGTTTCGCCAACTTTGAATCCGGCGCCTAGGGTGGCATAAACTCCGCCAGAAATATCGATATCTTGCTCGGTGCAATTCGTGCAATTGGCAATTTCACGCGAGGAGTCTAGAAGCACTGACATTCCGAGTCGTGCGGTCAGATAGGATTCCGACTTTTCACCACGGATAAATTTCTTGTAGCCCAGATCACCATAAAGGGGTAAAGCCGAGGCATCCGATGAGGCCGTTTTAATTTCTTTTGTCGATGTATTTTGAACGGTTTCGCTGAAACCGGCTTTGTCATCATAGAACAAAAAGCTCATCCCGATGGTGGTGGACCAGTTGCTATTGAAAAAATACTCTCCTTCAAAACCCAGTGCCGTGGCATCGGTTCCGACTTTTTGTTTGGCTGCTGCTTTTTTATCAATAGTGAACTTTTCTAGAGTTGCAGTGGTAAACCACGATTGACTGGGGTCTCGGGGAGCCGAGTCGATTTCATCAGCGCAGGCCAAATAACTGCTTAAGGAGAGCGCAGCGACAGCGGCCGCGCGCAATAGAACGGAAAATTCCATATCAATAAACCTTCAATAATTTAATTGTGAGGGGCACCTAAATTGTGCTTGAGCAAAATATCATACTGAGGCGATTTATTGCCAATCTGAAGTTGAGATTGGGGTAGGTCATCCGTCTATTTCACGAAGAAAAAGGTGGGTTGATCGAACGGTGATCTCTACCAGAACGAGGGTTGTAAGCTGACTGGCAATTCAATGTGTTGGCTATTGTCCACTTGTAGGTGGTATCCAAAGGTGAGTCCAATAGAGATGACCAGTAAAAAGCGAATAAAGGGAAGATAGATACGAATTTTCATGACCCAATCCTTGTTGGTGAAGGCATGCTGCCCGACATGGTTGTCCATCATAGGGCGATCCATAGAACCCGGCAGTGAATTAGTCGCATGCTAAATGTGTGAAATTACCAAAAGCGAATGTGGGCTCGACTCGAAATCCAGTGCGAATACTTCTATCCCTCTTTATGGGTGAATTGTTCACAGATCAGCGGGGAAAAAATTACAGCCATTAGAGACACAATATTGAATACTGCAAAGGCTTTTCTCACAGCGCATGGCTGTTGGAATCTTGTCCACAACAGAGGGAATTTCAAAAT
>JBNKFQ010000086.1:0-29542 GCA_050289385.1 Porticoccaceae bacterium | reverse complement strand
GCCCACCCAATACCACCCGATATACGATGACAAGGGAGTGCCGGTACCGCCGATGGATGAAAGTATCCGTCGCTACGGCCACCTGGTAAATGCTCCCGGCGAAGTCTGGCAATACTCCAACTTCGCTTTTGGCCTTATCAACTATGTTATTGAGCGAGTATCTGGCCAAAGTTACAACGACTTTATGCGCGAACACGTATTCCTGCCGCTGGGAATGAAACACAGCAGCGGGCAAAGGCCAGTAGATTTTGATAGCAGCCAGATAGCGCAGCGCTATTCCACCAACGGCGAGCCAATTCCATTTTTTGCCTTCGACCACCCCGGTGCCGCTGCCAGCTTTGCCAGCGCCCACGATCTGGTACGGATGGGCTCGTTCTTTTTGAAGCACCCGATGCCGGGGCAAAAGTCGATTATGTCTAACAAGAATATCGACGAGATGTTAAAGCCGACGTCCTCAATGTCGGGCTTTGGTGATAAACCGGAGAAAAACGAATACGGTGTCGCCTGGCATATCAAGGAAACCGCTGGCCACCCCAGTTTTGGCCATGCCGGGGGTATGGATGGCGTATCCACGCTGTTGACGATGCTGCCAGAACAGGGCATTGCCATAGCGGTGTTAACCAATTCCGGTCGGCACGTGGTAACCGGTGGTATAACCAAACAGATTATTGAGCTGCTGGAACCCGGTGAACAACAGCGTAAAGTCTATGCCGAAGAGAGCGGGCTGCGTGGAGTGTGGCAGGGTGCCATCGAAACTTATCAGGGCAATGTGCCAGTCACCGTTAAAATTGGTGGCAGCCAGGAGGTTAAGGTTCGCGTCGGCAAGGGGGTTGAGCAATCGATCTGGAATGCAAAAATTGATAGAGACGGTTTATTGAATATCGGCGGTCTGCAAGGTCAGATTAAAACGGACGATGCCAGTTTGTTCCCGCATAACATTGATCTCAAACTCAAGCTTCGCGGCGAATCGCTCAGTGGTTATGCGGTAGCGCTGACCAAGCCTATGCCCGATCGCCTGGGCACCTACCTGCCTTATTGGATTGAGTTAAAAAAACAATAAGTTCCTTGTTGCCTGAGCCTGCAAACACCAAACGTGTTGTTTGCAGGCCAGCTCATTTTATTTTTTACGAAATTTAAGTGTCCAGCGATCGGTATTTCCTGTTACGGTCTTGCGTCCCACTTCATAGCGCAGTTCGTCATCGGGCCGATAGTGCAGGGTAGAGTAGTCCACCAGTTCAAATCCCGCGTCCTGGATCTCCTTAATGGCCATCACCGGATCTACACGTCGCGCATTTTCCGGGTTATCGCCTTCCATGTGGCGGCGAGTATGGTCGACTACCGCGTAAATACCACCGCGTTTCAATGCGTTGTACGTAGCCTTGTTCATGGCAGCGCGCGATTCGGCATCAAAGTTGTGGTAGTTGCGAAAAGTCAGCACCATATCCATACCCTTTACACCCAAATCAACATTGGTGAGGGTTAACAAGCGCGCGCTTTCCTTTTGTTCAAAGCCAATTTGCTGGCCGGTAACTTTGACCTTGTCGAAGCCCGGTTTGCCGGCAAGGCCTTTTACCGCACGGTCGGCACCTATCGCAGCATAGTATTCACCGTTTTCTGCCATCACGGGTGCCAACAGCTTGGTATACCAGCCACCTCCCGGGATCAGCTCAACGATCTTCATGTCGTCCCGCAACCCAAAGAATTCAAGTGTTTGTACCGGTAGGCGGTTTTTGTCTCTGGCGACTTCCTGCTCTGTTCTTATATCAGAGGCCATAGCGGTTTTCAGTTTCTCGGCAACAGTATCAAAGTCGCCTGCCCAAACGGGTATGGCCAGCGCGGCAGTTATGGCAACAGTACTGGCTAGTCTGATGATCTTGTTTTTCATGATTTCAGTTCCTTGTTGTTCCAAAGCTTGTGTCGTTAGTTGGTTTGAAAAGGCAGGATATGAGACCCTGTAACGAGAGCCCTTTAGTGGAATGAATGGGTGATCAGGGCGTGGCCGAAAGTATACCATTTGACAGGTAGTGTGGCAGTGCAATGCGACAAGTCGTGGTAATTATGCTGTAGGGTGTTGGCGTGCCATGAGTGCGGGTGAATCGCCTGTCTTGCCTGGCCCTGAGGTAATGCCCGAATATGGCTGGCGCGACCGGGGCTGAAGTTTGTACACTGACGTTTGTGTAGCGAGCGAGTTGGCGGGAAGCTGCCCAAAGGGTAGATGTTAGAGGATAGATATGATTTCCGGATCCCGAGACTGGAATCAAAGAGTAGTAGATCTTTTAAATCTGGAGCAAGCTCCGGAGGCCCCGCAGCTCGTGCTGGATACGATTTGTGAACTGGTGCCGGTGGACAGTTTTATTGTTTTCAGATACCACCGTCAGGAGGTGCCAGATATTTTTTATCAGAAATTGAATGAAAGAAATAACGATTTAAATAAATATCTGGCTGGCCCTTATCTGCTTGACCCTTTCTATCAGTTTTTTCTTGAAGGTGGTGAATCCGGTGTATATACGTTAAAACAACTCTCTCCAGATCACTTCAAGCAGAGTGAGTACTATCAGTCGTATTACAAATTTAGCGAACTGCGCGATGAGGTTAATATTTTTGTAAAATTGTCAAAGGATTCGCTGATTGCAATCACTCTGGGTCGAGCCAGTGATCGAAAGCTGTTTTCAGGCAAGGAGCTTTCAATACTTGAAGATATTGAACCGGTTGTGCAGAGCCTGGCGCTGCGGCACTGGCAGAACCAAAAACAGCAAACACCCGAAAACCGTATCGCTAACCAACGGTTTATGCGTGCGATGAACAATTTTGGTAAATCCAGGTTGTCTGAAAAAGAGCGTGAAGTATTACACCTTTTGCTGAAAGGGCATTCGGCAAAATCTACGGCTCAGCAAATGCGAATTTCTCCCGGTACAGTCAAATTACACCGCAATAGCATTTACTCCAAATTGAATGTCAGTTCGCAAACGGAACTATTTTCGCTGTTTATAGATGTGCTGTTTCACACCGCAGTCGATAGTGCAAACGACCCATTGGTGGACTACCTGTCCCGAAGGGCGCTCCTATAACCTTGGATATATAGCATAGTCGCCACTGCTGAGTATAATTTTCCCATCTGTTCGGCAAACGCCGATACGGTCGAAATAAAAACTGGCCATCATCATCATGCGTAGCTTGCCGTTATCGTAATTGACGCAATTTGCCGCGCCAGCAGGAGAACCCCATGACAAAAACCGATCTATCAGCTGCCAGTATATCTACAAATGACCAGATAACTGAGCCGGTTTCCAGACGACGTTTTCTACAAGGGGCTACCGGAACCGCACTGCTGGCGGGAGCCGGTTTTACTACCACCAAAGTGATTGCAGATTCGGTGATTGCAGAATCCATGTCCGGGGCGGAGGGAAAGTCTGCTCCCTCCTGTCCTGTTAAAGACGATGAAGTTGCGGAACGCTACCGGCGAGCCGAGCGTCTGATTCACGGTATGTATTCCGACAAGGTAGCCCTTAACACCACCGTATACCCCCACTGGGTTGGTGCAAGCGACTGTTTCTGGTATATGCGCGAAGCGCAGGACGGACACAGCTTCAGGTTGGTGGATGCCAAACGTGTTACCAATACAGCGGCATTTGATCACCGGGCGCTGGCTGATTGTCTGGCCGTAGTGAGCGGTGAACCAGTTGCTGCAGCTAAGCTGCCAATAAAGGATGTTGAGATTACCCTTGATCCTGTTCGAATTACTTTCGAGGCGTTTAACAAAAAATGGATATATGACGACAACAACCGTACCTGCCGACAGACAGACCTGTATCCCGACAACTGGAGTGTTTCTCCGAATGGTCGTGCGGCGGCATTTATGCGCGATTACAACATCTGGGTGCGGGACTTGCAGAGTGGTGAAGAGCGCCAACTGACCGATGACGGCGAACGCTTTAATATATATGCCAGTTTGCCCACCACTTACGGACGACAGGAAAAACCGGAAACTTTCCAGGGCCTGTGGTCTCCGGATTCCAAAAGATTGTTTACCTTACAGGTGGACACCCGCAACGTGAAAGTGGGGCCACCACTGGTGCGTTATGCGCCGGACACTGACGATCCGAGGCCAGAAATCATCAATCCCGAGCGTCGTATAGCAATACCTGGCGACGAGTATATTGATCTCTACCAGTTTTTAAGCATTGATGTACAGAGTGGTAAATCGCAACGGGCGGATTACCGAGGCTGCCCGGTATTCTGGCCACCATATCAGGGCTATTTTTCCACCCATCGCGGTTGGTGGTCTCCAGACAATCGACATGCTTACTTTATTGATTTGGCTCGCGGCGCCCTGGAGGCCCGGTTGGTGGAGTTCGATACTGACACCGGTAATACTCGAGTAGTCATTGAAGAACACAGTGATACCCGCTTTAACTTTGTTCCGCTCTCACACCTTTCTCCCATGCTGATGCCACTACCGGGGGGCAGGGAAGTGGTCTGGTTTTCGGAACGCAGTGGCTGGGCACACCTCTATTTATACGACATTGCCACTGGTAAGTTGAAAAACGCGATAACTTCGGGTGAATGGCTGGTTCGCAATGTCCTCCATTTCGATGTTGTCCGTCGAGAATTGTGGATACAGACCGCGGATCGCATAGATGGCCGCAACCCTTACTATTCTGATATTTGCCGGGTCAATATCGATAGTGGGCAATTGACACCAGTGCTCTCTACCAATCACGAGTATGTGGTTTGCAATCAGCGTAGTCGTCTCTCATATGGCGACTTTGAGGCCAGGGGTGGTTCACCCACGGGCGAATATGTCGTTACCACCCGATCGCGAGTGGATCAATCGCCTGTAAGTCTGCTGCTGGATCGCACTGGCAAGGTAGTAATGGAACTGGAAAAAGCAGACGTGTCTGGCTTGCCAAACGGCTGGCAGTGGCCAGAGCCGGTAAGCCTGACTGCCGCAGATGGTAAAACCGAACTTTATGGGGTGGTGTTCCGGCCTTCAAGTTTTTCGCCACAGCGCTCTTACCCGGTGCTGGATTTTTCTGACGATTACTATACGCCCATCGGTTCATTCTCCAACAGTCATTCTGGCAACTGGATGTACCTGACTCCGGCGGCTATGGCGGAACTGGGATTTGTCGTAGTAATGATCAGCAGCCGTGGTAACGGGCTGCGCCATAATTCATTCGACAACGAACGAGATACACAGTTTGGCATGGCTTCTTCGCCTTTTTGGGGTACCAGCCTCAGCAAGGTGGATTGTGTAGAGGGCATTAAACAACTCGCGCGTCGCTACCCGTATATGGATGTAAACCGGGTAGGTGTACATGGTGGCAATTCGCCGGCTGCGCTAATCGGAATGCTCGGGTTTCCTGGTTTTTACAAAGTGGGCATCGCCGCAAATACCTGCGCAGACATACGTTTGACTGCTTCCTTTGCGGATTACGGTGATGGTGAGTCGAATACCAAACCTTTGATATATGATGCCGCAGACCAATTGCGCGGCAAACTCTTGCTGGTACACGGTATGCTCGACGATGTGCACCCGGTAGGTTTGACGTTTCATATGATTTGGGCATTGCAAAAAGCCAACAAGGATTTTGATATGTTGGTGTTGCCAAACGATGGCCATGGCCAGTCCAAATATGCGACACGGCGAATCTGGGATTACCTTTTGCGTCACCTGGCCGGTGTGGTACCGCCAGCGGAGTTTGAATTATCGTAGGGTTTGTTAACACTGGAATTGTGTCTGGGTGGCAGATGAAGATATTTTCAAAAAAAATAAATGGCCTGGTTTGCGGGGCACTAATTATTTTATCTGGCGCTGTTGCTGCGGGCGAAAATAGCTCGCAGTCACCTGATGAGTTTATTGATACTTATTCTTCCATTTCTTTTCCTGAAGCCTATCCAGACCCTCGACATCACAATATCAAACTGGAAAAAAGTGTTCTCGTACCGATGCGGGATGGCATTCGTCTGTCGACGGATATTTATTCTCCGAAAGGTATTACCAAGCCTCTGCCAGTCATCCTGATTCGTACACCATACAATAAAAATCGTTTTCGTGATCAGGAAAAAGGGCCAGTAATCGCACTTTTTTTCGCTGCACAGGGTTATGTTGTTGCGGTGCAGGATGTGCGTGGCCGCTATGAATCCGAAGGCGAGTATCTGGTTTCTGCCGCCGATCGCAAGGATGGTTACGACGCCATTGAATGGTTATCCAGCCAGCCCTGGTCCAGCGGCAAAATTGGAACTTATGGTTGTTCTTATCTGGGAGAAAACCAGATTCAATTGGCCGCCGAGCGTCATCCCAACCACCTGGCAGCAATACCGCAGGCGGCTGCCGGATCTTATCGCGGCAATTATCGGCAGTTTGGCTACTTTGACGGTGGCGTATTTGATCTGAAATCCGGGCTGCCCTGGTTCTGGTATGCGGGACAAAAAGATCGTATCAAGCGTCCGCCCGAGATGAGTGATCAACAGTACCGTCGCCAATCCGGTCAATTTGCACATTATCCTGAGCCTTCTCAGCTCAATACAGCAGAAGCGTTTAATTATTTACCTGTGGTCGATATCATTAAACACTTTGGTGGGCCGCGCACCGACTTTGAAAATATGGTCTCTCACAGCCCGGCCGACCCTTATTGGCAGCGCCATCATTATGTCGATGACAATGATGCTTTTAATGTGCCGGCGTTGCACGTCAATTCGTGGTTTGACTATGGTGCAACGGACACTCTGGCTCTATTCAATTTATTCCGCAGCAATGCGAAAAGTCAACGGGCACGTGATAATCAGTTCGCCATTATTTCACCGTTTGGTCATTGCGCCTCAGAGGCCGCCATGTCTGAAAAGTCTGCTGTTGGCGATCGGGACATGGGAGATACTCGACTCACGTACTATCAGATTTACCTGAACTGGTTCGATTATTGGCTTAAAGATATTGCCAATGGTGTAACCGATATGCCCAAAGTGCGCTATTTTTTAATGGGCGCAAATCAATGGCGGTCAGCATCGCAATGGCCCCTGCCTGAAACACGTTACCAAAAATTTTATTTACACAGCGATGGTAGCGCCAACCGCTCTCTGAGTTCGGGGATGCTTAAACTTGAGCCGGCGCATGGTAAACAGCTAACCGACAATTATATTTACGACCCGGCTGCGCCGGTGCCAAGCCTGGGAGGGACGGATGGTGCCTTTGATCAGACTGCGCTGGAACAAAGACAGGATGTGTTGGTGTATTCGACCGCGCCACTGGACAAAACAGTCGAAGTTACAGGCCCAATAAAAGTTGTGCTGTATGTTTCATCGTCGGCTCGTGATACAGACTTTACTGCCAAGTTGGTGGATGTATACCCTGATGGACGCGCATTTAATGTTCAGGAAGGGATATTACGGGCTCGTTACAGAAACGGCTACAATAAAACAGTGCTTATGACCGAAGATCAGGTCTATGAACTGCATATAGACTTGCATGATACCAGTAATTTGTTTAATGCTGGTCACCGTATCAGATTGGATATATCCAGCAGTAATTTTCCCAGATTTGTTCGAAATTTAAATACTGGCGGCAATAATTACGATGAAAAGGAGTGGGTAACAGCTAAAAACATTATCCACCATTCCAGTAAATATCCATCATATATTGAGTTGCCCATACAAAGCCAAATTTCCAGGCTCGGTAAAAGTATTCAGGAACAAACATATAAAAAGGCGGGAAGATGATTTCGATGTCACCACGCGAAAGTCTGGAACGGGTCATTTCGTTCAAGGATTACATAGCGATAGGTTTTGGGGTCATGATTGGAGTTGGCTGGGTCGTTTATGCCGGGCAATGGTTGCAGCAAGGGGGGGTGTTAGGGGCCGTTCTGGCCTTTGTATTGGGAGGGCTAATGCTTGTTCCCATTGGCAAATGTTATGCGGAATTGACGGCGGCTCTGCCGGTTACGGGTGGGGAGGTGGCTTTTACTTACAAGGCTTTCGGTCCCTTTGTTTCTTTTTTTGTAGCCTGGCTGTTATCGTTGGGGTATATGTCGCTTACACCCTTTGAAACCATTGCAATAGGGACGATGGTCGAGGCGATTTTTCCCGCACTGTCAACAAATTATTTATATGAAATTGGTGGTTATCACATCTCATGGACTACTACAATTTCAGGCTTGTTCGCCGGTGGTTGGGTGATGTGGCTGAATTGGCGCGGGGCCAAGTATTCAGCAAAATTTCAGACAGTCGTAATTGCCGGAATGCTATTGAGCGCGGTTGTTTTTTGTGCCGTTGCTTTTTGGAAAGGAAATTTCGAGAATCTGTCTCCTTTATTTAGTAGTGATGCGCCGTGGCAGGTAGGAGTCCCGGTGTCTATAGCTTCAGTTCTTGTGGTTGTGCCTTTTTTCCTGACGGGCTTTGACTGTATTCCTCAGGCTGCCGAAGAATCAGGTGTTAAAATGTTGCCCCGGCAATTGGGGGTCGCTATTGTCGCTACGATACTTATGGGTATACTTTTTTATATTTTCGTTATCGTTGCTTTAGGGTATAGCGTTTCGAGTGAAACATTAAGTGCCATTATGTCAGATAAAAATAATCTACCTATGGCAGAGGTTTTCCGCAGTAGCTTTGAGATGGAATGGGCTGCAAGGCTGGTATTGTTTGCCGGACTTCTTGGGATCATTTCAACGCTCAATGGCATTTTTATGGCTGCGACAAGGTTGTTGTTTGCCCAGGGGCGGGGAGGGTTATTACCCCACTGGTTTGCTGAGCTTCATCCGGTTTATCACACTCCAAAAAATGCCATTCTTTTTGCCGGGGCCTTGATGATGGCGGGACCATTTATTGGGAAGGCAGCTCTCATGCCAATTGTTAGCAGTTATTCTTTTGTGTTAAGTATTGTAATGTTGGTGACAGCATTGTCTACTTTAAAATTGCGCAAAATTGCTCCGAATATGAAGCGACCTTATCAAATTAAAAAGGTGACGATTTGGGTAGCGATTACTGCAGGAGTTTTTCTGGTCGGGCTAATGACTGTTCCCGGTAGTCCAGGTCAATTGGGCCAAACTGAATTTGTTACTATATCCCTCTGGATGATATTGGGCCTGATTTTTAATCGTTTGCGCAGGCAGGTGATGAGTGCAGACTTTCAAATGCAGATGATTCTCGGTGGTTACCGTTAAAGAAGAGCCCCATTCTTTCCGTTAATAATCGGAAAGAATGGGAAGTTATTGCTAGAGGGAACAATTTATTACTTAACAGTAAGTCAAGTTATGTCAAAACAGATACTTTACGTTAATACCAATGGTGCGTGGGCGTAGACGCAGAACCGCGCTTCGAGCGAATGCGAGAGTAAAACTGTTATCATTAGTCAGGTTTTTAACAAACACTGAAACAGCAAGATTATCAAAGCTTGTACCTGCTTTCATATTGACCTGGTGATAATTTCCTGCTTCCGAAGCAGCAGACTCCTGCACGCTATTGTAAAAGTCGCCGATATAAGCGTAATCGCTGCTAATAAATGACGAGTGGCCTGCAACGTCAAAATCGTACTGAAGTCCCAGGTTAAATTTAAAACGCGGTGACCCGGGTAAGCGGTTGCCTTTTTTACCACCCAGCGAGGGAGCATCTGTGCTGAGTTCTGCATTCACGTATGATGTGCCGATATTAATTCGAAATGCGTCCGTCAGATAAAGCGAGCTTTCCAGTTCAACCCCTTCGGATATTGCACCACCTGCGTTGGCATATATAAAGAAACCGCACTGGGTTGGACTTGCAACCGCGAGAGGTATGCCATCCCAGTTAATTCGAAACAAGGCTGCATTAATCGTCCAGCGACTATCCAGAAAGCTAAACTTCCCACCAAGTTCATAGTTATCCAGGCTGTCGGATTCAATGGGCTTTTGGATAATTGAGGCATTGGTTCCATCAAAAAGTCCGTCTTTGTCGACATCGCAAAGATCTTCGGGGGGTTGAAGGTGTCCGCGGCCCAGACGAAATCCTTCGGACCATTTGGCATAGACTAAAGAATCTTCGTTTGGTGTATAGGTAATATCCAATTTATAGGTGGCCCCGCTTTCGTCGGTGGCCCGGTAAGTTCCAGTGGCGCTGCCAAATAAGGGGCCGCCAGCCACATCGTCGTCAACACGTTCATAGCTGAAAGCTCGTGCGCCAACTGTCAGATTTAGCTGATCAGTTAAATCATAAGATAGCTCGCCAAAAAACGCTTTTTGGTCCACTTTTGTAGTTAAGTAATAGAATCCGAGAAGCTGTTCTGCGCCAGGAACCGGGTTTAGGTGAACTCCATCACGGATAGTTTCGGTGTCGTCGTAATACAGTCCTGCAATAAATTGAAATGCTCCATCAAATTGTGATGCAAGCCTGATCTCCTGGGTAAATTGTTCTGGCCGAAAATCAAATTTTAGTGACCACGTTGGGCTCCAGGAATCGGTGCTTGCATTAAGTTCATCAATGTAAGTAGAGGAAGAAATCAGTTTTGCCCAACTGAAATCGTATTCAACAACAAAATTAAAGATATCAGTTTCATGCCTGAGACCCTCATCACCAACCAGATCCCCGGGATGTAATTTTGCGTTAGCATATTCGCCAATATCAAGATTTATGTAGCCTCCTGTAATTCCAATTGATTCCGATTTTTGACGAATATAATTAAAGGTCAGATCCATTTCATCTCTGGGTCGCCACAATGCACTTAATCTTGCACCAGTATATTTTGAGTCACCAGAAATCGAATTTATTGCCCGCTCTGGCATTCCAATGGAATTGGCTGAAGCAATAATGTCCGGGTCTTCTCCAGCCAGGTTTTTAACATGGCCGCTATTTTCGTATTGATATATCACGCCACGAATGGCTAACTCGTCTTGAATCAGAGGAATGTTAATAACACCCTGAATATTATAATTATTACTTCCGTTGACTGAAGTATTTGAGTATTCGGCCTCAACTGACCCTTCGAACTCCTGAAGGTTTGGAGCCTTGGGGATATTGCGTATGGTTCCGCCCATCGAGCCCGAGCCAAATAGTGTGCCCTGCGGGCCGCGCAGAACTTCTATGCGTTCCATATCAACAAGTTTTAAATCTACATTTCCATAAGCTTCGCTTTTGGCAATGGGGATCTCGGAAAAGTAAATGCCGACAGTGGAGCCATTTATCAGGCTTTCATAGTTGGGTCTGGTAGAAACGCCTCTCATGATAATAGTATTAAAACCGACACCTTGATCGATAATGTTGACGCCAGGCAGAAGGCGTAAATAGTCGTCCATGCCACTGAAACCTCTGCGATCCATCTCTTGATCGTCGATCGCAGTGATGCTCATTGGCACATCCTGGATGCTTTCTGATCGCTTGGTGGCGGTAATAATTATTTCTTCTATTCTTTGCTCTCTATTTGACTTGTCGATTTTTCGAGGTGAGTTGTTTTGTTGAGGTGAGTCACTTTGTGAATCATTCCGTTCACTGATAACAATCAATTTGTCGGAAGCAAATTCATAATCCAGGTCTGTGCCCGCCAAAAGCATTTTCAACGCCTGTTTTGGCTGGTATTTTCCTGTTACACCTTTGGTTTGAAGTGACGTTACCAGTTCCGGAGGGTAAATCACCTGCATGTTGGTTTGTTCGGCGAAAGTTTTCAGGGCTGTATCAAGCTGCTGAATTTCTATTGAGTAGCGCTGGGCCATCTCATCAGAAAACGCGCCGGAGCTGCCCAACAAGGAAGCTGCTGAAATTGCGATTGCGAGCGCCGCTTGTCGATACACTTTCCCCCGTTTTTTTTCGGTGATTGTTGTATTTGTAAATTTACTCATGTTCCCCTCCGGCATTTGCCTGCTATTTATTCATTAGCTATAACGCAAATTTCCGTATATACCCTCCCTTTACCTGGAAAATATTTCCGGTTGTGCTAGGCGTAATTGAACAGAACCGTTGGCCAATTTATTTGACTCAATGCTGAAGCTTCTTTTCAACGCCAGCAATAGTGTTTCTGTATCACCTGTTTTAAATACTCCGCCAATTTTAATATTGCTCAGACGGTCATCGACAATAATAACGGGGTGTTGGAGATAACGATTAAATTCAGCAATGGCATATTTCAGTTTAACGTCATCAAAATCGAGTTTGTTCTGGCGCCAGGACGTGGCTCTTTTAATATCCACGTTTATAATTTGAGGTTCAGCGCCCGGCTGTCCTTCTGCCGAGTGCCGGAGCGTTACTTGCTCTCCGGGTAACAGGCGTTCCCGCCAGATAACCTGATCATTTTTGATCAGGCTCCCGGCACGTACTTGTGCAACTTCTACTTGACCTTCCACCAGAGTCACAGTCATTTCATGCGGTTTTGCATATACATCAAACTTTGTACCAAGAACATGCACTCTGTTGGTACCTGCGTAGACAAACAGTGGCCGTTCAGGATCGTGCGTAACGGCGAAATGTACCTGACCTTTTTCAATGAATATTTCCCTTGCATCTTTACTGAAAGCCACTTTTACCAGACTGTCTGTATTGAGCTCGATTGTTGAATTATCCTGCAGGAGTACGGTTTTACGTTCACCGACAGCGGTGGTGTATATTTGATCGGTTTGTCGGTAATTAAACACAGCAAGGCCGACGACTACCAGCAGACATGCGCCCAGCGCCGCTGCCCATCCAGGTTGTAAAAAACGAAATAGCTCCTTGAATGGCCCTGTCGAACGTTGCGATTTGCCAGTAAGTGCAGAATTGACCAGGGCGTTAATGCTATTGCGACCGTCCAGGTTTTGAACCCTGTCCCAGGTTGACTCGATTTTGGCGTATTCGATGGCGTGTTGCGCATCCAGGGCCAACCAGTCTTGAAACGCATTTTGCTCTTCAATGGAAAGATCGCCAGTTAATTCGCGGCTGTACCAGCTCGCGGCTACCTGTTTGATGGCACCCTGATTCGTGGTATATGGGGACTTATTCATAATTTCGTCCTTCCAGTTCCTTCCTGCAACGCAACAGAGCCTTGCTGATCTGCTTTTCGACAACGCCCAGCGAAATGCCAAGGTGGTCGGCGATGTTGCGGTTTGTCATGTTGGAAAATCGGCTGAGTACAAAAACTTCCCGGCAACGTTTGGGAAGCCTTTTGATTACCTCTTCCAAAATTTCCAGTTCCTGTCGTGCGTCGACAATTCGTGCCGGATCTTCCGTGCGGCTAAGAATCTTGTCTTCAAATGAAATGTGCTGGTCGGCGTCCCGCACCTGGCGGCGACGCAAGCGGTCCAGCAACAGGTTGCCGGCTATCTTGTAGAGCAGAGCTTTTGGGAACAGGAATTTCGATGTTTCATTTTTGCGGGTAAAACGGTAAAAGACCTCTTGTGTCAGGTCTTTGGACTCGTCCTGGCATCCGATTTTCTGATAGATATAACCCTGAATGGCTGCCCAGTTCCTGGATACCAGCTCAGATATCTGTTCATCCTGCTCACGCGGCACTGACGCTACCTTTCTCAGCCTGTTAACCTGCTGCATATCGCTATACCCGGTTTGGGGTTGTCGGTCTCAAACAACCCCTCAAACCTGTAACGCAGGCATTAACGAATACCCCCCCCCTCAAAGTTTAGCAGGTCCTAATCGGGTGTCAGGGTGTTACGCCAGGTGTGTGCTACTGGCGTATAATAGGTAGTCTCTGGTACGAGGAGTCTTGAATGCGTCTCAATTGCGATCTTGGTGAAGGCTTTGGCCTGTGGGAGATGGGGCTGGACGAAGAGGTGATGCCCCACCTTCATATGGCTAATATCGCCTGCGGCTTCCATGCCTCTGATCCGATGGTCATGGACCGCACAGTGGCACTGGCCAGACAGCACGGTGTGGCAGTTGGAGCCCATCCGGGTTACCCGGATCTGGCAGGTTTTGGCCGGCGTTCCATCGACTGCTCGCCAGCAGAAGTGTCCTCGATTGTCGCTTACCAGGTGGGCGCGCTCGAGGCGATATGCCGCCGTCATCAGGTGAATCTGGAATACGTGAAGCCTCACGGGGCACTCTACAACGATATGATGAAGGATGATCAATTGTTGACGGCAATCATACGCGCCGTAGCCGATTTTGACCCCGGTGTTGCGCTGGTGTTAATGGCGTCATCGCGCAATGATCATTACCGGTCGCTGGCAGAGCCGTATGGTATACCTTTGTGGTTCGAGTTCTTTTGTGACCGCGCCTACACAGATTCGGGACTGTTGTTACCACGCAGTGAACAGGGCGCCGTCCTGCAGGACTCGCAGCAGATTATTGAGCGTGTTGATAAATTGTTGCAAACCTCGACTGTCACAACCCATCGCGGCAAGGAGCTGGCCGTGCAAACTGACACTATTTGCGTCCATGGTGACAATCAAGCGTCGGTAAAGGTAGCGCGTGAATTACGTGCATTGATTGACGCCATCCCGTCCGGTCATCAGTAGCTGTGAACCAGCAGTTATGAACCAGTCCGCTATAAAACAGTCCGTTATGAAGATAGTTCCCGCCAGCGAAGAGTCCCTGATTATTTATGTTGCAGAGCAGCCGGATGAAGCGGCTCTGGACCGTATACATCTGCTCGCCGAACAAATCATTGACCACCTGACTGACGTGACGATTACTGATTTGATCCCGTCGTTTACCTCGCTGACGGTCTGTTACGACGTGACGTCTGTTGATTATCCCGACCTTCATGATCGTTTGTTGCAGTTGATTTCGGCAATGCCGCAGAAAACCGAACCTCGAATTGGCAGAAAATTAACGATACCGGTTTACTATGATCCGGATGTGGCCCCGGATTTACAACGGGTGAGTGACCTTGCCGGATTGACAATTCCGCAAGTGGTGGCCATGCATTGTGGTCAGCCTTATCGGGTTTATGCGCTGGGCTTTCGGCCAGGTTTTGCGTTTATGGGAATGTTGCCGGCGCAGCTGCGCATACCGCGGCTGGACACACCGCGTATGAACGTGCCGTCGGGGTCTGTGGCTATCGCAGAAGGGCAGACCGCCATATATCCGGGCCCGAGCCCCGGCGGCTGGAACCTTGTCGGCCGTTGCCCGTTGCCCATGTTTGAATACCGCGACGACAAACCCATGCCTTTTCTGCAGCCCGGTGATCGAGTGTATTTTCGCGCAGTGAGTCGAGATGAATTTCTGGAATTGGGAGGTGACCTGTCTCTCTGACGATTTTAAAGCCCGGTTTGCTGGCGCAACTGCAGGACAGCGGGCGGTACGGTTTTCAGAGCATGGGGGTTACTACCGGCGGCCCTATGGATTGCCACGCCTTTGCCTGGGCCAGCCGTTTACTGGGTGACCCTGTGACCTGCCCGCAAATTGAAATTTGTTTTGGCAACTTTTCCGCCAGGTTTGACCAGCCAACCTGTTTTGCAATTACTGGCGCCAACCCGGGCTGGGCGCTCGATGGGCAAAGCCTGGAGGGCTGGCGTACATACCGCGCCGGGGCAGGCGCTGTGCTCACTGGGTCGGTAGCGCGTTCGGGGTTGCGATCCTATCTGGCTGTACAAGGTGGTTTTTGTGTGTCCACGGTGCTGGGCAGTTGCTCTACGGTCGGTGGCGATCAACTGGGTGGTTTGGCGCAAGGGCGGCCGCTGGCCGCTGGCGATGTTTTGCCCTTTACGGCCCGGCCCGATGGTGCGCTAGTGAGAGTGCCGCCAAAGTATGTTCGTGAATATTCCCGTGAGTTCACCTTGCGAGTGGTGCCCGGCAACCAGTTTCACCAGTTCAGCGCAAACATTCGCGACCAGTTTTTTCGGCAGCAATATCACGTATCCAGTCAGATTGATCGAATGGGGTGCCGGCTTCAGGGCCAGCCTTTGGTACACGGCCTTGAACAAATGGCGTCAGAGGCTGTGCCGTCGGGTGCGATACAAATACCCGGAGATGGCCAGCCAATTGTCCTTTTGCGCGATCGGCAAACCATCGGCGGTTATCCAAAACTGGGCAGTGTGTATGCTGTTGATCTGGACACGCTGGGACAGGCAAGACCCGGTGAAACGGTTCGCTTTCAATTGGGCAGCTTGGCGGAAGCACAGGCCGAACTCGACGAGTTCCGACGTTTTTTTGGCTGGCGATCAGCCGGTATAAACGGCGTGTCGCTCCCTGAAAAATGAGCGTGCGATCAATATTCCCGCTTGCCACGCTGTTACTTGTCCAACCAGGCCAACTCTGTTGGGTCTGCCTTTGGGCCAGTTTTGCACTTCTGTTTTTTATTCAAAAAATCACATGTAGCGGTAGGGTATCTTCAGTTTCGTGAGTGTAGTTAGAGTCGCAAAGCATAATTTGGGGCGATAAGGTTGTTCGACGCAGCGAAAACCGGGGTCTTGGCAAGGTATTGGCTCAGGCCAGATATTCGAAATACAGGTGAATCGTGTCTAAAGTGTCATTGATGATCCGCAAGCAAAGTAATGTCGTTGGTCTGAAAGATCGGCAACACAGGGCAAACCGGCAGACGCTCGAACGTTTGTTCACAGAGCAGGCTGCGGCTTTGCGCTCTTTTCTTGCTGTACGTCTGGGTTCCGGATATGACATGGATGACCTGGTTCAGGACATCTTTTTAAAACTGGCGAAAATAGAAGGCCTGAGTGAGCGAGTTGCCAACAATCGCGGCAGCTTTAAAGCTTACCTGTTTACCATGGCTAATAATCTTGTCTATGACCTGAAACGCCGTCAGGGTCTTCAAAAAGACTACTCCCTGCAACAATATGAACTGAATCAGCAACAGGTAGAAGAGGCCTCACCGGAAAAGATTTTGGTGGTCAGCCAGGAGCTGCTTGCTGTAAAAGAAGTGATTTTGGCTATGCCGCCAATGTGGCAAAGAGTGTTCTTGCTAAACCGTGTTGAATTAATGACATATCGGCAGATTGCAGAAAGACTGGGTGTGTCGGTTAAGCAAGTGGAAAAATATATGTCAAAAGCTCTGCACAAGATACGCGAAGTCGCCAGGGGCGGCCAGGGTGAAGGCACTAAATGAACAAAATCGCAAAAGGCGGTCGTGACAGCAGGGTGTCCAAAGATCTGGCACGCTTGTTGTCTGACGACTTTAACAAACGGGATGCGCGCCGTCTGGCTGAGAGTATTAATACAGATGGCGATTACGAAGCAGACTTCACTGCGAGTGCGCGGATACTGTTAGATATGCCAGAACTCGGTAATGACCCGGAAATAGGCGCCTTGCTGGCAAAGCCTTTCGGTGTTGAAACTGCAGGTAAGTCCAGCAAGAAATGGCCAACCCTGGCGATTGCGGCAAGCCTTTTGTTAACCCTGTTTTTAAGCTGGCAGTTTGAGTTTGTTGGTCGGGACAAGGCCAATGTTGAAACGTTACTGCGATATGTTACCCGCATAGGAGAGCAAAAAAACATTAAGTTGTCTGATGGCAGTGTGTTGACGCTCAATACCGGTACAGAAATACTGGTCGCTGTAAATGACGAACGGCGGCACGTCGAATTAAAGCATGGTGAAGTCTGGTTCGATATCGCCAACGACGCACAGCGGCCGTTCACTATTGAACTGGGGGAACGCGCGGTAAGTGTATTGGGCACGAAATTTACCGTGTTTAAACAACAGTCCAGGTTCAGGCTGGCCCTGGTGGAGGGGCAAGTTGTAATCCACGACAAGCAGGAAAACGTGTCGAAAACTGCACCGCTTATTGTTGAGACAAGCACCCCCGGCGCCACCCGTTTGATGCCTGGGCAGCACCGTGTGCTGGCTGGCTGGGTGGTCGAATACAATGATGAAAGCAAGCAGCTTTCCGCGTATCGGCCCGCAGATTTGGCGTCCAGGTATAGCTGGACAAATGGCCTGATCAAATTTTCTGAAGAACCTTTATACAAACTCGTTAATGAACTTAACCGTTACTCGGTTAAGAAAATCCTGATTGACGACAGTCGTATAATGAACATGGAAGTTTACGCGGCAGTCAGAATTGACCAGATCAGTCAGGCGCTAAAGGGTTTGGAAAAAAGTTTGCCCATAAAGGTAGAGATGGAATTTGATCGAATTACTATTACGGGTTCTGATGATCTTGAAAAAGGTAAGTAGTCTGAAGGGGTTTAGTCTGAAGGGGTGAACCGTAGTGGGTCAAGCCGCGGGATGGCGAGCTTAAGCAAGTGTCATCCGACTAAATCTGTTTTGACCAACAACCCGAAATCTTAAAAATAGTTATTAATACGGGTAGGGTGTTTTTTGATTCGTGAGTGTAGTAACTGCTGTTTTGCAGGAATGAATTACATTAAAGAATTAACTCACGAATTGAGAGGTGGGAATAGATGAAGAAAAAATTTGAAACAAGCAGACCAAGACTGCTAGCTGTTGGTTTCGCTTCTGTGCTTGCACTCAGTGCATCCACAGGTTTGTATTCAGAGTCTGATACGTTTTTAGTTGATCTGGAGGCTCAGGCTGTCGGTACATCACTGTTGCAGCTGGCTGATGCAAGTGGCGTGCAAATTATTATGCCTAAACAAGCCGGTGATAAAGTTCAAGCGCCAGCATTGAAAGGGGAGTATACACTGGCATCCGCTCTGGACAAGATATTGCAAGGCACCGGTTTGGTGTATGAATATTCGGGCCAGAATACAATTGTTGTCAGGCAGGAATCAGTTAATTCAACTAACAGAGTTGACGAAGGTAGCGGGAAATATCAAGAGATAGAAGACATTGTTGTTACCGCTGCGCGCCGTGAGCAAAATTTGCAGGATGTGGCCGCCTCTATAACCAGTGTCAAGCCAGAGGAATTTAGTGACATTGGACTGAACACTTTTGAGGATATCATCTCCTACACGCCGGGCTTTAATTACAGCAGCCTTGGCAGGCCACGTGGCAGCGGCACTATTACGGCTCGTGGTGTTGGCCAACAAGGAGACACCGCTGTAGTAGCTGTTTATATTGATGATGTGCCGACGACAAGCAACGGCCCTCTGGGTGGCGGCTCCTCGATGTATCTGGATGGTATGCTTATTGATGTGGAGCGAATAGAAATGCTAAAGGGGCCGCAAGGTACTTTGTATGGCGCCACGTCTATTGGTGGCGCTGTCAAGTATGTGGCTCGCCGACCCGCTCTTGATCAGTTTCGCGGGCAGGCCTCGGTTGATTTGTCGAATACCAGCGAAGGAGGCTTTAACAAAATATATCGTGGTCGATTTAGCGTACCTCTGATTGAAGATCGTCTCGGTCTTACTGTATCAGCATACCGTGATGATAACGCCGGATTTGTCGATCGTGTGGATGCAGCATCCGGAAGTTTTATAAAGGAGAATGCAGATAGTTCGGAGTCAACCGGTTTTTCTGCCGATCTGTTGTTTAAATTTTCCGACCGTTTTGAATTCCGGGGCAAAGCCATCAATCAAAAGGCAAATTTTGAAGGTGAGTCTACGGTAAACTCCGATATTAACCGGAAGCCTTTGTTTGGTTTGTATACAGCGACCGCGGCAATTTCATCCAATAAACAAAATGCAGAGGTTTACAGTGGTGCGTTTTCTTATCAGTTTGATGGAGCGACCCTGACATCGACCACTAGCCGAACCACAATTGATATCGAAAGTGTGAATGATTTTGGCAGTGTTTGGGGGCCGTTTATAGACAGCCAGGAAAACAACCCTCCAGGAACAACGACATCGGTTCCCTCCATAAATTCTATTGGCTACGAGAAGCTGACACAGGAAATACATCTGACGTCCGCATCGAACGAGACGCTGGAATGGATGGTTGGCTTGTTCTACACCGATGAAGTGTCCGATTTTAGCCAGAGCTTTGTCAGCGTTCCAACAGGGTTTGATCTCTTTACAGCAAAGATTCCGGGAGATTATAAGGAGTACGCTGCGTTTGGTAGTTTAACGTATTACTTGCGGCCGGATTTTGATATTACCGTTGGTTCCAGAATTAGCAGTATTGATGTAAGCGTACTACAGACGGCTTCCGGCTTTTTTGCTTCGCAAGCGGAACCCGGAAGTGCGTCAGATACCGTGGATACACATTTGTTAGCGGCGCGTTATCGCCCCAATGAGGATGTGTCGCTGTACGCCAGAATTGCCAGTGGGTATCGACCTGCTTTTGCAAATTTGGCGTTGATTGATGCCGCTACCGGTGAAAATGCGGCGCCGCCATTGATTAACTCAGATACGTTGTGGAGTTATGAGGTCGGCGTCAAAGGTTCGGTGCTGAATGACTTGCTGTCTTACGATTTGGCCCTTTGGTATATCGACTGGCAAGAATTTCAAGCGAGGATAAATGTTAGTGGAGCGGCCTTTCGCGGTAACGCTGAGCACGGTATAACGGCCAATGGCGTTGAGAGTACCTTTACGCTTCACCCGCTGGATGGTTTGTCTGTTATCTCTACCTTCAGTTATGCAAACAGTACTTTGAATGAAGATGAGCCTCTTTTGAATGGGCTGGCTGGCCAACGGGTGCCGGGTGTGCCCAGATGGACCGCGTCTACCCGGATTCGCTATGATTTCCCGCTCATATCGACACTGGATGCCCATGTTGGTGGTGGTTTTAGGTATGTTGGCGCGAGCTCTTCAGCTTTCGTAGATGGAGATGCAGGCGAT
Source organism: Porticoccaceae bacterium (assembly GCA_050289385.1). Lineage (GTDB taxonomy): Bacteria > Pseudomonadota > Gammaproteobacteria > Pseudomonadales > Porticoccaceae > JBNKFQ01. The sequence goes on along the minus strand of JBNKFQ010000086.1, from coordinate 9,026 downwards.
AGCGCGCTTAATATACCTTCTGACAGCTACACACTGGTGGATTTGAATGCTGGTATTGCGAATGGCGGTTTCAGTGTCAAACTTTATATTACCAATCTTTTTAATGATTCGAGTATGCATTCAGGCTTCGGGTTTGGTATCCCGGGTAGTGATCCCTTTGTAACACTCGTACCTGTGCGGCCAAGAACGATAGGCGCCGCAATATCCTACGATTTTTGATTATTCGATAGCGGAGAAGCTGCCAGTTGGCAGCTTCTTTCTGATTATCTTCAAGTGACTTGTCTCGTACTACGCCCACATTCAAGTAAGGTATGTACACATCAATCATTAGACCATCGTATACGCCGTTAACGGCAAGTCAGCGGTATTCGCTTATTGTATTTTGTCTATAATTTTTTATCTGTTTGATTTTTAATAAATCAAAGACAGTCATAAATCAAAAATAAATCAAAAAGGCGTTGTTTTATTAGTAAATCAAAGACAGTCATAAATAAAAAAGACGTTGTTTTATGACTGTCTCTGATAAAAGTTTTCAATTTTCGTTGGGGATTTATTGGAGATAGAGCTATTGGATATCGCGGAAAATCTGAATTGATTTGTTGTGATGAGCGTTTAATTTATTTTTTTGAGTTCACTGCTTTTAGAGATATATCGATATGTCCATGGTGGAAATTAACATGGGACAAAGTAGAAACTTTCAGTTGTGCGACTATGGGTTGGGCAACAGCCGTTCGCAATTTCGAATTCCATGCACCCAACGTTTGCCAAAATTGGCACATGCATGACGAACTTTGTGACGTGCGCCAATCAAACCTTTAAAATGACGTTCAAAGTGAGTAACCGATATTAACCACAATTCGGGAGATTGATGTAAGCGTGTCAGTATAGGTGGCGCGCCTTTGGCAATAGTACCAGCCTTATCGTCACGAATAGCGCGACCAGTCCAGTCCACTAACGTCAGGTAATCCCTCAGTTCGAAGGGTAGCCCGGCGGATGTTTCATGATGATGAATGCCGGCAAATGATATCAGCTCCGGCGGTTGCCGGTCCGATTGTTCCGGTCGGGTATCTGGCTTGGGGTGTTTCTTGTAGTATTCAATACGCCGTTTGATCGAGGTGTAATCGGATGATTCTGGTGTATTTGCGATCTTGGCGCGCACTGGATTGAGGTCCACATAAGTCATGCAGGTAAGCAGGGCGGGCTCATCGAGCAATGCCTCGCTTTTGTATCGACCTTCCCAGAAATGGCCGGTGCACTCATCTTCTTTATTAGCTTTGCGAGCAATATACTCGTTCAGGCACCCCATAAACCAACTCAGATCCATCAAGCGTTGGCGCCACAAAGCCACCAGGGTACTGAGAGCTTCCCATTCGGTCGCTGAGATTGACTCGCCAGCCAGGAAGCGAGCGGAAAGAGCATGGCCCTGATAGAGCCGGTGCCAGCGCTCAATCACTTCTAAATCGGACCAGTTTTCAGCCTTGGCTCGATCGATATGCAGCACGAGATGGTAATGGTTTTCGAGCACGGCGTAGGCACAGACATCTATTGCAAAGGTTTTGCCTTGAAGCAGGATTCGCTCCTCAGCCCACTGTCGGCGGTGTTCAAAGGAGCGGCCGGTATGTCTGTCGCGACCACAGAGAAAGGCGCGTCGGACACAGCGGGATACGCAGTGATAATAAGGTGTGACATCGAGGGAAACAAGAGACTTCCGTGGCTTGGGCATAGCAATTTCCTTTTGCTAAAGCTAACTGTATAAACGAACAGTATCAAGGTTAGCCGCCATATCAGTTGGTGTCAACTCAAAAGATGGCTGTCTATAAGTTATCAACTCGAAAGATGGCTGTCTATGAGTTAGTCCTGTATGTTTCAGGCCACTCCCGGCGGGCGTTCAAATGGATTCAGGAACTGCGTCTGAACGCCAGAAACTCTATATAATCCAGGAAACATCCAGTACTTAATCTGAGTTTGGCGATCGCAAATATTTGTGGTAGCCACTTTCCGAAGATAACCCGTCTATCATTACAGGGAAAATCAGTTTCGGGATTGAGGTGAAAAACGCTCGGCAACAATGGTTAAACGATCTCGCAAAGGGATCAGGCCGTGACCTTCTGCGCTTTCTTGGTTCTCGCCTCTCAAATGAGCGAGATGCCGAGGAGCTTGCGCAGGAAGTCTATCTGCGTCTGTTGCGAGTAGATGATGTCAGTCATATTCGCAACCCACGCGCCTTTGCCTTGCGCATTGCAGCCCACGCTGCCCATGAATTCCATATGTTGGCCCGCAATCGCCTCGAGCACTCCAGCGAGTTACTGGACAACCTGGAATCCGCCTCAGATCCGGCGACCAATGCCAGCAACAGGGAGCAGATGGCAATACTTGAGCGCGCCCTTGCTCAGCTCAGCCCCAAGTGCCGGGCAGTTGTACTGCTGCATCGCCGCGACCAACTTACTTGCAAACAAATCGCCGAACATATGGGCTTGTCAGTCGGAATGGTCAAAAAGTATCTTGCACAAGGCATCGCCACGTGCCAGAAGCAGCTTGCCTCTTTTATGGTAAAAGGGCAGGGAGCAAAACCATGAGCAATAACTTTTACGAAACAGATAGTCAGAAGGCGACAGATGCCATTATCGACGAAGCTACCGAATGGTTGTTGCGTCTACAAGACTCTGGTATTAACGACGCTGACAAGCAGGGCTTCACCAGATGGCTAAAACGTTCGCCGCTGCATGTCTGGGAGTATCTGCGGGCTGAAGCAACATGGGCGGTTCTCGAGGGCATTGATCCAGAACGGAAGATGGAAATTGATGTAGCCTCGACTGATGCAGATAATATCGTTGCGCTGTCCCACACTAAGGTTATTAAAAATTCTGAAAAAGCCGGAGTGATGTCGTGGTTTAAGGTGTTTGCGGTTGCTGCCAGCGTGACGCTTTTCGGCTTGGCGAGTTGGTTGTATTTACAACCGGATACGCAGGTATACCAAACCGGTGTGGGCGAACAGCACCGGGTGGTATTGACAGACGGGTCAGTTATTGAACTCAATACCAAATCAGAAATTGAAGTGGCATTCAGTGGTCGTTCCAGGGAGGTACGCTTGTCCAGGGGCGAAGCCTTGTTCAAGGTTCGCGCCGACTCAGAGCGACCTTTTATTGTCTTTGGTGATCAGGCTCGGGTAGAAGTGCTCGGTACCGAGTTCAATATTTACCAGAGAGTCGGCCAGGCAACGGTTACAGTGCTGGAAGGTCTGGTTGCGGTGCGCGATAAACGCTTGTCGGGCCGGGATGGTATTCAGGTTGCCGCAGGGTACGAAGTGAATATCGACGCCAACACAAGTCGGCTTGTGCCTGTCACTGCCAGCACGGAACGTGTGCTGGCCTGGCGTGAGCAACGTCTGATATTTGATAACAGTACTTTGGCCGATGCAGTAGAAGAATTTAATCGTTATAACCGAAGGCAGTTAATAATTCTCGACCCGATATTAAAGGCGCAGGAGATTAATGGAGTTTTTGATGCGGATCGACCAGAGGCATTAATGCGTTTTCTCGTCCAGTCCGGGTCGGCGCGAGTTGTCAAGGAAACTGACAATCGAATTATTTTGGAGTCGGTGTTGTGATTAATTAGAATTTGGATGTTAGAGGTTGGAAGGGAAAAGGTTGGGTCGGAATAGAGAGAGGCAAGTTTTAAAAAGAAGGATTGGGTTGAATTTGTGATGTTCAGGCAATTTGGCAGGCATAATGATAGCATTTACTTCCAACTTCCAACTCAAAAAACAGGTAGCCACTTTTAAAATACATCCCGTCTGTGTAGATGAGGTCCAGACAAATATGCGCAGGGCCGATATCGAAAATGAGATGAGGGGTAACCGAATAATGACGTTTAAAAATATTCGCCGCTATGGCTACGCACTGGTGTCGGCATTGGCTCTGAGTTGTGGTATTGCATATGCAGGTGATACCTATCAGTTGAATATTTCTTCACAAGATCTTGATCTCGCCTTAAAGGAGTTCGCCCGGCAGTCTGGCCTCCAGGTTGTTTATTACTCAAAAATGGCGAAGGGCCAAGCCAGCCGTCCGGTATACGGTGAATTAACAGCAGCGGCAGCGCTGACTCAACTTCTTGAAAATACCGGTTTAACCTTTAGCGAGGTTGACCAAAACACCATATCTATTCAGACTGCAAACACGCAGTATGAGCAAGGTAAAAATAATCAACCTACCAAAATACAAGATAAGACACGAGAAAAAGTATTGGAGGAAATGATCGTAACCGCTCAAAAGCGTGAACAGAGTGTATTCGATGTTCCCATCAGTATCGTAGCGCTCGGGGAGCGGGACATTGAAGAGCGCAAGATAAGCACGTTTGACGAGCTTGGCATGGCGGTGCCGGGTTTGACGGTTCGGGACAATGGTTCGTACGAGCGGAACGTCTATATACGCGGTGTCTCTAACAGTACCGGCAGATCGTCCACTGTTGGCATCTACCTCGACGAGGTGTCCATTACCGGTGCATTTTCCTATCAACAACTCGATGCCCGCTTCTACGATATAGAGCGAGTGGAAGTTCTGCGCGGTCCCCAGGGAACGCTTTACGGAGAGGGGTCCATGGGCGGCACGGTGCGGTTTATTACAAAAAAACCCCAACTGGACCATTTCGGCACCAGTGCTGACGTTGCCACCATGTTTACTCAGGACGGTTCGCCGAGCCAACAAATTCGCGCCATGGCAAATATTCCGCTTAAAGAAAATGTATTTGGACTGCGCGTTGCGGCGACATTCGAAAATATGGGGGGTTGGATTGATCAGCCTGCTGCGGGACAAAGCGATATTAATGATCAGGACCTGGTGAACATTCGCGTTAAGGGCTTGTGGCATCCGACTGAGTCACTGGCCCTGGATATGATGACCATAATACATCGCAATGATCTGGGTAGCCCAAACATGGGTGAGGATGAAGATGGTAACTTTACACAAACATTCGGTTTAACTACGACTGCTTCCAGTACTGATGATTATGAGTTGTACAATCTGACGCTAACATACGATTTTGATACCGTTCAATTGCTAAGCACTAGCAGCCATATTAATACTTCTCGGGTACTGACTGAATTTGGTAACTTTGTTCACTTTCCAGCGCCGCCCGCGCCGCCGTACGATATTTTAAGTGGGCCGATCGGTTTCGATCCGTTCACTTTAAAAACCCGGGTTTTTAATCAAGAGTTACGTTTAAGTTCCACTGGGTCGGGCCCATGGAATTGGACAGCGGGTGCTTTTTACCGGCGGGCAAAAGCAGATTTTTTTCAGCTGGCGCTTCTTGGTATCCACGTTCCGGGTTCCTCCTTGCCTGATCCTTTGGGCCCTTTTGATGAGCGCGGTGAATATACTTCCTGGGCTGTCTTTGGAGATACCAGCTATGAGTTGACAGAACGCCTTGAACTTGGGGTGGGTTTGCGTTATTTCGAGGACGATCGGAAGTTTTCTGACGACGACCTGTCCAACCCGATACCGATAAGTCGGCAGGCTGGGAAGTTCGATTCTGTCAATCCGAGGTTTTACACAAATTATGCGGTATCCGATGACGTCATGATGTACGCCAGCGTTGCCAAAGGGTTTCGCAGCGGTGGATTTAACACGGACGGCTTTCCGGCATTCGGACCGGAGAGTCTTTGGAACTATGAGATCGGCACAAAAATGTCCCTCCTGGACGGCAGTCTGGATGCAGAGTTCGCCCTGTACTACAGTGATTATACAGACTACCAGATAAGTGGTATTCCGTCACCGCCGCAGCCCCCATTCACTCTTTTCTTCAATGGTGGTGACGTTACCATTAAGGGAATTGATTGGGGATTTACATGGCACGCAAATGACAACCTGACTTTTATTTTCAATGGAGATTATGTAGACGCGACTTTCGATAATATTGACGCAATTCTCGCCACGCATCAGGCGGGGGATCGCCTCGACAATGCACCTGATTACAGTTTCACATTGTCGGCAAATTATGACTTTATCTGGAAGGGCAAGCCTGGTTTTGCTCGCCTGGATTATAACCAGCGTGGCCGCTCTCTCTACAAAAGGCGTGATATCGGTTTGCATACCTTTGCATCGTCGGGCGTGAATAACATGTTTAATGCTCATGTAGGGTTAGAGTGGAATGACAATTTCACATTTGGTGTTTTTGCACAGAACCTGCTCAATGACCGCGATTTGATGGATCCCAATGCAACATTAGGCAGGGCTGCCCGCAGCCGTCCCCGCACTATCGGCATCGAATTCGGCGTTGAATTTGATTAGAGAAACTCTGTGGAATTGTTGTTGCGAAGAGCATAGCGAGGCGGCTACCGATAAGCTGCAGTAATATCAAGGGTTCACTATCCTTTATACACGGGACAACCGCGAACGGTTGGCGTAAAGTTTGGTGTGGATTTTTAAAATAAATAAAATGAGAAAATGCCCTGGTCAAGAGACCTGGGCATTTTTTTGGCGTCAGTAATATCAAACATTCTTTTCCAACCACAACCGAAACGCCAACATCTCTGGTCGAACTTTAGCGTTGCGCGGATACACAATGTAGTACGCACAGTCGTGCGGCACAGACTCGGCGAAGGGTCTGACCAGTCGTCCAGCGCGCAAATCTTCTGCAACCAGATTACTTTGCGCCAGAGCGATGCCCTGGTGGTGAATGGCTGCTTGTTGCAGTACATAATGCTGGTAAAAAACCGGGCCCTTGTTAGTGTCGATACCTGTCAGATTAAACTGCCGCAAAAACCGCGCCCAACTCAAATATACCTGCGGAAAAGATGCAATTTCGTAGTGCAACAACGGATAATTGGCAAGTTCAGTAAGTGGGTAGGGTTGTTGTTCGGGCGGGAGTAAAGTAGGACTACACACCGGAAATACATCATCGCGCATCAGGAACGTGGCATTCAGGCCAGGATAATTGCCCTCGCCAAAACGAATGGCCATATCGACAATGCCACTTTGCAAATCAGCCACTTCGGTTGTAGCGTCGATTCTAATCAATACATCCGGGTGCTCTTCCTGAAACGATGCCAGTCGCGGCATTAACCAATAAGCCGCCATTGCAGGTGGCATACTGACTCGTAGAGGCCGTTGTTCCCTGTGCTGGATGTCGTGAGCGGTTTCTGCAATATCACCAAGCGCTGTTCGCACCGTTTCTGCCAGTTTATGACCTTCGACGGTTAGCTGGATGCGTTTTTTGTCGCGAGTGAATAATGCGGTTCCGAGATGGCCTTCAAGTCGTTTGATTTGCTGGCTCACTGCGCCCGGACTGACATTGAGGTCGAGCGCAGCTTTGGTAATGCTTTGATGGCGTGCGGCGGCTTCAAAAGCCCGCAAGGCAGTTAAAGGTGGCAGTTTCACAGGCATGCCTTTTTTTAGATAATCTAAACTATTTTATAAGAATAAATGAATTTCTGTTAGATTAATTAATGATTATGCTGGGCAACATGAGTTGTTTTTCTGGATTGAGATATCACCATGCCTGCTGGTAAACCCGAAAAGTTGAGCGCCGGCTTTTTAATCGTCTCTGCCTGCGTGCTGTTGTTGCTTTCTTTTGGCTATCGCTCCGGTTTTGGCCTGTTTATGAAGCCATTGAGCGAAGCTCATGACTGGGGCCGCCAGGTGATGTCGATGGCACTTGCCATCCAGAATCTGGCCTGGGGTGTGATCGCGGTTATAGCGGGTGGGTTGGCGGATCGTTACGGCAATGTCAAGGTTGTGGTAGGTGGTACGCTGTTTTACAGCGCCGGCATGGCGTTGATGACCGGGTCTGATAGCCCGCTGGCGTTGCACGGTACAGCAGGGTTTTTGGTGGGAGCAGGTATTGCCGGTACGTCCTTCGGCATTGTTCTGCCAGCTCTTGCACGCGCCGTACCGGAACACCGTCGCCAGTGGGCGTTGGGTGTTGGCACCGCGGCAGGCTCGATGGGCCAGTTTATTGTGGTGCCGGTGGCTCAGCAACTGATTGCTTCTTACGGGTGGGTAAGTGCATTGCATCTGCTAGCAGTGTCGGCGCTGGGCATGGCGGCACTGGCCTTGCCCCTGGCCCGCTATTCCGGTGCCGGGGATGGAGGAACTCAAGGTAGTGGTCAGACCTTGAGGCAGGCACTGGACCAGGCCTTGCGTCACCCGTCCTTTTTACTATTGACGTCGGGCTTTTTTGTCTGCGGTTTTCACATCGCTTTTATTACCGCCCATTTGCCGGCGTTTCTTTCCGATGCCGGTTTCACTGCTGAGGTGGGCGCATGGAGTATTGCCGTGATTGGTTTGTGCAATGTGGTCGGTGCCTACTCATCGGGAATGTTGTCAGGCCATTTGCCGAAACGCCATGTGCTGGTATTTATCTACGGTGCCAGGGCCGTTACGGTTGTGTTGTTTATGCTGGTGCCAATCAGCCTGGTATCGGTGCTGGCGTTCAGTGCGGTAATGGGAGTGTTGTGGCTTGCCACCGTGCCGCCAACATCTGGCCTCGTGGCTACCATGTTTGGTACACGCTACATGGCTCTATTGTATGGCATTGTCTTTTTGGGGCATCAAGTGGGCAGTTTTTGCGGCGTCTGGTTGGGAGGCTGGGCCTATGACACCACCGGAAGCTACGACATGGTCTGGTGGTTAAGTGTACTGTTTTCGATGGCGGCCATGTTGTTGCACTGGCCCATTCGTGAGCAGCGGGCAGGTATTGTTGCAGAATATGGTGTTACACAAACTGAATAAACCACTTGCCCGGCTTCGGCATTCACTGAAAAAAGCATGGACATGAATACAATGAATTATCCCTATATCAACCACATGAATATTCTGTTTCAGGCGCTGCGGAGGATAGATGTGCCTTCACTGGTGGATTCATGCACAGACAAGTGGTACAACCAGACGTTGTGTCAGGTGAATGACTCGGTTGTACGCCTGGGGATCATGCAGGGCGAATACCACTGGCACAGGCACGACAGGGAAGATGAGTTCTTTTTCACCTTGCAGGGTAAATTAGGGTCTGTTGACAATTCATCTTCGCCTCTG
>JBNKFQ010000085.1:0-1703 GCA_050289385.1 Porticoccaceae bacterium | reverse complement strand
TCTTGGCATCAATGAGTTGCTACAAGAGCAGCGCGTCGAAGTGATATTGTTGTCGAGAAACAGTGCCGATACCGGACTCCGAGTTTTTAACTCGATCAATCACTATGGTTTGAAGATAAGCCGAGCCGCATTTTGTGGTGGTCAGAGCCCTTATCGCTATATTTCACCTTTTAATTGCCAGCTTTTTTTATCGACGGATGCTGACGATGTGCGTTTGGCATTGGTAAGTGGGGTTGCGGCGGCCACCTTGTTGACCTCTAAAAAGGCCGCGAACGAAACGGATCAGCTGCGCTTTGCCTTTGATGGTGATGCTGTCATTTTTTCCGACGAAGCCGAAAAAATTTATAAAACCGAGGGGTTAGCTGCGTTTACGCAAAAAGAGCGCGAATCGGCGCGGACACCGCTCAGTGGCGGCCCGTTTAAGTCTTTTCTGGCTGCCTTGCAGGGCATACAAAAACAATTTGGCAAAGAAACATGCCCCATCCGAACCGCATTGGTGACTGCCCGCAGTGCGCCCGCTCACGAGCGCGTTATAAGAACGCTGCGCGCCTGGGATATTCGTTTGGATGAATCATTGTTTTTGGGGGGGCTAAACAAAGGTGAATTTTTGCGTGCCTATGGGGCAGATGTGTTTTTTGATGATCAGCAAAGTCATTGTCTGTCAGCCCGAGACCATGTCGCTACGGGCCACGTGCCGCACGGTATTGCCAATGCGCTGCCTCCAACTGACGCAAATCCGGGTACAGCAAATGATATTGAAACCTAAAGTAGAGCTAAGTAGGAATAGCTGAAGGTATTTCGCTCTGAGTCGGACGCCGGCGCTGTTATAAAAAAAGAAATTTACAGCCTATCAGCATTAAAATGATTGCCAGTATCGGTTGCAATACTGTATTGGGAATACGCGCTGCAGCGCGAGCGCCAAAATGAACTGCCGGAAGTGACCCGAGGAACAACCCGCCAAGTAATTTAAAATCGATATTACCCAGTAGAAATAAATGGCCCAGTCCGCCAATAAGGGTGAGAGGTACCGCATGCGCGATATCGGTGCCAATCACTTGAAGGGCTGGCAATCGCGGGAACAAGCTAAATAATAGGACAGCACAAAATGCTCCCGCACCTACGGAAGACAGGGTCACGAATACACCTAAAATAATACCCGCACAAAACGTAATCGGTTTTGCATGCCTGTGAACCCAGTGGATCTGCCGGGCCTTAAAATCAGAGGCTTCTGCCTGGGCCCGACGCTTGAGAAAAATCATAATGGAGGACGCAACGAGCATGATGCCTAATGCGCGGTTGAGCATTGGGCCATAATCAAATTCGCCTAGTTGGTGCAAGGTATAACTGGTGAGGATCGAGGCTGGTATGCTTCCTGAGGCCAATATCATCACCAGTTTCCAGCGTACGGTTCCCTGTTTGGCGTGTGCCCTAACGCCCCCGGTCTTGGTTACTGCTGCGTAGAGTAGGTCTGTGCCAATAGCGACTTTTTCTGGCACCCCAGAGAAAATCAGCAGAGGCGTCATCAGTGAACCGCCACCGACCCCCGTCAAGCCTACGGCCAGGCCAACGCCAGCACCTAATAAAATGTAAAAAATAAATTCCATTATGAATTTTCTTCAAGCAAATTGGCCGACAGGTGCTAAATTTATTCTAAGTTGGCAAATATAATGATTTGAGTCTATTCTTCAAAAGAATATTTCTTT
>JBNKFQ010000084.1:0-16928 GCA_050289385.1 Porticoccaceae bacterium | reverse complement strand
TGCTTAAATTTCAAAATATTTCAAAAGTATTTCGCACAGACGAAGTGGAAACCCAGGCATTGCACAATATTAATGTAGAGATAGATGCGGGTGAGTTTGTGGCGATTATGGGGCCTTCGGGGTGCGGAAAATCCACATTGCTAAATATTATTGGCATGCTGGATACGGCTACTGACGGCGACTACATTTTTTGCGGTGAAAACATATCCGGGTACAGTGAATCGCAATTGTCGGTTATTCGCAAAGAGAATATAGGCTTTATTTTTCAGAGTTTTAATCTGATTGATGAGCTAACTGTTGAAGAAAATGTGGAATTGGCCCTGTTGTACCACAATGTTAGCCCAGGCGAACGCAAGAAAAGAGTGCAAGCCGTAATGGAAAAAATGGGTATTGCTCATCGTGCTCGCCATATGCCAAGTCAGCTATCAGGAGGCCAGCAGCAGAGAGTGGCGGTCGCTCGTGCTGTTGTTGGCAATCAAAAAATGATACTTGCCGATGAGCCTACAGGAAATCTGGACTCGGCTCACGGCCAGGAAGTGATGCAAATACTGCAAAATTTGAACGCAGAAGGCACAACTATAGTGATGGTCACACATAGCCCGTCTCATGCAGACCTGGCTCGCCGTACTATAAACATTTTTGATGGTCAGGTAGTTGATGAAAATCGTCGTGTCGCCTGAAAAACAAAGGGTTTGAATCAATGTTTAAGAACTATCTGAAAGTTGCACTGCGCAATTTGCTTAATCACAAGCTGTACAGCTTGATAAATATTCTGGGTTTGGCGATTGGGCTTTCAGCATGCATTCTGATCATATTGTTTGTGCGTGATGAGCTGTCATATGATCAGCACTGGAAAAATGCCAGTTCTATTTATCGGCTGAATACAACCTTTGATATACCCGGTAGAGAGTCGATGTCAGTGGTCAGTGCTCCGGGGCCTGCAAAAGCTGCAGCTGAGCTGTTTTTTTCTCAGGAGATTGAACGCGCTACACGTTTCGCCAATCTTTATCCGGTGGTCAGACAAGGAGAGAATGTCTATAACGAGTCGGTATACTGGACCGACCCTGAAACTGTAGATATGTTTGATTTAAAGGTGGTTGCGGGGGATATGCGCACCGCGTTAAGCGATAACTCCAGTCTGGCGGTTGATCAAAGTTTTGCAAAAAAGTATTTCGGTGATGAAAACCCCATCGGACAGGTATTGACCTTTTCGCTTTATGATATTGAAAGGGACTATCGTATTGCCGCTGTCTTTGAAGATCTGCCCCATAACACCGTGCTCGAATTTCATGCCCTGACAATGATTGACGAAACAGATTTTGAAAAACAAAAGTGGCAGTTTTCCGAGTGGTCGTCTGCAAATAATAAAACTTTTTTTCAGTTAAAGAATGGGGCTTCAGTCGAATCAATGGAGCATCGTCTGGATGATTTTACCAATACCTATATGTCTGATCTTGTAGCTGCTGTATTTGGTGATGATGTAAAGGCATCTGATTTGTTTCGGTTCAGCTTGCAGGCTTTGACCGATATTCAGCTCTACCCTGCTGGCCTGGGCGAAATGAAGCCGACAGGCGATATAAAAGATGTAATGATCTTTATTGTCATTGCCGGTCTTATTTTATTGATTGCCTGTATTAACTTTATGAATCTCGCCACCGCCAAATCAACACAACGAGCCAGAGAAGTGGCGATGAGAAAGGTGTTGGGAGCGAGCCGTCAACAACTCATCGTGCAGTTTTTGGGTGAATCTGTACTCGTCGCTTTTACGGCCCTGGTTCTGGGTGTTTTTCTGGTTGAAATGATTTTGCCAACATTTTCCGGTTTTGTTGGCAAGGAGCTGATCTTTTCTTTTACCGATGGCCCTGTTTTATTGTTTTTGGCCGGAATTGTAGTGCTTGTCGGGCTGTTGGGTGGCGTTTATCCGGCATTGATTATTTCAGGTTTTATGCCGGCTCGTGTATTGAAGGCCAACCGTTCGGTGGAAACCCGCGGGTCGAGCCGCCTGCGCAATGTTCTTGTCGTTTTTCAATTTACCATCTCTATTGCGCTGATTGCCGCAACCGGAGTGATTTATAGCCAGATACAGTATGTTGCAAGTATGGACCTTGGCTTTGACAAAAATAATTTATTGGTTATTTCTGGTATTGGCAGAGAAGCCATGGTTAGTAAACAAGAGGCAATCAAGCAAGAAATTCTGCGATTGCCCGGTGTAACCGGAGCAACCTTTACCTCATCCAGCCCGATGACGCTAAATGAAAATAATTCTGTTGTTACAGTTCCGGGGAAAGATACAACGCCGATGATTATCGGCAATGAACAAATTGACTATGATTATCTTGACACTTATCAAATCGCATTGCTGACAGGTCGCAATTACAGTCGGGATTTTGTTGCCGACGGCACACCAAAAGCAAAAGATGTTGAAGATGGGAGAGTGTTAAATGGGACGGTTCTTGTCAATGAAGCCGCTGTTCGCCGGTTTGGTTTTAGCACTCCCGAAAATGCGATTGGGCGTCGAATACGGGTTTCAGTGGGTGGAATTCCCGAGGACCTGATTTATGCCGACCTTAAAATAATTGGCGTTACAGCAAATGTTAACCTGAAGTCTTTAAAGCGAATGATTCGACCGGAAATTTATCAGTTGTCACCCGGTTACTCTGCTTTAACTGTGCGTTACACCGGGCATTCAGAGAAAATTGCCAGCGCTATCGAACAAGCCTGGAAATCCATGGTAAGTTCGGTGCCATTTGATTATGGCTATGTTGATGAAGCTCTCGCCAGACAACTTGAGAGAGAAGAAGATCTGAGTGTCATGTTGGCAGCGTTTTCATTGCTTGCCGTCCTTATCGCCAGCTCGGGCTTGTTCGGTCTTGCCACATTTACGGCTGAACGCCGCACCAGGGAGATTGGTATTCGCAAGGTTTTCGGCGCCAGCATTTTCGACGTGGTGCGTTTGCTGGTCTGGCAATTTTCCAAACCGGTAATTCTGGCCAATATTATCGCCTGGCCCATTGCTGCTTGGGCGATGTTGCGTTGGCTTGAAAATTTTCCGTATCGCATTGAGAGTTGGAATTTGATACCGCTGTGTTTGCTGGCAGGAGTAGTTGCTTTGTTAATAGCCTGGAGTACGGTAGGGGGCAATGCCGCTCGTGTGGCGCGGGCCAAACCGGTTAAGGCCTTGCGTTATGAATGATGTATAACGTAATAATCACAAGGGATTTCTGAAGGGTTCGAGGCACGTCATGGTGTGGTCGGTTGACCTCGGCAGTCATGCCGAAGTGTTCTGATCACCTGAAACACCAGGTCCGATTCTGGCTAGCGTTTTGCCAACTCGTGAAATATTATGATTTGGACAGGTAAAGCGCGAGACAGGTAATCAGTGATGGAACTGGACGCTAAGGTGTGCGAACAGGCAAGACAGGCCAGAGACCCCCGGTTTGACGGACGCTTTTTTATTGGCGTAAGAACAACCGGTATTTATTGTCGGCCAGTTTGCCCGGTTCGGTTGCCAAAGTCACAAAATGTTACTTTTTTCAAATCTGCCGCTGCGGCGTCGGAGGCCGGTTTCAGACCTTGCTTGCGCTGTCGCCCCGAGTCGGCACCGGGCACACCGGCCTGGTGCGGCACTTCCACCACGGTTTCACGAGCCTTGCGTTTGATTCACGACGGTGCGCTGGATCAGGCTTCGGTCAGTGCGTTGTCCGATCGCCTGGGCGTTACCAGCAGACATTTGAGCCGCCTCTTTCACCAGCACCTGGGGGCGTCTCCCAAGGCCATTGCACAAACTCGTCGCTTGCACTTCGCCAAAAAACTGATTGATGAAACCCGTTTGTCCATGACGGATGTGGCAATGGCCGCCGGTTATGGCAGCGTTCGTCGATTTAATGACCACTTTCAGCAGGTGTACAAACGACCGCCATCAGAACTGAAATCGGACAATACAGTGGCAAGCAGTGGTGCCTTTACATTGCAATTGCCCTACAGAGAACCGTACAACTGGAATGCTGTCATTGAATTTCTTGGCAAGCGTGCGGTGCCGGGAGTGGAATGGGTTGCGGACAACACCTGGTATCGCCATATTCGTGTAGACGGTGAGGTTGGGCGGGTAGAGGTTTCCCGCTGCGAAAATGCTCGCGCGCTGTTATGCAAGCTGGATGTGCCTTCTACGGCGCCACTTTTTCAACTGGTGGAAAAACTTCGAACTGTCTTTGATATTAATGCAGATTCGACAGAAATTTCCGATATCCTGTCGCAAGACCGGGTACTGCGAATGCTTGTAAAGGACAATCCCGGCATCAGGGTTCCAGGCGCGTGGGATGGATTTGAGATTGCGGTGCGAGCCATTGTCGGTCAGCAAATTTCGGTTGTGGGAGCGACCACCGTCATGGGCCGGATTGCAAAACGATATGGCTTGAAACACGACGCTGGCACAACGTTTCCCGAGCCAGCCGTACTGGCCAAAGCCAATCCGACTGACTTTCCGATGCCGCAGTCTCGTGCCCGGGCAATTATCAATCTGGCGCGAGCTGTTGATAGCGGTGACATCGAGTTGGGGCGATGGGTTGAAACTGACCTGCTTAAAGAGCAATTGCAATCGCTCAAGGGTATCGGTGAGTGGACGGCAAATTATATTGCCATGCGTGTGCTGTCTGACCCCGACGCTTTTTTACATTCCGATCTGGTATTGCTTAAAGTGGCAAGGCATTTTTATGGTGATAACAGTCCCGATGAGCTTTTGCAAAGGTCTGTGGCGTGGCGGCCCTGGCGCGCCTATGCGGGAATGTATCTCTGGCAGGCTGCAGCTCAAATCACGAGGTAAATCCAATGAAATACACATATTATTCCAGCCCGATAGGCGAGTTGTTGCTGGCTGGCAGTGACCCGGGGCTTGAAATGATCGGCTTTCCCGAAGGCAAGGGACACATAGAACCCCGGGCCGAGTGGCAGCGGGATGACAGTGCATTTGCCAGGGTCAAAAAACAGCTCAAAGAATATTTTGCCGGTAAGAGAACAGAGTTTGATCTGCCTCTTTGTCCCAACGGTACGGCTTTTCAGTTGGATGTACTCACGGCATTGCAGTCCATTCCCTACGGGCAAACCCGGAGCTATCGCGATATCGCGGAGCAGGTGGGAAGGCCGACAGCAGTGCGCGCGGTGGGAGCCGCAAATGGACGGAATCCGCTACCGATTGTTATTCCGTGTCACCGGGTGATCGGTGCGAATGGCAGTCTCACCGGTTTTGGCGGTGGTATCGCGGCCAAGAAATATTTGCTGCAACTGGAAATGCCAAACGTGGAGTTTTTGTCTGGCTAACTGCGGCAGGGGTGGATTCCTGCTGGTCTGACCCTAAAATGCTGCTGACTGTTTGCCGTCCAACAGTTTCAGGCGCTCTTCAATCGAATTTTGAATGCCTTCCGCACTCAGACCAATAGAATCCAACTGCTGATTGTGGCTGGCGTGGTCCACATAGATATCAGGCAAGCCGAGGTTCAGAACAGGCAATACGACACCACTGGTGGCCAGGTATTCGCAGACAGCCGCTCCCGCGCCACCCTGAATACTGTTTTCCTCAATGGTGACCAACAAATCGTGATCAAGTGCCAGCTGTGTAATCAGTGCCTCATCCAGAGGTTTGACAAAGCGCATGTCAGCGATAGTGGCGTTTAACATATCTGCCACCTGTAATGCCAGCTCCAATAACGTGCCAAAGTTGAGAATGGCGACACGTTTACCGTTGCGTCTCACTACCCCTTTGCCGATCGGCAGGGCAGTCATTTGTTGCTGTACCTCTGCACAGACACCGGTACCACGCGGATAACGCACAGCCGCAGGACCGTTATGAATAAAGGCTGTATACAACAACTGCCGGCATTCGTTTTCATCCGATGGCGCCGCCACCACCATATTGGGTACACATCGCAGGTAGCTGAGATCAAAACTGCCCGCGTGGGTGGCCCCGTCTTCGCCCACCAGACCGGCGCGATCAATGCCGAAAGTGACATCCAGGTTTTGCAGGGCCACGTCGTGAATTAGCTGATCGTAGCCACGTTGTAAAAAACTGGAGTAAATCGCAACGACCGGTTTTACACCTTCGCAAGCCAGACCGGCAGCCAGCGTAACAGCGTGCTGCTCCGCAATTGCAACATCGTAGTATCGGTCCGGAAAGCGTTGGGAAAATTCAACCATGCCCGAGCCTTCACACATGGCCGGAGTAACAGCGACCAGGCGCGAGTCCTTTTCGGCCATGTCACACAGCCATTCGCCAAATATTTGTTGATACTTTTGCGCTGAACGGGGAGGGGGCGAGCGGTCGGCCCGGCCGACTGCAGATTGCGACTTTGGCACAGGTTCAATTTTGCTCAACGCGTGATATCCCACCGGGTCTTCTTCTGCCGGCACAAACCCCTGGCCCTTGCGGGTAATGGTGTGCAGCAGAATTGGACCGCTCAGATGCTGCAAATTTCTGATGGTATGGATCAGCTCTGCCAGATCGTGCCCGTCGATAGGTCCAAAATAGGTAAAGCCGAGTTCTTCAAACAGGGTTCCCGGAGCTACCATCCCTTTCATGTGTTCTTCGGTACGACGTACAAAAGCGGCGGCAGAAGGTATGGTTTTGAGGACTTTCTTGCCACCCTCTCGAATCGCGTTGTAGAAACGGCTTGCCCAGATTTTGGAAAAGTAGGTGGCCAATCCACCCACATTGTGGGAGATCGACATGTTATTGTCATTGAGTACCACCAGCAATTCAGCATCGGTATGGGCAGTGTGGTTAAGTGCTTCAAATGCCATGCCGGCGGTCATCGCGCCATCGCCAATAATTGCTACGGTGCGGCGCTTTTCGCCAGCCATTTTAGCGCCCAGTGCCATACCAAGCGCAGCGCTGATTGAGGTGCTGGAATGGCCAACGCCAAAGGTGTCGTACTCGCTTTCACTGCGTTTTGGAAAGCCCGACAGGCCATTTTTCTGGCGAATGCTTTGCATTTGCTCGCGGCGGCCGGTAAGGATTTTGTGGGGATAGGTTTGATGGCCCACATCCCACACCAGACGGTCGTATGGGGTGTTAAAGGTGTAATGCAGGGCAATGGTGAGTTCTACCACGCCGAGGCCAGCGCCAAAGTGACCGCCGGTGTTGCCGACGCTGTATAGCAGAAAGGCACGAAGTTCATCGGTTAACTGTAACAGTTGCTGTTCGTCCAGCTCCCGCAATTGAGCGGGAGAGTCGATTTGGTCGAGCAATGGAGTTATTGGCCTCGACCGCGGAATGTCAGTAAACTTTTTCGCCATGATGGAGAACCAGCGACCTGCTTTCAATCAAGGCAATGATTTTACACTAATTGACAACGACAAGCTGCTGTATTGAATCGGAAGTTGGAAGTTGGAAGTAAATGATTCGGGCCATTGCTCAGCTCGGCCTTATAAAAATCCCCCCCCACACACAGCACCGAGCGCAGCTCTTTTACTTCCAACTTCCAACTTCCAACTCAAATCAATACCGCCTCTCCACAATAAAGTCGGCGATGGCGCGCAACGGATCGGCTCTTTCATCGAATTCCTCCAGCGCTTTCAGGCTTGCCCTGTGCAATTCGGACGCTTTGGCTTTGGCGGCTTCCAACCCCATCAGAGAAGTGTAGGTTGCCTTGTTGTGAGCCTCATCTGCGCCCTGGTTCTTGCCCAGTTCGTCAGTGCAAACCTCGACATCAAGAATATCGTCCCGTACCTGAAAGGCCAGGCCAATGTTCTCGCTGTAGAGTTCCAGAGCCGCCAGTTGCTCGTAATTTACACCTGCTGCCAATGCGCCAAGTTTGACGCTGACTCGAATCATTGCCCCGGTTTTCAATTGGTGCATCTGCTCAAGTGCCGGCAATTCCAGAGTTTGGCTGACCGCAGCCAGATCAATGGCCTGGCCCGCGACCATACCTTGTGCACCGGCGGCAGTGGCAAGGTCGGCAATCATTGACAGGGCTGTGTTTGCCGGTACCTGTTCAAGTCGGGTCAATTGCTCAAAAGCCAGTGTTTGCAAGGCATCGCCAGCGAGGATGGCGGTGGCTTCGTCATAGGCAATATGACAGGTTGGTATGCCGCGACGCAGGTCATCATTGTCCATGGCGGGCAGGTCATCGTGAATCAGGGAATAGGCATGGATCAATTCCACAGCACAGGCGATCAAGTCTGTGTCATCGTTGATTTCGCCTACCGCTTCAGCCGCAGCGTACACCAGCAGTGGCCGCACTCTTTTGCCGCCAACTGCGCTGTAATGCATGGCGTCAGTCAATTTCTGCGCCGGGCCGAAATCCTTCGGCAGGCACTGTTCCAGACGAGTGTTAACCCGGTCCAAAACGCGAGTTTGGAAGTCTTTTAGCGGATAAACCATTAATCTTCGGGCTCGAAAGGTTCCGTCGTCAAATCGCCGTTTGCTTTGGTCAGTATCTCGACCTTTTGCTCGGCGTCCCGGAGAGCCTTTTGGCACTCACGGGTTATCTTGATACCTTGCTCAAAGGCTTTCAGAGACTCTTCCAGACTCATCTTGCCTTGTTCCATCTCGTTTACCAGGGTTTCGAGTTCGTTGAGCCTTTGTTCGAAGTCGACAGATTTTTTTCGAGTCGCCACGGTGGTTGGTCTCCGTTGGAAAGGCTGCAACCCTAACCGAGCAAAGGGGTTGGGTCAATTCATGTCAGGGCGCAGGTGTTCCACTGTAAGATATATCCTACATAAAAAGCAGACTTTTGCCGATAGCACCCGAACGGAGAAATCAGGACACTAGCAATCGCACGGAACGCGATGTCACACGGATGTGTACCTCCACGGATGATATGGACATAAGCGAACGGTGTCTCCAAGGTTGGAGTGGCTATACTGCTTTTCCCCCCTGACGCAAGTCAGGGGGGATTTTATTTTGGGCAGTGGAATACGATACCTGTCTTTCATGCTGGCAATCTGTTTGTCATACTCTCTGGTAATAATAATCAATGTATATGTGAGTGATATAACCGGTTGACAGCGTCAGGTCTCAGGTTATGCTTTTAACTATGTACAGACGATAGACAAGGGAAGGATTTGCCTTCAACAGTACCGACGCTACATTGAGTCCCCAGGACGGCCGACATCGGTCTGGTATGCACTGGAATGGGTGCAACACCAGCAACCACACGGCTTTTTCACGCTTTTCACTAACATCTTCACAAAACCTGTTACAAAGCCCCGCGATAGGTATCGCCGGGGCTTTTGCTTATCGGCCAACCCTGAAACCTGAGCACGGAGTCTGGCAGCGATGCAACCGATGATTCTGCGTTTGAATCTGGCGGGTCAGCCAATTGAGTGGCTGGGTTGGCAGGATGCGGTCTGTATGTTTTCGCGAGAGCTGGTGGTCTGGACTCTGGGCGATATTGTGCAGAGCGTATATGGTGGCCATTCCCGGTTGACCGGTGAACGTACCGTGGTGGATTTGCCCAGCATCATTGCCTGCGGCGGCGAGCAACTGGCGCGCCCGCGTCGAGTTTACCCCTTGTCCAATACTGCCCTGTTTGCCCGCGATGCCCATTTGTGCATGTACTGTGCGCGCGAGTTCACCAGTGCTGAACTCACCAGGGATCATATTGTGCCGACTTCGCGCGGTGGAACCGACAGATGGGAGAATGTGGTTGCGGCGTGTCGCCGTTGCAACCAGCACAAGGCAGACCGGTTGCTTGAGGAAATCAACATGGAACTGGTGGCTTTGCCTTATTGCCCCAACAATGCCGAATATCTGGCTCTGATCAATAATCGTCGAATTCTGGGCGATCAGATGGATTTCTTGCGTTCCCAGTTTTCCAAAAACAGCCGGTGGTTGTAATAAGTCGGAGGTCGGAAGTTGGAAGTCGGATGCTTAAGATTCGAGCCATCGCTTTGCTCGGCGTAGTTTTATAGCGGTTGCCACATACTTGATCCAGGCCCAGGTGTCTATAATCACTTCCAACTTCCAACTTCCAACTTCCAACTCATTCACCCCCTCAAACTCTGGATAAACGTGATCAATATCAGAGCAGGGCAAAAATAGCGCACGTAAACAGGCCAGATTTTCCAGAATAAAGTGCTTTCCGCATTGGGCAGACCCTGCTTTATCTCATCCAGAATCTTGTTGCGATGCAGAACCCAGCCGGCAAAGACGCAGAGGGCAATACCCAGTAATGGTTCGCTGTATCGGGTGGTGAGGTGAATAACAAACAAAAACAGGGACTCAAAGTTGAAAATAATCAGCGCGCTAATACCAAAAATCAGGGTGCCGATAATCCAGGTGGCCCTGCGGCGGTTCAAAGCAAAACTTTCCACCACATAAGAAACAGGTACCTCGAGCATGGAGATTGATGATGTCAGCGCAGCGATCGACATCAGCGTAAAAAATGCCAGTGAAACCAGCAAGCCAACAGTGCCCATCGATTCAAACAGGTTTGGCAGGGTCTGAAAAATCAGCGTGTCTTCCGAGATCAGGCTGCCGTCAGCCGCGTAGATTTCTACGCCATTGTGCTGGGCGACAAACATGGCAGGCAAGATCAGCAACCCGGCCAGAAAAGCTATGCTGATATCCACACCGGTAACAATTGCCCCCAGCCTGGGTAAGTTTTCATCCTTGCGGATATAAGATCCGTAGATCAGCATGGTGCCCACCCCCAGTGAGAGTGAAAAGAAGGCCTGACCAAGTGCGCTAATCATAAGGCCCGGTCGGGTAATTTGGGAAAAGTCAGGTACCAGGTAGTGGTAAAGCCCTTCAGTAGCACCATCCTGAAACAGGACGTAGATAATCAACAACACCAGAATAGCTAACAGTGCTGGCATCAGGCGCGTAGACCATTTTTCAATACCGTTTTCCACACCGGCACTGATAACCCAGATGGTAAAAACGGAAAATATGGCAGCAAACAGGAGATTTCGTTGCAGGCCGAATCCTGTTATCCAGGCTGAGATATCTGCCAGACCGGCGGCGGTTGTGATTGGCTCGATAGTGTGGGAAATCATCCAGCCGGCGACAATGCTGTAAAAGCTCAGTATCAGGCTTGCGATAACAATGCCATAAAGGCCAGCCAGTTTGCCCAGGCGACGGGTGAATGTGTTGCCAGAAATACGTTGCAAAGCGGTGACCATATTGGCCCCAGTGTGCCGGCCGATGATCAGTTCGGCCATCAGGGCCGGGTAGGCCAGCAGAAACGCCAGCACCAGGTACATCAACAGAAACGCCCCTCCGCCGTTACTGGCGGTATTGGTGGGGAACCCCCATACATTACCCAAGCCTACGGCAGATCCTGCCGCCGCCATGATAAAACCCAGTTTGGAGGAAAATTGACCGCGATTGGCACTCATTGGCTTGTCTCTTCTTATTTATGTGTCAGTAAGGCCGTAAAAGAAAGCAGTATATGATACATAGTTTTCAGAAAAAAATTGATATTAGTATCAAATTGGGGGCTGTAGCAGCCCCCCACCCATATATTGAGTCCGAATGCACCCTGAATACATTAATATGAAAATGTCGGGTTTTTCCAGGCAGGTACTACAAAATTTCGGGTCTGAGATGTTCAATAAAATACTCGACTCGTGATTCGCCGTAGCGTTTGAAATTAATACGGTGCTGTTGCCCTGGGTAAAGCATAAAATCAAATTTCTTGTTGGCTTCGAGCAAAGCGTCCAGTAATTGTACGGCATTACCCGGATGTACGTTATTATCGACCGCCCCATGATGAATATACAACTTGCCTTTCAGGTTTTTCACATAGTTGATCGCTGAACTCTTTTCGTAACCGTCCGGATTATCTTTGGGGCGGCGCATATAGCGCTCTGTATAGATCGAATCGTAGTTGTTCCATGCGGTAACGGGGGCTCCTGAAACGCCAACATGGAAAATATCAGGGTATTTGAGCAATAACATTATGGTGAGATATCCGCCATAAGAGTGGCCAAAAACACCCACGCGACTACCATCGGCATAAGGCATTTGGGTAAACGATTCTACCGCCTGCGCGTGGTCAGCCGCTTCCACCTGTCCGAGTTTCATATAGTGACTTGTAGCGAATGCTTTGCCACGCCTGCCGCCGCCGCGGTGGTCTGTCGACAGTACAATAAAACCAAGTTGTGCCAGCGCTTGCCGTTTATCGGCCATCAGGTATTTGTTATAACTCTGGCGTGTTTCGGGGCCACCATACAGGGACAGGATTACCGGGTATTTCTTTTGCGGATCGAAATGTGCGGGTTTGAATGCCAGAGCATCCAGATCGGTTTTGCCGTCGGCAGCCTTGAAAGTGATGTGTTCAGGTGCTACCAGTTTCAGCTTTTTAAACGCTCGGGTAACGGTTGAGTTTCCCAGTGTACGGACAGGTGAGCCATCACCCTTGTGCATGGTGACTTTTTGGGGTGAAGTGAAAGAGGAAAACGAATCCGTATAATATCTACCGTTGGGTGACACATCCACATCATGTGAACCGGCTTCTTTTGTCAATCGGGTCAGTTGTGAGCCATCCAGTTTCACCCGATACAAATGTGATTCCAGTCCACGATATTCGTAGCCACTGAAGTAAATCCAGCCGTTTTTTTCATTAACGCTCAAGATATCTCCAATCGGCAACCTTGCGTTGGTCAGTTGGGTAAATTTTTTGCTGGTAAAATCAAATATAAAAATTTCGTTAAAACCCGTTCGTTCAGATGTCCAGAGGAGCTGTTTGCCATCTCGAATGAACTTCATTTCGTCATTCAGGTTTATATAAGTGTCGCTGGTTTCCGTGAATACCAGGCTGGTTTTTCCTGTGTCGGGGTCAGTCGTCCAGAGTTCCAGTTTGTTTTGCAGCCTGTTCAGGCGCTGATAGTAAAATTGTTTGCCATCCGGTGACCATTTGCCCCGAACCAGATAAACATCCAGAAGATTGCCGGTTTCTATCTGTACCGTTTTTTGCGTTTCAATATCGACAATAAAAAGTTTGACAATGGGATTGTTTTCGCCAGCCCTGGGGTAGCTTTGCATTTTCAGCAGGGGTTTGGGCGTGGTATCGTAAACCAGCGGATATTTGTACACCGGGTTTTCGTCAAATTGCATGTACGCAATTTTGTCCGAGTTTGGTGACCACCAGAAGGCATCATACTGGCCGAGTTCTTCCGGATAAACCCAGTCGGGAAACCCGTTGCGCACATTGGTGTTGCCGAGCGTGGTCAAGGCCACTTCCCGGTCTTGTTCATCTTTTATATAAAGATTGTAATTGCGTGTATAGGCGCGATAGTTCAGGTCTGGTGAAAACACCTCATGATATACATGATCGCGCACGCCGGTGATGGGGCGTTCACGCAAAAACCAGCGCAGTTCATCATTTTTCAGGTTATAGAAGAATACCCTGTTATCTCTGGCAAATTTGATTTTGCGGCCTTCGTCGACAAACTTTACGCTTTCGAAAGGCAATTTCTTGTGTTTTTCTCCGGTAACATAGTTATATGTTGTGATTAACTTGCGGTCATTGAACAAGCGGCTCTTTTTGCCGGTTTCTGCACTGACTCGTTTAAACGTGTCATCCTCCCGAATAATGTACGACTTGCCGTCCGGAGCCCATGTAACACTGGCGGATCCTTCGAATTTGATCAATTTGTCGACCGTTGCTTCGTCAGAGAGCAGATCATAGAGCGCTTGGCCACGTACCTGGGCATGGGCGGTTACTGACAGGGCAAGCGAGCAAAATACAGCTAATACATGATAAGCGACTGATTTATAGAGCCTTTTCATTCAGATCTCCAGGTTTGGCAGGCAAGGATTCCGAGGAGGGAGTTATTTGACCGACTATTGTTTCAAATTTTTCCCTGGCAGTACATGTTCAAATGCCAATTGGTGGGAATTGGAGAATAATCGAAGGTGGGGGGTAGTTTCAGTTGCCGATCGTGGCGTCTTGTGATTTCAGGTCAGGGTTGTTGTTAGCCAGTTTTTCGTCTGCCAATTTCCAGTAAGGTAGCATACACGAATTCTCGTTTGGGCAGATGGATCGACCGCGAGCCCCCGAGAAGGTCTTGGTGCGTTTCGCCAGTTTTTGATTGATATGCCGAACATCTCCGAGTGGCGTTCTCAAGTAGAAATTGCCTGTTTCGCCATTTAGCACGGAATCCCTGTCATCTTTGCTAAAGTTTTCCTGCGCACCAGGCGCCATGGGGTGAGTGTGAATGGCGCCGACTACCTTCCAACCTGCTTGCATAC
Source organism: Porticoccaceae bacterium (assembly GCA_050289385.1). Taxonomy (GTDB): domain Bacteria; phylum Pseudomonadota; class Gammaproteobacteria; order Pseudomonadales; family Porticoccaceae; genus JBNKFQ01. The sequence goes on along the minus strand of JBNKFQ010000084.1, from coordinate 2,740 downwards.
GAATGGATGCAAACATTTTGAACCGTGCCGGTATCGACATCGCTTCAGTCACATAATAACGCCCCTTGTCTGATTTCAGGAGATAACCCAGTATCTCTGTGAATTTGTCAGTTGTCTGATATTCCTTTTCATAATGTTTATAAAAGGCCATGACTGCCTGTTCAGACTTCTCCCAACCCTGTTTAAATCCCGATGCATTCAACACCCTATATACACGTTTGACTTTTTTCCGCTTCATGCGACTGCTAAAGCTTGAACCGGATAAGACACTTTGTGAAAAAGAGTGAGGATCCGCGGAATAATGGCTGGTTTTGAGCAGGAGGAAAGAAGTCAGACAGGCAAGGATAGAAAATGTTGTGCGTTTGAACAGAAAGGTTCGATATTGCGTTAATGTTGAAATACACGAAAGCCACTCGCGATATTTTTTTCGCAAAGCAGCTAAAAATTGACGCAACAACGCAACATGCCCTGTACGGGCTATCCTTGGAGTCATGGTTAAAATTTAATTTTGTAAATAAATTTTTAAGTAAGTTTTATAAGTATTTTTTATTGTTTTCTTATAATTGTTACTTGATTATCGTTTTAGTACTTTATCTTTTTAGTACCTCCAGCCATCGAGCAAAATACTATATCGGCGCAGACTTTTTTTAAATGTGAATTGATGGCTCGCCGGGAAGTATCTGGTCATTTAGCCATTGACATGTATATACAACACCGGGGAGGTATGTAAGGCAATGCAGGAGAGATCGTGCCGGTTTTGGTTGTTCGACGTTAGATGTTCGATGCTGGACGAAAAACCATGAAGCTTCATCGCCGCAGTGAATCCGGATATCTTTGTCCATACTGTCCATCCATTTAACCTCCAATCTCCAACCTCCAACCTCCAACCTCCAACCTCCAACTTCCGACTTCCAACCTCCAAAAGGTAGGGTGGATAGTTCTCCCATTCGTGTATAGGCTCACAACAGGGCAGGCACGTGATGAGTTCACCCACTGTGATCAAACAACCGCCTAATGTTGTCGATTTGCAACAAAAACGGCAGGAGACGCGCGAACAGGTGCTGGAGCGATTGTTCAACGAGCATCGTACGGCCCTGCGCGCGTTTTTGATCGGTCGCACCGGTCTGGAACAGGACGTCGACGACGTCATCCAGGAGGTGTTTATTCGCCTGTCGCGTCTGGAAAACCTGCAGGAGCGTCTGCCACCTGGTGGCCGTAGCAATATCGCCTATATTTTCTCGGTAGCCCACAATCTGGTGATCGACATGGAGCGCAGCCGCGCCATGCAGCGTTCTCGCCTGGAGCAGCACCGTCTTGAACAAACCGATACCAGCCGCGAGGCGCCTGCACCGGAAGCTATTGTCCTGGCTGGCCAGGAACTGGAGAGAGTCAAGTCGGTGATCTTGACCATGCGACCGAACTGGCGGCGGGCGTTTATTCTCAATCGGTTTCAGTTCAAAACCTATCGTGAAATTGCCGAGGTGATGGGGGTATCTGTCAAACAGGTTGAAAAGTATATGAAAAGTGCACTGATCAAAATCCGTGACGCCACAGAGGACTCTGTGGTAATGCCAGGTGATCAGGGAGGGAACGACCGTGAGTAAGTTCAACAAGTATCGACTCAGGCAGAGGGCGGCGGGCGAGCTTGCGCGCCTGTTTTCGGCCCAGTCCAGCCATGGTGATATCGACCGTATCAAGCGTTGGCGCCAGCAAGGCGCAGACTATCAGCGGGAGTTTATGGGGACTGCCCATGCGTTGGGAAGTCTGGATGCGCTAGCAAATGACCCGGATATTCTCGCAGCCGCCGAAACACCATCCAGTGAGAGGTCCGGTAAATGGCAGTGGCCGGTATTGGCAGCGGCTGCCACACTTGTTGCAGGTTTGGCGGTGAGTTTGTTCGTCTCGGTTGAAACCGGGGATCCGGAAAATGCCTTGCGCTATGTCACCCGTATTGGTGAACAGAAAACGGTGGAGCTGGAGGATGGAAGTATAGTAACGCTGAACACTGGCACAGAGCTTCTCGTCAATATCACTGATAGCACACGTGATATGTCTCTGGAACGAGGAGAGGTGTATTTTCAGGTTGCCAGTGATCCGCAGCGACCTTTTTCGGTTAATCTCGGTACGCGTTCGGTCAGTGTGCTTGGCACGCAGTTCAATATTCAGCGACTACCGGATCAGTTTACCCTGGCAGTAGTGGAGGGGGTTGTGTCGATTCACCGTCGGAATGAACAGGTGTCTGCACAGGCGCCACTGTTGCTGGAGGGGGAAGTTGGTAAAGTCCATTTCAAATCACCTGACCAGAGACGGGTTAAGGCTGGCATGGTTGCCGAATTTGATACCGACAACGATGAAGTCGTTGCCTTTACCTCGACCAATATTGGCAAGTTTCATGAGTGGCAGAGTGGTTTGATCCGCTTTGATGAAGAACCCTTGTACAAAGTGGTTCAGCAGCTCAATCGGTATTCTGGCAAAAAAATACTGATCGAAGACAGTTCGGTTATGGATCTGAAAATTTATGCAACTGTTCGAGTTAAGGAAATTGATAAAACGCTTAAAGGCCTGGAGCAGTCGTTGCCCATTAAAGTGGTTAACCATTTTGACAAAATTGTGATTGTAAAAAAATAGTTGGAAGTCGGAAGTCGGAAGTCGGAAGTCGGAAGTCGGAAGTCGGAAGTCGGAAGTCGGAAGTCGGAAGTCGGAAGTCGGAAGTCGGAAGTCGGAAGTCGGAAGTCGGAAG
>JBNKFQ010000083.1:0-48942 GCA_050289385.1 Porticoccaceae bacterium | reverse complement strand
CTCGGCGGCACGCTCCGGCTCCAGATCAAGATTGGTCATGGCAATACTGCTGCCACGGCCAACCTCATCAATATCATCCAGCAAGCCGGGAACCTCAGTATCCAGCGGCAACTGCTTTAACAAGGCACCAAACGACTTTTCCAGCTCTACCATCTGCTGCCGCAACTCTTCCAGGTTAGCCGCATCAAAAGCTTTCTTTTTAAACTCGTCCTTCAAGGTCAGCTCTTTCTTTTGCAACCCTTGCAGGGAAGTGTTCATCTCCTTGACCTTAACAAAGTAAGTCAATACCAGAACAACAGCAAAAGCTGCCGCCAACGCCAATGCCTTATAGGGCCAGGGCCAGATACCTATGTTGTCGAGAGTCAACTCGGACGTATCGAAATTTTTTGAAACGCGCTTCGCTTTACCCTCAGCCATATCAGCCCTCCTTGCCCGACTGCTCGTCGGTGAGAGTGGCAGGTTTAACCAGCTTAACGCTCAATTCAAAGCGATAACCCTGGTCACCTAACGTATTATCAGCCTGAGTTTTCTTCAGGTTCGGCGCGGTAAACTTGGATGAAGCATCCAGTTGACGCATTAATGCGGAAATTCGAAGGGTTGACTCAGCGTAACCAGTAAGCATTACCTGCCCACCCTTGCGTACCATTTTCGTTACGAACACGCCGTCCGGTATTGAGCGAGCAAACTCGTCAAACAACTTGACGATTTCAGCGCGATTTAACTGCAGCCCCTGGATAACCTCCATTCGCTCCAGCCACATTTTACGCTTTTGCTTCAGTTCCTTGATCTCTTTCAGTTCACGATCAAGGATTTGAATTCCCTGGCTCAGTAACTGGTTGCGCTCTTCCTGGGCGTCGATTCTGTCTTTAACTACCCACCACCATCCTGCAGCGCACAAGCCGGCAATCAGCAATATACCGAGCAATATGCCAACAAATTCTTTTTTCTTCTCCTGACGGTACTCTTCGCGCCAGGGAAGCAGATTGACCAGAGCCATCTATTCAAAACTCCTCAGCGCGAGTCCCGCCGCTACCAACATGGCTGGCGCGTCATTTGCCAGGGCCACAGAGTTAACCTTTTTGGAAATCGCCATACCCTTGAATGGATTAGCCACCATCGTGGGCAACCCAAGCTTCTCCTCAACTTCATCGCGCAACCCTTCCATAGCAGCAACACCACCAGCCAGGATCAACTGATCAACGTAATTGTATTGGCTCGACGAAAAGAAAAACTGGAGAGAGCGCGAAATCTGCTGAATCAACGCTTCCTTGAACGGATCGAGAATTTCTGTTTGATAATCTTCCGGCAAACCACCGTGTTTCTTGGCTTGCCCGGCCTCTTCAACCGACAGACCGTAACGACGCTGAATCTCTTCAGTCACCTGTTTGCCGCCAAAAAGTTGCTCACGGGTATACACGGTTTTGCCATCCACCAGTACGCTCAGGGTAAGCATTGTGGCGCCAATATCGGCAATAGCCACTACCTGATTGGCAAGATCCTCATAACTTTTCGCCAACATCCTGAAGGCGCGTTCCACGGCATAAACTTCAACATCCACAACTTTCGGGTGCAAATTGGCAAGTTCCAGCGCTTCGGCCCGCAAATCCACGTTTTCCTTGCGACAGGCCGCCAGCAGGACATCTACCTGATCGGCGTTGGCTTCTGACTCGCCGATAACTTCAAAATCAATCGCGACTTCATCGAGGGGATAGGGGATATACTGGTCTGCTTCAAGGGCAATCTGCGCTTCCATAGCCTGATCGCTGAGATCGGCCGGCATCTCTATCACCTTGGTGATAACCGACGAGCCGGAAACCGCCACCGCGACATCCCTCACCCTGGTATTGGACTGGGACAGCAACGTGCTGATAACCTCTGTCAACGCCGCTACATCATTGATATTCTTTTCAACGACAGTGTTCGGCGGCAGGGGCCTTACCATGTAATTTTCAACCCGAAGACGGTCCGGTGAGCCACTGAGTTCAAGCAGCTTCACAGCTGAGGAGGTGATATCCAGCCCCAGCATGGTCTTGGGTCGTTTGTCTAAAAACTGTAAAAGTCCCATTTTTATTTTCTTATCCGTGGCTTATGCAATCTTACGACAAATTACTTTAACTGTATATCGCAACTTTGCAAGCAATTTATTCCACCCGGCACTTACCTTTATTTATAATGGGCCGCCCCGATTCTGAGTATTGCCACTAATGAAGCTACCGTCCAGACCATTTGTAATCAACCTTCTCCGTCTGGCTATTGCCTCTGTCGGAGGAGCATTATTGGTGGCCGCCAGCCTGTACCTATACCTTAGCCCTAAACTGCCAACAGTTGAAACCCTTAAAGAGGTAAAACTGCAGACTCCTCTGAGAATCTATTCACAAGATTTCAAACTAATCGGCGAATACGGCGAAAAACGTCGTAGCCCTGTGCAGTATAAAGATATTCCACCAAATTTTATAAACGCCATTCTATCGGCAGAAGATGACCGTTTTTACAGTCATGAGGGTGTGGATTTCAAGGGCCTGATGCGGGCCGGGGTCCAACTGGTGAAAAGTGGCGAGATTCAGGGCGGTGGCAGCACAATAACGATGCAGGTTGCGCGCAACTTTTTCCTGACCCTTGACCAGACATTTGTGCGCAAATTCAACGAAATACTGCTGTCCTTGCGAATTGAGGACGAATTGACCAAAAACGAGATCCTCACTCTTTATGCCAACAAGATGTATATGGGTAACCGGGCCTATGGCATTGAGGCCGCCGCGCAAGTGTACTATGGCAAGCACATTGGAGAGCTCAGCCTGTCCCAGATGGCCATGATCGCCGGGGTATACCAGTTGCCGTCCCGAGTAAATCCGATTTCCAACCCCAAACGGGCGCGCATTCGCAGAAACTGGATACTTGGTCGCATGAGGGACCTGGGTTACATCGATGCCAATGCCTGGCAAGTTGCCGTCAACGAACCCGTCACTGCCAGCTATCATGGTTACCAGGCTGAGCTGGACGCACCCTATGTCGCTGAAATGGCAAGACAAACCGGCCTGGAGCTGGCCGGAGATGATTTATATACCGCCGGTTATCGCGTATACACCACGATAGACAGCAGACTGCAACAAGCAGCCCGTACAGCTGTCCGCAACGGCCTGTTAGCCTATGACAAGCGTCACGGATATCTCGGCCCGGAACGCCGGCTCAACAACCCGGATGAATGGCAGGAAATACTTGAAAACACACCCAACTACGGTGGCCTGGAACCTGCACTGATAATTGAAGTGGGCGAGCAGGAGCTTAAACTTCAACTGAAAAACGGCGTGACCGGCGTATTGGCCTGGGAAGATGGCCTCAAGGGGTTGCGCCGCCTGATAACCGAAAATCGGCGCTCCGCACCAATCAAGACAGCGGGCGACATGTTTCGTCCTGGTGATCTGATCAGGGTTATACAGAAACCGGTTGACGAAGGCGGTTTCACTCTGGAGTTGTCTCAAATCCCGCGTGTACAGGGCGCAATTGTTTCTCTGAACCCTGAAAACGGCGCGATTCGCTGTCTGGTAGGCGGCTTCGACTACTACCACAGCAAATTTAACCGCATCACTCAGGCCAGGCGTCAACCGGGATCAAACTTCAAACCTTTTATATACACTGCGGCGCTGGAATCCGGTCTGACCGCGGCTACAACTATCAGCGGTGCCCCCATCACAATCAGGGATGCAGCGCTGGAAAGCTACTGGCGGCCGGAAAATAACGCCGGTGAAATATTTGGCCCTACTCGACTTCGCAAAGGCCTGTACAAATCTCTGAACACAGTCTCGATACGCCTGCTGCGTACAATTGGCATAGACACGGCCATTGATAGCGCCGCTCGCTTTGGATTTGACAGGGACACACTGCCGCGCAACGCTACCATGATACTCGGAAGTGCTGCCGTACACCCTTTCGAAGTTGCCACAGGCTATGCAACGTTTGCCAATGGCGGGTATCAAGTCTCTCCTTTTCTGGTGGATCGTATCGAAGACGTTAATGGCAATATTGTTTATCAATCCACTCCGGCAACTGTCTGCCGTGACTGCGAGCAATTGTCGGGCGATACAGAAGTGGCCGATGTTAATCAGGAGGCCGTAACACAAATTGCCACGGATGACCTGGCAACCGAGCTGGGACTGCAAGACCAACCACCCGGCAAGGCAGATGAGGAATATAAACCTGAACCCGGGCTCGACCTGCCGAAGGCGCATAGAATCATAGATCCACAGGTTGCCTATATTATGGATTCGATCCTTAAAGACGTTATCAAAAAAGGCACCGGACGCAAGGCGCGAGTCCTCAAGCGCAGCGATATTGGCGGCAAAACCGGTACCAACAACGACGCCCGCGACGCGTGGTTTTCAGGGTATAGCCCTCATCTGGTAACTACCGCCTGGGTAGGTTTCGATGATTACTCTCCCCTCGGCCGCAGGGAATATGGCGGTACCGCAGCCCTCCCGGTTTGGATCGACTTTATGCGCACGGCCCTCGATGGACTGCCGGAAATAACCCGACCACAGCCCGACGGCCTTGTAATGGTTCGAATCGACCCGGAAACCGGAGAACGCGTTGGCCCCGACTATGCCAACGCCATTTTTGAACTGTTTCGGCAAGCACATTTGCCTCCGGCTCCCGGTGAAATCGGAGCAAAAGATGAGGAAGCCGTACCGGAAGACTTGTTCTAGTACTCCTTCAAGGTAATTTTGCCGTGATAGTGCCTGGCTTTCATATATAGAGTGAACACATCACGCTCAATCATCAGACAAGAAGCCGCGCCAATCGAAATTGACATCACCAGCAGCAAGGAATGACGGGTTTATCAAGCTGTCTTTCCGGTTGTAACGCAAGGGTTGCCGGAACTCGTCAAGTACCGCACCTCCGGCGGCTTCCAGTATCGCCTGCGCAGCAGCAGTATCCCATTCGCAGGTAGGCGTCAGTCGCGGGTACAGGTCTGCCTTACCCTCAGCCAGCAGACAGAACTTTACGGAACTGCCGATTTGGCGCGTAGTGACTTCACCAAACTTTTGCCTCAACCGGGCAAGCACTCCTGCCAGCTGCTTCGCGCCATGGCGCCTGCTGACAACGACGGTGAGTGGTTCCTTCTCACCAATTTTCCGCACAAAAATCCTTCTCTCCCTGCCGCCATCAAAGCGGAACGCACCCACACCTTTCGCTCCGCACCAGATGACATTTGTCACTGGAGCATGTACCACCCCCAACACCGGTTTACCCGACTCGATCAGGGCGATATTGACAGTAAACTCACCGTTACCACTGATAAACTCCCTGGTGCCATCAAGGGGGTCAACCAACCAGTAACGCTGCCAGGCACTGCGTTCGGCGTAATCGGGTATATCCATTTCCTCGGACAACACCGGCACGTCCAGCAAACCGGGAAGTGACGCCATTAACAAGCGGTTTGCTGCCAAATCGGCTTCCGTTACCGGAGATTGATCCTCTTTCAAGACAACATTCGAAACGGCGGGACCCTTGTATATATCAAGGATTGCCAGGCCCGCCTGTTCTGCCAAAGCTCTGGCTGCTACCAGCAATTCATTCAATTCCATCGACCGGCGTCCTGTAATTCTGGCATACTCTCTCAGCGCGCTCTTTCTAACGGCACTTTCTCTAACGGCATTCTAACGGCACTATGCAGCATCGTAAAACCAACTCTCTATGACAGCAATCATCAACTGGAACATGATAGACACCGTGCTGCTGGATATGGATGGCACTCTGCTAGACCTGCACTTTGACAACTTTTTCTGGCTTAATCATCTCCCCAGACGCTACGCCGAGCACCACGGTATATGCCCCGACGAAGCCAGTCGCAAGTTGCACACCCTGTTCGAAGAAAAGCGCGGCACTCTGGACTGGTACTGTCTGGAATACTGGTCAGACACATTGGCCGTGAATATTCGTCAACTGAAGCAAGAAATTGGCCACATGATCAGTGAACGTCCCTATGTTCAGGAATTCTTGCAAGAATTGGGCAAACACAATAAACAGCGTGTATTAATAACCAACGCCCATCCAGACAGCCTGGAATTAAAGCTGGCCACAACCGATATTGGACCAATGTTAGATGTGGTCGTCAGCTCGCATCAATATCAGGCTCCCAAGGAAGAACAGTCCTTCTGGCGACAACTGCACCAGCAGATATCATTTGATCCGGCGCGTACGCTTTTTGTGGACGATACTGAACGAATCCTGTCGGCGGCTGGCCACTTTGGTATTGAGCATTTACTCTGCGTGACGCAACCGGACAGCAAGGCCGAGCCACAGCAGGTCAAGGGTTTTCAGGCAGTTACCCATTTCAATGAATTGCTGCCAATTGCAGCAAACTGAAAGGGATTAACGGTGGCGGACAACTTATCGAAAGTACGACTGGATAAATGGTTGTGGGCGGCCCGTTTTTTCAAAACACGAGCGCTGGCAAAGGCTGCCATTGAGGGCGGCAAAGTACATATCGATGGCCAACGCGCCAAGGCAAGCAAAGAGATTCGCAACGGTATTACCATAGAGGTTCGGCAAGGCCGGGATGAAAAAGTGGTGGTGGTCACTGCCCTGTCGGATCAGCGACGCGGCGCGACTGAAGCCGCTGTGCTTTACCGGGAAACAGAAGACAGCATTGCTCGCCGGGAGGCAGCCGCAGCACAACGCAAAGCTTTGCGTTTATCCGATGCAGCGCCACCGGGGCGGCCATCGAAAAAACAACGTCGCCAGATTCATCGCTTCAGGGAGCAGGACAGATGAGAAGCTATACTCAAATAATCGCGCTACTACTCACCATAACCCTTTGCCCCTTCGTCGCCGCTGACAAGCTGTACAAATGGGTTGATGCCAAAGGCAAGGTCCACTACAGCGATAAACCGCCAGTCGACACCCATAAAGTTACCGACATAACTGACGACCTGAAACCTGTGAATACATCCCGAACAAACGATGAGACTGCTCGCTTAAAACAGGTATTCCCACAAGAAAGCGAAGCCGAACGCGCTTACCGCCAGCAAACACAACAGCAAGAAGCCCGGCAAAAACACCAACGTGACCGGGCATGCGCGCGCGCCAGGGCGGATCTGAGAAAAATGCAGGGCCGAGTGATTTTTGTCGACAAAAACGGCAAACGCTATACGATTTCTGAAACAGAGAGAGCCAGACGAGCAGAGGAACTGAAGAAACTCGTCGATAAACGCTGTTAACAATCCGTGTGTCGCCCAACATCTGTTGCCGTGAGAAGAGCAGCGACCCAGTGCAACCATCTGGACAATTCTGGCCGATTTCCCTAAAGTTCGCTCCCTTCAACGAATCCTGCAGTTCTCCAGATGAACGACCGCGACAAATTACACCGCTTTCTGTTTGATCGCTCCGATATTCGGGGCGAGATTGTCACACTGTCAGACAGTTACCAGTCTGTGCTCGACAAGGCAGATTACCCACCCATCGTACAAAAATTGCTCGGGGAGTTTCTTGCCGCTGCCGGATTACTCAGCGCAACCCTCAAATTTGATGGCATCCTTACCATACAGGCTCGTGGCGATGGTCCCCTGGGTCTGATTGTGGCCGACTGTACACGCAAGCAAAACTTGCGAGGTGTTGCCCGGTTCGAGGATGCGGCCAACCTCAACAGCGATGATCTGCGCCAACTTATCGGCAATGGCCATCTGGCGATTACCATCGAGCCCACCAGAGGTGAGCGCTATCAGGGTATCGTGCCACTGGAACACGCAACCTTTAGCCGGTGCCTTGAATCCTGGTTTGAACAGTCCGAACAACTGCCCACGCGCATCTGGCTCAATGCCAATGGCAATCACGCTGCCGGTCTTCTGCTGCAAGCCATGCCCCCGAAAACCATGCCCCCGAATACCGAAGCCAACAGTGAATATTGTGAGTCACAATGGGAACACCTGACCCGGCTCGCCGAAACCATCAAAGCGGATGAGCAGTTAAATCTGGACCATCGCGACCAACTCTATCGCCTGTTTCATCAGGAGGAGCTGCGCCTGTTTGAGCCAACCGATTTGAAATTTGCCTGCAGTTGTTCGTACGAACGCACCGCCAGCATGCTCAGATCGATGCAACGACAGGAGCTGGAAGAGCTGCTGGAAGAGCGGGGAGTCGTGGAAATAAATTGTCAGTTTTGCCTGACTTCTTACCCGTTTGACGACGACGAGATACGCAAATTGTTTGACGGTGAACCACCGGTTTTGCATTGACATTGGCCGCCAAATACGCCCATCGCCTCACGCGGCGATTTCTGGCATAATGCGCCTCTTTTTTCACCCCGGTTACTCATAATCAGATTTATAGAGACCCTATTTATACAGACCCTTGGAAGGACCAATGCTCATGACCCATATCGAAGAATCTGCCGTCACGGTGCTCACTGACCCGAGCCGAGCGGAACTCATCGAACAGGCTATCGCCCGTGGAGAAGGCGTACTGTCTGATACTGGCGCGTTTTCTACCATTACCGGTAAACGCACTGGCCGTTCTCCAGGCGACCGCTTTATCGTTGAAGAGCCGAGCACCGCAGATGCCATCGACTGGGGCACTGTAAATCGCCCGTTTCCGCAAGACAAATTCGACGCCCTGTGGGACCGCGTTGCCACCTATCTGTCGGCAAAAGATCGGTATATCCAATACCTGCATGTCGGTGAGGATTGCGAACATTACCTGCCCGTCAGGGTCACGACCGAAACCGCATGGCACGCTTTGTTCGCAAAAAATATGTTTATCAACACCGACAAATTCAACCCGGCGGGCAAGGAAAAATGGAAAATTTTGCATGCCGCCAACTTTGAATGCGACCCGGAACGCGACGGCACCAATTCCGATGGTTGCGTCATCATTAATTTTGCTCAACGCAAAGTCCTGCTGGCGGGCATGAAGTATGCCGGGGAAATGAAGAAGAGCATGTTTTCTGTGCAGAACTTTCTGCTGCCGGAAAAAGACGTTATGCCCATGCACTGTGCGGCGAACGTTGGTAAAGACGGCGACGTTTGTCTGTTTTTCGGATTATCGGGTACTGGCAAGACCACCCTTTCCGCCGACCCGGAACGCTATTTGATAGGTGATGATGAACACGGCTGGACAAAAGGCGCTGTGTTTAATTTTGAAGGCGGCTGCTACGCCAAGACCATAAACCTGAGCCGCAAAAACGAGCCCGTGATCTGGGACGCCATTCGGTTTGGGTCCATTATCGAAAACGTTGTGTTGTCTGACGGCACTCACACAGCCGATTACGACGACACTTCCCTGACCGAAAATGGCCGTTGCAGCTATCCTCTGGAACATGTGGAGATGCGTTGCGAGGCCAACCGCGCGGGAGAACCCAAAAACATCATCTTTCTTACCTGCGATGTTTCCGGTGTGCTGCCCCCCGTTTCAATACTGTCCAAGGAGGCAGCTGCCTACCACTTCCTGAGTGGCTACACCGCACGGGTCGGCTCTACCGAAGTGGGTGCTGCGGCAGGCATCAACCCGGCGTTTTCCACCTGTTTTGGAGCACCATTTATGCCGCGTCCGGCTGGTGCCTACGCCGAGCTGTTGATGAAACGCATCGAAGAATTCGGCTCAAAGGTCTACCTGGTGAATACTGGCTGGACCGGAGGCGCAGGCGGTTCCAACGGCACTGGCGCACGCTTCCCGATACCAGTCACCCGCGGAATTGTCGCCGCCATTCAAAATGGTTCCCTGAGCCACGTTGCCACACAAAAGCTCGCCCCGTTCAATCTGGATATTCCAACCGAGGTTCCCGGCGTTGACGGCAAATACCTGAATCCCCGCGAGGCTTGGGAAGACAAGGCGGCCTATGATGAACAAGCTGGCAAGTTGGCAGGTTTGTTTGTGGAAAACTTCACTCGATTTGACGTCTCTGACGATGTCGTTGAAGCGGGTCCAAAGTTGTAACAAAAGTTATAACATAGGCACCAACGCAGACCGGACCCGGTCTTTTGGCTACTCTGGTCTGCGCGAGCTTCTGTTTCACCCTGTGAGTTTTTTCGGGTCAAGTATTTCCTTCAACTCTTCCCTGGTCAGGTCTGTTTCTTCTTGTGCGACGTCCAGAATCGGCCTGCCCTCAGCGTAGGCCTTTTTGGCTATCTCCGCTGCTTTAAGATACCCCACCACCGGATTGAGCGCCGTAACCAAAACCGGATTTCGAGCCAGGGTGCGCTCAAGGTTTTCGGTATTTACTTTAAAACTGCTGACAGCCCTGTCTCCCAGCAAATCCGCCGAGTTGGCCAACAGTTCCAGACTTTGTAACAAATTGAAGGCGATAACCGGCAGCATCACATTCAACTCAAAATTGCCGGATTGCCCTGCCACAGTAATAGTGGTGTCATTGCCCGTCACTTGAGCAGCGACCATGGCAACCGCTTCGGGAATCACCGGGTTTACCTTGCCCGGCATAATTGACGAACCGGGCTGCAAGGCCTCAAGTTCAATTTCCCCAAGACCGGCCAGCGGACCTGAATTCATCCAGCGCAAATCATTCGCGATTTTTAACAGTGCGGTTGCTACAACCTTTAGCTGGCCGGACAAGGCTACTGCAACGTCCTGGGAACTCAGGGCCGCAAAAAAATTGTCGCTCGGTCGAAAATCCAGATCAGTAATAACGCTGAGCTTTTTGGCAAACAGATTTGCGAATTCCGGATGGGCATTGACTCCTGTACCAACGGCAGTGCCCCCCTGAGCCAATTGCCTCAGTTGTGGCTGTATCGCTTGCAGGCCTTCAATGCCCCTGTCAACCTGCGCTGCCCAACCGCTCAGTTCCTGGCTCAAGCGTACCGGCATTGCATCCATCAGATGAGTGCGGCCAGTTTTAACGCAGCCATCGACTTCTGTAGCCTTGCTTAATATCGCGCTTTTCAACTGCTCCAAGGCAGGTATTAATCTGGCATTCAATAAAGTGGCAGCACTCACATGAATAGCAGAGGGTATGACATCATTGCTACTCTGCCCCATATTGACATCATCGTTGGCACTCACGGGCTTGCCCAGAGATTTTTGCGACAATGATGCAATCACTTCATTGGCATTCATATTGGAACTGGTGCCAGAACCGGTTTGAAATACATCTACCGGAAATTGATCGTGATACTGACCTGCCGCCACAGCTTTCGCAGACTCGCCGATGGCATTGCCCATTTCCGGCGACAACAATCCCAGTTCGGTATTGGCTTCGGCGGCCGCTTGCTTGATTTGGCCCAGTGCGCAAATAAATGGCTCTGGCATGGTAATACCACTGATGGGAAAGTTGTTTACCGCACGCTGGGTTTGCGCGCCGTAAAGCGCTGAACCAGGCACAACCACTTCACCCATACTGTCCTTTTCGATGCGAGATTTCACCATGGTGCTGTCTCCATTTCCTGTTCTTCAGTATAGGGGATTGGTTTGCTCTGCGGCTACCGCACTAACATCAGACGTTCTCCATACTGGCGTCAATGCTTATCTGGCCGTCGTCCCAAACCTGAACATCCAATACGATCGGCTGGCAACACACCTGGCAATCTTCGACATACGATTGCTGCGGCAACGAACAGTCAATCAATATGACTATCTTTTCATCGCAATAAGGACAATGTATAGATTGCTCTTCCAGAATATTCATAGTGTCAGGTTATAACTTTTTTTATGTGTAATACCAGTGTTGAGCAGGGTGGGTATAATGGAGCGTTTCGCCCCTTTGACTGGGTGGGCCGCCTGCGGCGGGTCCAGCTCCCCACTCCGGGGGCGAGTCACTTTATTTTTGCTGCCCCAAAAATAAAGTAACCAAACAAAAAGGGGCTAAAAGCCCCGTCACCCTCGCCAGTACACTCTATCTTCGGCGTGCTTTGCATTCCTCCTTGCTGCTGCCAATTTATACCTCCTCCAGGTCCCACACCGTTTCTCCGCGGTTCACTGCAACTCTTTCGCAAGCAGGCTTTTTTCTGGGCTTTCTCCGTTCAACTTGATCGGTAACCCCAAAACACCACGGGACTGCCAACAAATTGGTAGCGGGTACACAGCAAGCTACCGATTACGAGGTAGTCAGGGGATGTTGCAAACTGGCACAAGATTCAAATGGAGCGACCCACGAAAAAAGCCTGCTTGCGAGCCTCCAGGGGAGAACCTGGTCATATGATGTGGTACCTGGAGGAGGTATAAATTGGCAGCAGCAGGGAGGAATGCAAAGCGGTAGGAAGTTTGGGTGTACTGGCGAGCGTGACGGGGGCTTTTGGGCACTTTCTTTTGGTTACTTTTCTTTGTGCCAGCAAAGAAAAGTGACTCGCCCCCGGAGTGGGGAGCTGAACCCGCCGCAGGCGGCCCACCCAACCAGAGGGGCGAAACCACCCACCATCAAACAACCTTCACCCGAGAGCATCATCTGCCACATAATAACGCGGATCTTCCAGCATATTTACCTCCACCAGATCCCCGGCTTTTTTCAGTAAAGTAGTACATTCGGAACTAAGGTGACGCAAGTGCAAGGTTTTATTGGCTGCCAGATAACGTTCGGCCAAAGAATCAATCGCTTCAATTGCCGAATGGTCACAAACTCGGGAATTTTGAAATTCAACAATCACATCATCCGGATCATTTACGGGGTCGAACAGATCGCGAAAATGGCTGATAGAACCAAAAAAAAGCGGCCCATGCAGTTCGTAAATTTTTGACCCGGAAGCCCCTGTCCTCACCTCTACTCGAATATGCTTGGCATGCTCCCATGCGAACACCAGAGCCGATACAATAACCCCGACCAGCACCGCAATTGCCAAATCAGTCATAACAGTAATGGCTGATACCAGGACAAGAACAAATGCATCTCCTTTCGGCACTTTCCCCATAATTCGGAAACTGGACCATTCAAAAGTGCCAATCACCACAATAAACATTACGCCCACCAGAGCCGCCAGCGGTATGCGTTCAATCAAATCCGAGGCAAATAAAATAAAGCAGAGCAGGAACAATGCAGCCGAAATGCCAGACAATCGACCACGACCACCAGAATTGATATTAATCATACTTTGCCCGATCATGGCGCACCCACCCATGCCGCCAAAAAAACCTGTTACTGTGTTAGCCACCCCCTGGCCAATACATTCTTTATTGCCCTTACCCCGAGTATCAGTTACCTCGTCGATTAACGTGAGAGTCAATAACGATTCAATCATTCCAATTGCCGCCAAAATCAGAGAGTACGGTAAAACAATCCACAGTGTTTCCAGACTAAATGGCACCATTGGAAGATGAAACTCCGGCCAACCACCAGCCACTGAGGCAACGTCCCCAACCTCTCTGGTGTCAATGGAAAAACCAATGACCAGCAAACTCACCACAGCAATCGCCACCAGTGATGCAGGAATTGCCCTGGTCAGCTTGGGCAAAAGCCAAATAATAATCATGGTCAACCCAACCAGACCAACCATCACCCACAACTCTCCATAATTCAATAGTGCTTGCCAGGCTTCGTAAGAGAACCATCTACCCTCCACGTTTGGCAATGGAAATTGCTGTAACTGGGCCAGAAAAATCACAATGGCAAGGCCATTAACAAAACCAAGCATCACCGGATGAGGCACCATGCGAATAAATTTACCAAGCCGCAACATACCGGCGCCAACCTGAATAATCCCCATTAACACTACTGCGGCAAACAGGTACTCGACACCATGTTCCACCACCAGCGAAACCATCACCACTGCCAGTGCACCAGTCGCCCCCGAAATCATACCCGGGCGACCACCGATAGTCGCCGCAATTAATCCAACAATAAAGGCGGCATATAAACCCACCAGCGGTTCTACATGCGCCACAAAAGCAAAAGCCACAGCCTCTGGCACCAGTGCCAACGCCACAGTCAAACCAGACAATATTTCGTTTTTGAGACTTTTACCGGAAGGTATAGCGGCGAGCGAAACAGTGGACATCAACAACTCCTGACAGGACGACGAGCAAAAGCGCGCGATCCTAACAGAAGCAGACAAGTAAAAACAGGTGGAATTGTTTACACAACAGACAATGCCAACAGCATTGTAATTCCTGGCAGGCTATCGACAAGCGAGCCTTTAACTTTCAGCCTTTTGCAGCAACCCGCGCCGATAATATTCTGCACTTTTATCCGGGTCACCCAGTTGCGCCATTAATCGCGCTAACTCAGCATAAGTTTCGGCATGGCCAGATAATGCCAGCGAGCTCTCGAGATAGTCCCGTGCCTTACCCCACAATTCCGCATGTTGTGCCAAACGCCCAAGTGCGAGCAATAATTCCGGGTTATTGGGTCGTTCGCGCAACCATGCTTCGGCAACCACCATTTGCGCGCTGACATCTGCGCCAGTAACAAATCCGTAGCGACGCACCAGCTTGTCATCCCAATGCGCATTAAGTGTTTTGCGCAATAACTTTTCGGCTCGTTCACCATCGCCCAGCCGTTGCAAATAGTCGCTGTACGCAGCGACCACTGGCGTACTGCGCCGAATATGGCCCGGCATTTGATCCCACAGAGCCGACAGCTCATCCCCGGCAGAACCACCCGGTTTGTGTGCCGCCCTCTGCGCCAGGTTTGTCAGCCGGGCAGAGTACACTTCTTCCTCAAGTACGATAAAACGTTCCTTGTCGTAAATTTTTCGGCGACGCAGTTCAGGCAACAATTGGTACAAACTGTCCCAATCACCAACCGCACGATAAGTCTGTTGCAACAAACTCAACACACAGGGGTGTTCCGGATCCTGTTTGTGCAAACGTTTCAGATTGGCGAGGGCCTCCTCAAAACAACCCGCCTTGATATGCAACCGCGCCTGAGTAATACCAACCGCAAATTCACTATCGCCCTCAACCTGAGTCGCCTTCGCCAACAAACTGTGTACGGATTCCGTGTCACCAGATTCAAAGGCGGCATTGGCAGCCGCCAAATAGTTCACCAGCGGCATATCGGATTTTGGTGCGGCACGGGTCAATGTGCGACACGCCAAATCCCATCGCCCCTCGATAAACTGTAATAACCCATGTGCCGTCAATGCCCGGTGCTTATCCAAACGGGCCTGTCGCCAGCGACCAAATATTTTCAGGGAGCTGAGCAAACGCCATACCAGGCGCACGACAAGCGTCACGAGTAACAGTGCCACCAGCGCCGCCCACAAGTTCATTTCGACACTGGTATTACCCACAACCAACAGCAGGTAGCCACTTTCCTGCTGCATCAGCCACGCCAGCAGCGCGCCGACCAACAGTACGGCGGCAAAACCAACCAGCAGGCGCCTCATTGATCTTCTCCAACGGGGCTGCTTTTGCCGCCCTCGTGGCGCATATGCCAAAGATTGATGTAGTCGCGCAAAGCATCCAGTGACAACGAAATATCCGGCAAACTTTGTGTCACCGATTGCTTGCTCAAAGACAACAGCTGGTCTGCTAACACCTCCGACTGTTGATTCCTTTCAAACCAGCTTTTCAGCCACTCACTGCTTTTTTGCAGACTGGTTTGGTATATCGCCTGTTCTTCGCGCAACAACGCCAATTGCGCCTGTTCAAGCATCAGTCTCAAATTTTGTCGCAGCCAAAGCTCTTCGCGAGCGTCGGGCATCGGTTCAATCGGCTGATCGCGGTGG
Source organism: Porticoccaceae bacterium (assembly GCA_050289385.1). Lineage (GTDB taxonomy): Bacteria > Pseudomonadota > Gammaproteobacteria > Pseudomonadales > Porticoccaceae > JBNKFQ01. The sequence continues at coordinate 33,340 of JBNKFQ010000083.1, read as the reverse complement.
CGAATACGAAAATAACCGGACATCCCACCAAATGCCTGTTTGGCGTTGTTCCACAAGCGATCCACCCAGCCCGACTCACCCTCAGTTTCGGCGTTCATGTTTTCGGGCGATTCTGCCTGGGGAGGGCACATCTGCCAGGGCGTAACCAGCAGCTTTAAGGTTGGTATCACCTCACTTAACGACGCCAACTGCAAGTAAACACCTTCACGATCAAACTTGCCGGCGACTTTGAGCGCCGTAATATCCGAAGCGATTTGCTTGCGCACTGCAAACAGGGCCGGATCATCGAGATTCTTGAGAATTGTGTCTGCCGTTTGCAGCAATGCCACCGGATTTTCAGTCGTGCGTTCGGTGAGCAAACGCTGATTGGCGAGCCGCAACAGGTATTCTGCCTCAGCCAACAACCAGTCATCGCGAGTCGTGGTAGACAGCGCCCGCAAACGACTGCCCTGGCTTGCCACTCGTCGATCCAGTTCGGCCAGTTGCTGCTGAGTACGCTTTTCCTGTACCGCCCACTGTTTGCCCAGGCCAGACAAACCCTCTTGCTGTTGGATCAATTTCTGATGGACAGTTGATTGCGCTTGCAATTGCTGTCGCAAGGTTGCTATTTCAGCATTCTGCTTCTCAAACAGGGCACGCAACGCCGTTGCCGTATTCTTTTCCTCTACAAGGTACTGTTTGACATAGTCCCAACCGTAATAACCGCCAACCCCCAGGGCAGCAATTACTACCAACCTGAACAACCACAGAAACGCTCGGCCCCAACCGCTTTTCTTTCGACTTTTTTTATTCGTTTTGGGAGTCGCCGCAGTTTCAGCGACAGGGGTGTCGAGCACGGGTGGCTCCGGTTCGGTCAATGTGTTGTTTTCTGCTTCCGCTTCAGAGTTTTGCGCTGCAAATGCATCGCCAGTTGACACAGACAGATCGTCTTTCCCATCGTCACCGGGGTGATCGCCGCTGGCATTTTTGTCCTTACTCACAATGATGACGCCTTCTGATAAATAGTCGTTAGAGCCTGTTAAATGTACCACCCGTTCAGCGCGGATACCATGCTCTGCGGCATGGCGTTGTCCGCTACGATGACATTTTTCAGACCAGCTCGCCCGGCCAGTTCTGCAACCCGCTCTCCTGGCACAACTACCGGTGTCTTTTGTATGTCTGCCTTCAGTTCATCAACAATTTTTAACAACTCCCAAAGCAATTCGCCACTGTGCACGGCAATAGCATCAACACCGGCCGCCAGAGCCACTCCGATATCGGACTGATGCTGGCGCGTGGTCTCCCGCCGATACAGCTCCACATAACTCACTTCGCCTCCCCTTGCCTGCAATTCACGTGCAAGGGTTTCGCGTCCACCCTCACCACGAAAGATCAACACACGACGATTCCGCATATTCTGCAAATCCGGCAATTCCAGCAAACCTTCGCTGGTCATATCGGCATCGGGACAGCACGCTTTGATATTGGCATCGGCGAGTACACCGGCCGTGCTTTTGCCAATGCTAAAAACGTTGATATTGGCGGGCAGTTGTGGCCAGTATCGATGCAGCCATACCGCACCCAACAATGCAGCGGTGCGACTGACAAAGATTAGAGCATCGTAATGATCCAGCTTGCGCACGGACGCTTTTACCTGTTCAGCTTCGGGGCCAGCATAAAAAGAGGTAAGTGTCATTACCGGGTAGTGCAGTACCTGCGCGCCAGCGTTTTTGAGGTGGCTGACAAAGGAATCACCACCGCCTTTGCCGGATTCGGGAACCGGACGAACAATCAGTATACGGCGACCGCGCAAGCTCATGAATCGCGATAAACCTCGGCCAAAATAGTGTCGGCGCCACAGGCTATCAGGCGTTCTGCCAATTCGACGCCGAGTTGTTCGGCGCTCTGTACATTGCCCCGAATGTCATCGCTCAGGATACGGGAACCGTCTGGTGAGCCGACCAGGCCCCGCAACCAAAGCTGCGCACCTTGATCCAGCACCGCGTAACACGCGATAGGCACCTGGCAGCCTCCCTGCAAATGCCGGTTCATAGCCCGTTCGGCCAGTACACAGCTTGCAGTGGGTTGATGATGCAAGGGAGCCAGCAAACCGATTGTCTCTGCATCGTCCAGCCGGCACTCAATGCCAACCGCGCCCTGACCTCCGGCGGGTAAGGAATCTTCAGGCGCCAGGCGCTGCCTGATCCGCTCGTGCATTTCCAGGCGAAGCAAACCGGCTGTAGCCAATATAATTGCCTGGTATTCGCCGTTGTCCAGTTTGGCAAGCCGGGTATTAACATTACCTCGCAGATCAAGCACATTCAATTGCGGAAAACGCTGGCGCAACTGGCACTGGCGACGCAAACTGGATGTACCTACCCTACTGCCTGCCGGTAACGCCTCCAGAGAGTCATATTGATTGGATACGAGAGCATCGGTGGGATCTTCGCGTTCGCAGATAGTAGCCAGACCCAACCCATCCGGAAACTCCATGGGAACGTCTTTCATAGAGTGCACAGCAATATCTGCACGCCCCTCCAGCAACGCAACTTCGAGCTCTTTAACAAACAGCCCCTTGCCGCCAACCTTGGCCAAAGGGGTATCCAGTATCTTGTCGCCTTTGGTAGTAAAACCCACCAACTCAATATTTATACCAGGATGGAGAACTTCAAGTTCCGCTTTAACAAATTCAGCCTGCCAAAGCGCCAGAGGGCTCTTGCGCGTGGCAATACGGATGCGTTTTTCGCTCATGGACAGCCTTTTGTGGCCAGTGAATCAGAGGCGAAAGTTTAACACGGTGACACAGAATGGTGGTGTTCAATCCGGGACAAAGGAGAGAGGCTGGGCCGTCTGTCAGAGTTTTTCGAGCAACTTGCGCAGTTGTGCCACGTGCCGCCTGCTGACTTGCGGTCGAATATCGAGGTCGGCAAGACGCACAAAATATTGCCCGTCCTGCCTGCGCTCCAGCCCTTCAATATGTGGCACGGAAATCAGGGCATTGCGGTGAATACGAATAAATACACCGGTAAGTTCATCCTCCAGATCCTTGAGCGTTTCATCCAGCAAAGCCTCACCATCGGTGTGGTAAGCCGTTACATACTTGTTGTCTGCCTGAAACAATCGAATGTCAGAGATCGGTATCAACTCGACACCGCGACGGTTTTTTGAAGTTACATGTTCACGGCGCCCGTTGATCACACCGAGCTGTTGCTCCAGTTGACCGAGTTGAGCCTTGTTCAGTCGCCGCACTCGCATCAGCGCGGCTTCAAGGTCATCTTGCCTGACCGGCTTCAGCAAATAACCAAGTGCCTGGGAGGAAAACGCTTCCACGGCGTAGTCGTTATACGCCGTACAAAATATCACTGCAGGAGGGGGATCGAGTTCTGCCAGGTGCTGGGCGGCAGAGATTCCGTCCATGCCCGGCATACGCACATCCATCAATACCACATCGGGACTGGTAATTTGGGTCAGTTCAATGGCGTCATAACCGGAATCGGCTTGCCCAACCACTTTGCAGTGCTCCACTGACGACGTCATCCTCACCAGGCGTTCCCGTGCCAACGGTTCATCATCAACGATCAATACTTTCATATTATTCTGTTATCAGTTTGAGCCAGCACCCGAAATCGGGTAGCTGATTCGGGTAATATAACAATTCTCGCGCTCTTCTGCCGTCACAGACGCCGACATCCCGAAATGCGCTTCGAGCCGACTGTTTATATTTTTTCGCGCCACCCGATGACCACTGTGCCGATCCATAACCGCAGAACGCGGATTGGTCACCTCAATAATCATACGGTCGCCTTTGCGAGCCACCGACACCGTAATTGTGCCACCTTCGGCCATTAACTGAATACCATGGTATATAGCGTTCTCAAGTACCGGTTGCAAAGTCAAACAAGGTATTCGCACATCGTCGCCATAATCACCTATCTCCCAGGACACTTTCAAGCGTTTGCCCAAGCGCATGCCCTCCAGTGCGAGATAACGGCGACACAGTGACAATTCATCACGCAAGGGCACCAGCGTTTGCGATTCAGCCAGAGCATAACGGAACAAATCTGCCAGATCCTCTACCACTCTTTCGGCTTTTTGCGGATCGGATGCAATCAGAGACGCGATCATATTCATGCTGTTAAACAAAAAATGGGGGCGAATTCTCGACTGCAAAGCCTGAATGCGCGACTCCAACTCTGCCTTTTGCTGAACACGCAACTGCTGTTGCAAATACAGATAACGCAACAAGATACCGGCGGGAATCGCCGTCAGCAACACAATTTCCAACAGCTGCCAGCCATCAAACCCCTGTCCCCAACCCCAGGCGCTTGTCAGCCATTGTGCTGCCACTGTGCAAACTATCGCAATCAGCAATACCACAAAAAATGCCAGGCTGACAGCAACCACCTGTGGCAGCCTGGCATACAGCTTGCGCGACTGACACAGTACCAGCGCGTTAAGCAACGCAATCCACAAGGCCAACATCGACACCTGGCCAAGCTGAATCCAGTTAAACCGGGCGACACCACTATCTGAAATAACAATCAGGATCGCCAGCAGTTCAGCAATAACAATTATGGATAACAGCCCCTCTCCCCGGCAAAAATCGGGTAACACAAATCCGGAATGAGAACTGGTATCAAGATTCGCGCGCGCGCGCGATTGATAGCCGGGCCTGGCAAAGCGTCGCAATTTGTTTAAAGCATTCATTGAATTTCCGCACAAAGACCCGCTTTCCCTGCAGGCCGAACCCCTGAAGTTATTCCGGCACCACACGCGCCGTTTCTATATAATGGCTGTTTTAACATATTCCAACTATTCAATATAGAACCTGTTCATGACCAAAAAACACACCAACCAGGCTTGGGGCGGTCGCTTCAGTGAAGCAACCGATGAATTTGTCGCCCGTTTTACCGCATCGGTAAGCTTTGACCAGCGCATGGCGGCGCAAGATATTCGCGGTTCGCTGGCGCATGGTGAGATGCTGGCCAGCACTGGCGTACTCAGCGATGAAGAGTACCAGCAAATCAGCGACGGGCTGCATTCGATTCTGGCGGATATCAAAGCCGGTAATTTTGACTGGTCTGTAGAACTTGAAGATGTTCACATGAACATTGAGGCAGAGCTGACAAAACGCATAGGTATTACCGGCAAAAAACTGCATACCGGTCGCTCGCGCAATGATCAGGTAGCCACTGATATTCGCCTGTGGCTGCGGGACGAGATTGATAAAATTGCCACTGAACTGACTCGACTGCAACAGGGGTTGTTGACACTCGCAGAAAAAGAAGCCGATACCATTATGCCGGGCTTTACCCACCTGCAAACAGCTCAACCCGTTACATTTGGCCACCATCTGCTGGCCTGGTTCGAAATGCTGGAAAGAGACTACAGTCGGTTGCAGGATTGCCGCAAGCGCCTTAACCAGTCACCTCTCGGTGCAGCCGCTCTGGCGGGAACAACCTACCCGATTAATCGCAGCATGACAGCTTCGCTCCTGGGCTTTGACGGCCCCACTGAAAACTCTCTGGATTCCGTTAGCGATCGCGATTTCGCTATCGAATTCTGCGCCTTTGCCAGCATGTTGCTCACCCATTTGTCACGCGCGTCCGAAGAACTTGTTCTGTGGAGTTCTGCCCAGTTTGACTTTATCGATATTCCGGACCGCTTTTGCACCGGCTCGTCGATTATGCCGCAAAAGAAAAATCCCGACGTGCCGGAACTGGTGCGTGGCAAGACAGGCCGTGTCAACGGTCACCTGATCAGTCTGCTGACCCTGATGAAATCCCAGCCACTGGCCTACAACAAGGACAATCAGGAAGACAAGGAACCGCTGTTCGATACCGTGGACACCGTAAAGGACTGTCTGCGCGCTTTTGCAGACATGGCGCCGGCAATTGTCAGCAAAAAAGACAATATGTACGAAGCTGCCAAACGCGGTTTTTCCACCGCCACCGACCTGGCCGACTATCTGGTTCGCAAGGGCATTCCGTTTCGCGACTCTCACGAAATTGTCGGCAAGTCTGTTGCCTATGGTATTGAGCAGGGAAAAGATCTGTCAGATATGACTCTGGAAGAACTCAAACAGTTTTCCGATGTAATTGATCAGAATGTATTTGAGGTATTGACCCTGGAAGGGTCTGTCGCTGCCAGAGGTCACATCGGAGGTACTGCGCCGGGCCAGGTCAGGCAGGCTGTAGCTCGGGCCAACAAGCAGCTCTCCAGGCGCAAGGCGTAACCGGTTTAACTGTCAGCATTTGCCAAATGAGCGCCAGTCGTTTGTTCTGGCGCAGGCAAATCAGCCAGTGCGCCAGACAATGTTGAAAAAACCGTGCAAACCCTGTTGTCGGGCATAAAGCCGGCTTTTGATAATGTCTTCAGCGGTTGATACTGAAAATCTGCCAAATACAGTCGAGTATTGAACCTTGCGCATTTATCTATAAATCTGGACAGAGCAGAAATACCACCAGAATCCAGAATAGACACACCATCCAGATACAAAACCATCCCCTTTTGCTTGTCGCACAATAAAGATAACTCTCCAAACACTCGATCTGCGGCGACAAAAAACAGAGGTCCATTAATTTTGAATACTTTCCAATCGCGCGGAACAACCACATCTACCAGCTTTTTGTTTTCCGTTATATCGCTCACCCTGGTCATCTCAGCCACTTGCTTCATAAAAAGCAGGGAAGCCAGAACAATACCTGCAGTGATGGCAATCACCATGTCAAACAGCACAGTGAGCGCAAAACAAACCACAAATACAAAAATGTCACTGCGGGGAGCCGTTCTTATCAAATGAAACGCCTTTGGCGCGTCACTCATGTTCCAGGCAACCACCATTAGCAGCGCAGCCAGACCGGGCATTGGCAGATATGCCAGCAAGCCGGACAGTGAAACCAGGGCAATCAACACGACGACCGCGTGCACCATAGCGGCTATCGGAGACTGTGCTCCGGCTTTCAGGTTGGCTGCAGATCTGGCAATGGCCGCCGTGGCAGTAATACCGCCAAAAAATGGCACCACGATATTACCCAAGCCTTGCCCCAGTAGTTCACTGTTCGCACTGTGCTTTTTGCCGCTCATACCATCAAGTACAACGGCACACAACAGCGATTCGATTGCACCGAGCATGGCAATGGCAAATGCAGCCGATAACAAATCCTGGGCAAGCTGCCAATCAAACACCAGAGCCGATTCGCCGGGCTGAACGCGTTGCCACGGCCATTCAAAATCGGGTAATACCGACGGGATGCCAATCCCCGAAGTGCCGTCTGGCAAAACGTAATTAAAGGTAGAACCAATGGTGGCAACGGAGTAGCCGTGGCTATTTAATGCATAGGCGAGGACACCGCCAATAATAACGGCTGGAAGATGAGGGGGAACGGGCGTTTTCAAACGCGGCCACAGCAACATTGCGGCCAGAGTAACCAGCCCTGTCAACAGACTCGCTGGCAAGAACTCAGGTACAGCTGCGACCAGCGCCGCAATTTTGCCGGTAAAATGTTCAGGCATGGCCGCAATATTGAGGCCAAGGAAATCCTTTAGCTGAAGGGTGACAATAACTACCGCAATACCACCGGTAAAACCCATGGTGACCGGTTCAGGGATGTATTCTATATAACGCCCCAGCCTCAGCAAGGCCATCACTATCAATATGACGCCAGCAATAATACTGGCCATCAACAGGCCAGCCAGCCCGTAATGTTGAACAACCGGATATAAAATCACGACAAAAGCCGCCGTTGGGCCAGACACACTGTAGCGAGAGCCGCCTGTCAGAGGAATCAGCAAGCCGGCAATAAACGCCGTATAAAGTCCGTATTGCGGCGCCACACCACTTGCGATTGCCAGCGCCATTGCCAGAGGAATCGCAATGATGCCGACTGTAATACCCGCCATCAGGTCACGCATAAGCCTCGCGCCGCTATAAGGCGCTTCATTAAGGGCTTCGCGCAAAGCGTGAGCTATGCGCAGGGAAAAAAGATGTGCACGGTGCGCCACGGTATTTTCCAACAAGATTGATGGTTTCAGGATATGTGTATTGTGATCTCATTTCAAAACAATACAATGTTAATATGATTAACATACAAAGGACCTGCCCATGGAACACAGAACCGCCAGACTCACATTGCTGATCGACCCCAAGAAAAAGGCGCTGTTTGACAAATTGTGCGCTGAGGAGGATGTCACCCCGTCACAGAAGGTACGGCAGTTCATTCGTGAATATATCGAAGCCAGGCTGGGCGCTGACTGGAAAGACGAGGTTTTTGGTAATGATGAAAGAATCCGGTAAATATTCCGGTATTCGGGAACAGACAGCACTCTTAAGCTTTCCTTAAGATTACTCCCCTATAGTCACTCCAACGACGTACTGGAGTGATAAGCCATGCAGGCGTTACAACAACTGCCCCCGTCCAACCAACCTTCTTCACGCGCGCACTCCAAAGGCACCTTGTTAAGCCTTTTGCCGCCGCTTGATATCAGCTGCACGGTAAGTCACGCCAGTGATAACGGAAACCAGCGGCGCAAGCTGGAAGATTTTATCGCCGAGCGTTTTTCCAGGGCGCACGGGGCAACGGTCACAGACTTTATGCCACATCTTGTCGGGCTGCACTGTCACGACCGGTTGAGCGCGACGGCGGGTATTCGCACCGGTGCCGAAGGCCATCTATTTACAGAAACCTACCTGGACAAGCCGCTGGAACAGGTACTGTCGGAAACCCTGGCTCTGCAAATAGCGCGCGACGATGTAGTGGAAATTGGCAATCTCGCGGCCGCCTGGAGGGGCCCCAGCCAGCTACTGTTTGTACTGCTGGCTGCAGCGCTGCATAAAGCGGGTTACCAGTGGGTGGTGTTTGTCGCCACCGCACAAGTACAACAACTGATTCGGCGGCTGGGATTTAACTCCACTGAGCTGTGCCGTGCCGACCCCGCCAGACTGGGTGCAAAACAGCACCAATGGGGCAGTTACTACCGAAACCAGCCGGTGGTGATTACCGGCGAGCTGCAGCATTCAATGGACATTGCCAGCGCGACGCCACGTATTCGCCTTCTGCTGGACCAGCAGCAAGCACTGATCGCAAGATTGAGCGAAGAAATTGGTGGCAAATCACCAGGGTCGTGCGATGCATAACATCTTACTGGAGGCCATTGCCGCGCGAGCACTTTCGCACGGACAGGCAATTGCCATTGAAGACGGACCGGTACAACTCACCTGGTCGATGCTGAACTCTGAAATACAGGCTCTGGCGCAACAGCTGAAAACCCTGAAACTCGACACTATAGCGCTGTATGCAGACAACAGCTGGCAGTGGGTGGTAGTGGATCTGGCCTGTATGGCGACGGGAACCTGTCTGTTACCTCTGCCCACCTTTTTTTCCTCCTCGCAATTGCAGTATGCCCTGTCCTGTACCGGGCCAGATGCCCTGGTGCTCGACAGCCAACTCCAGGCACAACAACAGGCAATGTGTCTGCAAGCCGCTGGCGGCCCCGAAATACACTGCAACTTGCTGGATAGCATGTCACTGGCCCGGTTACCTGGCGACAAAACATCAAGACCGCCGAACACGGCCAAAATCACCTTTACTTCGGGTTCTACCGGAGCCCCCAAAGGGGTGTGCCTGAGCACCAGTCACCTGTTGACCGTCGCTGAATCACTGGCTGCGGTTACGCCGACGGGGCAATCCGTTCGACATCTCTGCCTGCTGCCGCCAAGTACGCTGCTGGAAAATCTCGCCGGTATCTATGTACCGCTGCTCACCAAAGGCACGGTGGTCATTCCGCAACGGAATGAAAGCGGTTTGTCGGGCAGCTCGCAGCTCAACCTGCCGGGGCTGCTGGCATGTCTGGAACACTATCAGCCCACCAGTGTAATACTGGTGCCACAACTGTTGTCCGGACTGGTGGCCGCCGGCAAAAGTGGCCGGCAAATACCTCGATCACTCAATTTCATTGCCGTTGGTGGCAGCAAGGTCAGCACCCGCTTGCTGGCCGAGGCCAAAGAGCTCAACCTGCCAGTATACGAAGGCTACGGACTGTCGGAGTGCGCGTCAGTGGTGAGCCTGAATACGCCCGATCACAATCGGCCCGGCAGTGTTGGCAAGGTACTGCCACACACTGAGGTCAGTATTCAGAAGGGTGAAATCGTTGTGCGCAACAATGCATTTCTCGGCTACCTGAATCAACCCGACAGCTGGGGGCAAACCGCAATTCACACTGGCGACCTCGGGCACCTGGATGACTCTGGCTATCTCTACATTGAGGGTCGCAAGGGCAACCTGCTGATCTCGTCCTGGGGGCGAAATATTTCACCGGAATGGGTAGAAAGTGAATTGCTGTACGCTCCCGAAATCGATCAGTGCCTGGTGCTGGGAGATGCGCGCCCGTTTTGCGTGGCGCTGTTGTACAGCGCCAACCCGGAAATAACCGACCAACAACTGACCACCGCCGTCAACCGGGCCAACAGCAGTCTGCCCGATTACGCCCGCATTCGCGCCTGGCACCGCATCCAACAACCTTTTAGCGCAGACAACGGCCAGCTAACCGCCAACTTTCGTCCACGCCGCAAGCGCATCATCGAGTATTACCACGACCCCATTGAACAACTCTATCGCTCACCAGAAAACATTGAGGTTTCCATGCACAACACCGAATCGGCCACACCTTTTTATGACCGGTTGCAAACCGCCACTCAGGATCAACGCCAACACCTGCTGGCAGCGCCAATTATCGCAAAAGCCCTGTCCGGTGATATCAGACTGGAGGACTACGTGGCATTTCTGACCGAGGCCTATCACCACGTAAAACATACCATACCGCTGCTGATGGCGGTTGGCGCCAGACTGCCCGAATCCATGGAATGGTTGCGTGAAGCGGTTGCTGAATACATTGAGGAAGAGCTGGGTCATCAGGAGTGGATTCTGAACGATATTGAGGCCTGTGGCGGCGACAGGGGACTGGTGCGCAACGGCACGCCGGCGCCCGCTACGGAATTGATGGTGGCTTACGCCTACGACACCATACAGCGGGTCAATCCGGTCGGATTTTTCGGCATGGTGCAGGTGCTGGAAGGCACCAGTGTAGCGATTGCCGAGCGCGCGGCCGACTGTATTCGGGAATCGCTTGGCTTGCCCGACAGTGCTTTCTCTTACCTGACCTCGCACGGCGCCCTCGATCAGGATCATATCCGGTTTTTTGAAGGCCTGATGAATCGTATTGACGAAGCCGCCGATCAACAGCAGATCATTCACAGTGCCCGCATGTTCTACCGATTGTACGGAGACATTTTTCGCACCTTGACCAGCGATCAGAACACCGCGCTGGTGGCCTGAAAGCAACGGAGGAATGCAGATGCAGCTGGACGGTAAAATCGTTGTCCTGACTGGCGCAGCGGGTGGTATTGGCCAGGCCATTTCACAACAGCTGGCGGCAAGCGGCTGTCGTCTGGTGCTGGTTGGTCGAAAGGGTGAGGTCCTGGCAAAACTGCAACGGCAACTGAATCACCCCGAGCGCCACCATCATCTGGTGGCCGATATCACCACCGACCAGGGCCGAAGCCGCCTGCAGGAACATTGCGCAGCCTTGCCCAATGGCATTGATATCCTGATCAACGGTGCCGGTGTATCCGAATTCAATTTACTGGACATTGCCAACCCGCGCCGCATCGAAGCAACAATCGCCACCAATCTCATCGCCCCGATGCTACTGTGCCACTTGTTGCTACCACTACTGATGCGTCGCCGGGAGGCAGCGATTGTCAATATCGGGTCCACTTTCGGCAGTATTGGTTACCCGGGTTTCAGCAGCTATTGCGCGAGCAAATTCGGACTGCGCGGGTTTAGCGAAAGCCTGCGACGGGAATTGTCGGACAGCACAGTGCAAGTGCTCTACTTCGCCCCGCGGGCCACTGAAACGCCACTCAACAGCTCTGCGGTTCAGGCACTCAATGACGAACTCAACAACCGCACCGACAGTCCGCAGAAAGTTGCAGCGAACCTGGTGCGGTATCTGCGCAAATCCCGATGGCATGACACCTATCTCGGTTGGCCCGAAAAACTTTTTGTACGCATCAACAGCCTGTTACCAAAGTTGGTGGACAGTGCCCTGGGCAACCAACTGCCCGTCGTGCGGCGCCACTGCAGAGACCAGCGTTTGTCCGAAACCGAAACCGAAACCGAAACCAAATACATACAACTTCAGCAATGAGGATCAATCCATGACCACACTAATTAAATTATCCCTTGCCAGTCTGCTGGTGATGCTGATGGCTGGCCCGATTCGAGCGGACGAATCAAGTGCTGCGCCAACTGCAGCGGTGCGCGAGCTGCAAACTCGCTGGGCTCGGGTTAATTACGAACTTACGGACAAGGCTCAAATTGCAGCCTTTGAAAAGCTGGTGGAAGACGCTGAGAAACTCACTCAAAATCAACCCGAAATGACGGAAGCATGGATCTGGAGTGGCATTATCAAATCCACTTTTGCGGGAGCCAAAGGCGGTCTCGGTGCGCTTTCGCTGGCGAAAAAAGCGCGCAGTGATCTTGAAAAAGCCATGTCCATGAACGCTGATGCACTCAACGGCTCTGCGTATGCCAGTCTCGGCACCCTGTATTTCAAAGTGCCCGGCTGGCCGCTGGGCTTTGGCAGCGACAAAAAGGCTCGGGAAATGCTCGAAAAAGCTCTGACCATCAACCCGAACGGTATTGACCCCAACTATTTCTATGGCGATTTTTTGCGCGACCAGGGTGAATACTCAAGCGCCGAAAAATATCTTGTGAAGGCTTTGAACGCCCCCCCGCGCCCGAACCGGCCCCTGGCCGATAGCGGCCGCCGCAAGGAAATTCAGCTGGCTCTGGCTGAAGTGCGCAAAAAAATGAAGAAATAAACTCAATACGGGTGCAATTATTGGCTACTGCCTGCGGCTTCTGTATCGGCTGACGGCCCCCTCCCCGGCACCTCTTCGATAAACAAGAGGTGCCCACAGCAAATGTCGATGTTCACCCACCCGACAAAAGTGACATAATGGCCCCATGCAAATTCTGTTTGTGGAAGACGATACGCAACTGGCAGAGGGGCTGGTCACTACCCTTCGGCGCGAAGGTTTTGCTGTCAATCATGTAGCCAATGGCAAAGACGCCTTGCTGGCGGCAAAAACCGGTAATCCCGATATTATTCTGCTGGATCTTGGCCTGCCGGATACCGATGGCCTTACCTTGTTGTCCACTCTGCGCAGCCGCAAGGTTCAGACGCCAGTCCTGATACTCACTGCCCGTGACGACCTCGAAACCAAAGTAAGAGGGCTGGACAGTGGTGCTGATGATTATCTGGTAAAACCGTTTGAGCTGGGCGAATTACTGGCTCGTTTACGCGTGCTGGAACGGCGTCTTAATCTGGTGACCACCAGTTACATCGACATCGGCACGGTCAGACTGGACACATCGACCCATCAAGTAACCGAAAACGGCAAGGAACTGTCGTTATCGCGTCGCGAGTACATGCTGCTCAAGGCTCTTATGGAAAACACCGGTAAAATACAAAGCCGCGAGGGACTGGAAGACAAACTCTATAGCTGGGGCGAGGAAGTGGCAAGTAACGCGGTGGAAGTCCACATTCACAACTTGCGCAAGAAACTGCCTGAGGGCTTTATCCACACGGTACGTGGCGTTGGCTACACCATCAAATCCACATGAAATCGATTCGCATCTTTTTGATTATCGCGCTGATTTCCACCATTACCCTGGTGAATTTTCTCTCGGCATTGCACGGCTACCGGGAGAGCATGACCGAAGCCGAAAAGCTGTTTGACGCCCAACTTGCCGAGGATGCGTACTTGCTCGCCCAACTGGTCACCGCATCTCGCGATACATCACTCCCTTTTAACACATTGCGAAACTCCGAGCTGACGTATCCCTACCGATCAGAAATAGAATTCCAGATCTGGCAAGACGGACAATTGACCCTGAAATCGGCCAACGCACCGGAACACATCATCGCCCCGCTCACTGCCGGGTATCAAACCGTTAATTTTAGCGGCTACCGCTGGCGAATACTGATATACCCCAATTCGGAAAAAGAACTCTGGATAATCGCTGCGCAACGCAATGATGTGCGTTACAAAATAGCCGAACAATTAATTTTGAAATCGGTTCTGCCTACAGTGTTGTGGTTACCACTGGCAGGTATATTGATCTGGTTTATCGTCGGGTTCGGCCTTAAACCCATTCAGCAACTGGCCACAGAGCTGAGTCATAAGCAAGCATCAGACCTTGGCCCGGTAAAACTGAGCTCTGTACCCAAAGAACTCAGTCTGCTGGCTGAGTCTGCCAACGACCTGCTACATCGGCTGGAGGCATCATTCGATCGGGAACGACGCTTTGCTGCTGATGCCGCACACGAACTGCGCACCCCCCTGAGCGTGCTCAAAGTCCAGATCCATAACCTGATCGCAGCGAGCGAACAACCCGGCTCCGAAATGCAACAACTGAAAGCCGGAATCGACCGCATGAGCCATCTGGTCGAACAAATATTGGAGCTTAATCGTGTAGAGCCTGATATTTATATGGCACAGCTCAGTTGCCTTGACTTGACAGCGGCTGCTCAACGGGCGATCCGTGAAAACTACGAACAATTTGCCGCAAAAAACCAGACGATAGAGTTTGAGGGCGCCGCAACAACCATTTACGCAGATGCCCATGCCACAGATATTTTGCTGGCGAATTTACTGGGAAATGCCAGCAAATTTACGCCCGAGCATGGCCGAGTAATTGTAAAAACGGAAGTCGAAGGCTCAATCGCCCGACTAAAAGTAATCGATTCCGGCCCGGGCATACCAACAGATCAATACGAACGTGTATTTGAACGATTTTATCGCGTCGGTGGCGACAGACACTCCACAAACACGCTGGGTTGTGGCCTTGGCCTTGCAATTGTCGCTCGAATTGTCCAACTGCATGGCGCGAGCATTGAACTGTCGCCATCTGAATTTGACAGCGGCTTGACAGTTACAGTTTTTTACCCCATAGATTCCCGGTGCCATATTACAGGTATCCCCTCGTGAAAAAAATTCCATTTCTTGTTACTTTGTTGTTGTCACTGATAACTGTTGGGCCAGCAATGGCGAGCACACCTGCTTTTGAAATTGAAATCAAAAACCACCTTTTTTATCCCGCGGAATTACACATACCTTCGGGCCAAAAAGTCAAACTGATTATTTATAACCGCGATCCAACACCGGAAGAATTTGAAAGCTATGAGCTCAATCGTGAAAAAGTCATTATGGGCAGAAGCCGCGGCATTGTTTTTATCGGCCCTTTGCAACCGGGAGATTATCCCTATTTTGGTGAGTTTAATCCCGATACTGCCCAAGGGAAAATTGTAGTGGTATCACCCCGGTAAACCGAGAGAGAAGAACCCATGTTAAATGCTGTGATTATTTTATTGCGCGAAGTGTTGGAAGCAGCACTAATTATCAGCGTTCTGACGGCGTCTTCCAAATTATTTGATCACAAAAGCTGGTGGCTTGGCTGTGCTCTGATGCTCGGCATGGGTGCTGCACTACTCTATGCCTGGCAACTGGAATGGATATCCGGGCAGTTTAACGGTGTCGGACAGGAAGTCTTTAACGCTGTTTTGCAAATCGCTATATTCGGTTTATTGGTAATATTCAACTGGGGCATTATACGCTCGGCTATAAACAAATCCCGGTCAACCGATGCGACGTTGTCCGGTTTGCTACCCGCACTGTGTGTTGCTCTCGCCATTACTCGCGAAGGCTCCGAAATTTTTATCTATCTCTATGGTTTCAGTTATTCCAGAGAGGCATTTTTACCAGTACTTACCGGGGGCAGTATAGGCACCGGCATTGGTATCAGTGTGGGCGTATTACTTTACTACACAATTATTTACGCACCGAACCGGGTCCGCCTGTGGCTGGTCTGTGGAGTCACTACCCTTGTGGCGGCAGGCATGGTGAGTCAGGCCGCGCAATTGTTGATACAGGCAGACATGTTGCCTTCACAAATGCCGTTGTGGGACACTACTTTTTTACTGCCGGAAAACTCTGTTCTCGGTCAGTTGCTCTATGCTTTGGTAAGTTACGAGTCCACACCAACGGCAATTGAAGTAATCACTTATTGGCTTGGACTTGCACTGATGCTGACTGCGCAATGGCTTGGTTGGCGGCAAGCACATCAGTTAGCTGCACCTCTATCCACCGATAACCAGGCAAGCCCAAAATGGCAATAACGACAGCATTATATTCACCAAACCTCCAGACCATCGCTTTGTTGCTACTGGTAACTGGGGGTAGCATAAACGTACAGGCCGACAGCACAAATGATATCGGCAGTAGTATCGATAAGGTATACCACCCCTATGTGCAACCGCTGGAAAGGGAATTTGAAGCCCGCACGTTGTACCAGTCAGACAGTGATCCTGCTCGCGATGGATTCTGGAAACAGAGCCTGAGCTATGGCGCATCAATTGGTGAGTCGGTTTTTCTGGAAGCTTATCTGATTGGTGAGAAGAGGCCCGACGGCAGTCTGGAGATCGAGGGTTACGAACTGGAAGCCAAAATCCAGCTCACTGAACAGGGAGAGTACTGGGCTGATTGGGGGTTATTGGTGGAACTGGAGCGAGAACGCGACCTGGGCATTACTGAAGCTGCTCTTGGCATAATTGCGGAAAAAGAGTGGCGCCGCTGGGTGGGAACCGTGAATCTGATTGGTGCCTACGAATCCGGCGGCAGTATCAATAACGAATTTGAAGTTGCGCTTAACGGGCAATTACGATACCGGTGGCAGGAAAAGCTGGAACCAGCGCTGGAGTTTTACAGTTCTGAATTTACCCGTGGTATCGGTCCAGCCTTGTTGGGACTACAGCGACTGGGCGGCAAAAGCCAGTTAAAATGGGAACTTGGGCTAATTTTCGGAACAGGTAAAAGAACACCCGATCAAACATTGAGATTTTCTCTCGAATATGAATTCTGATTAAAGGGCGCCTTCTAAAAGCTATTTCCTAACCCTCGGCTAACATCGTTATACACCCTCCTTTGTATTTTAAAAGGAGAGTTCTATCTCTTCTCCTGCCTGATCAGAGCAAACTCGGCTTAACAGTTTTTGCAAAGATTCTCCGGTGGCAGTGCACACCCAACCTTCATTGCCATATGTAAAGTGAAAACCACCCGATCGAGCGGCAACCCAAATCTGGGCAATAGCGGGTTGACGGGAAACGATGACTACGCTGTCATTGGCCTCCATAGTCAGAGTCAAGACTCCACCCGTGTTTTCATAATCGATATCGGCGCCACAGTCATCAATCGCTTGCTCAATCGCCAACATAAGCCCATCAACAACGTCGTTAAACCGGGTCTCGTTCATACCACCATAATCCGCTGAAAGTTCATAAAGCGAGGCACTATTCTACCAGAGGTTTGTTTACCATTCAGGCTTCAGCTCATCCAGATACCAGGGCTTTTCGATGCCATAGCCCTGCACATAGTCGACACCAATCTCGCGCAAAATCGCAATAATTTCTTCATCTTCTGCAAATTCGGCAATCGTTTTTTTGCCAAGAAAATGGCCAATTTCATTGATAGACTTAACCATAGCCAAATCATCAGGAGAACTGGCAATGTCCCGCACAAAAGCACCATCGATTTTGAGAAAATCGACTGGCAGGTTTTTCAGATACGCATACGAAGACATGCCAACGCCAAAGTCATCCAGTGCAAAACTGCACCCGATGCGTTTAATTTCCTCCATAAACCCGGCGGCAGCATCCAGGTTGGATATTGCTGCGGTTTCAGTAATCTCAAAACAAACAAGTTCAGGTGAAACACCGGATGATACGATTTCCTGTATAACGAAATGCAAAAAGGTATCATCATTGAGGGACTTGCCTGAGAGATTAATTGACAACCCGCCAATACATTCTATTTTACCGGGATTATGCGACATCCATTCAAGTGCGCTATGTACAACCCATCGATCAATAGCCTGCATATGTCCATAAGCTTCAGCCGCATGTATCAATTCAGCGGGAACAGGGCAGGTGTGACCCTCTTGTACAACGCTTAGCAACACCTCGTTATGCTGGTGTTTGTTCTTTGGATCAAGTGGTGCGATCTTTTGTGCCCGCAATCTGAATTCACCCTTCTCCAGCGCCTGGCCAATGCGAGATATCCATTCCATAATGGACCGTTTATGACTGATGGCGTGGTCTGATTCGGTATAAATATGAAGACGATCGCGCCCGGCATCTTTTGCCGCATAACAGGTGTGATCTGCAGCCTTGAGCAAGCTGTTTATATCTTCACTGAGCGGGTTTATTTCAACCAGACCGCCACTGACAGTAAGCCTGTGCTGTTCACCTTCCCAGTGGAAGGGACAGGACTTGATAGCATCGCGCAATTTTTCTGCTTGCTGTTCAGCATCCTTTATGGTTCGATCACGAAATAAAATTCCGAACTCATCCCCGCCAAGTCGCGCCAGTATGGTGTTTTCCGGAAGATGACTTTTTAATAATTCACCAATTTCCCTCAACAGCTGGTCTCCCACCTTGGGGCCCAGATTTGAGTTGATCACTTTGAATTGGTCAAGATCAAGATAACAGAGCACATGGACTCTGTTCTCCTGATTTGCTGATTTTTTCCTTGCAGAAGCATTCTTGTCCGAAACCTGTTTTGTAGAAGCTTGTTTAGTGGAAGTAATACTTTCTTCAAGCAAGCGTTCGAACTCTCTGCGATTGTAGAGGCTGGTTACTTCGTCGTGCGCCGCATTATGCGCCAGCTCTTCGTAAACGTGCTGAATCATCGAGAACACACCGCGATCCACAACCGGCATTTCCTCTTTTGGCAAAACAATCAGCTGTCTGTTGTACAGCTCGGCAGCAATACCGTTCAGGGTATATTTTATCTCTTCACGCCCCTGTTCGTTTACAAATACCAGTCGGGAACCATCCTCGCTACGCCAGGCAAGTATTAATTTTTGCTCATTTGCAGTATCAGGCGCCCGCAACACACTGTCTTTTGGTTCCAGATGACCGGCTTTGCGTTTCCACAGAGTGTCAAGAGCCTGTTTGGGGCCATCCACAAAGCCCGGTTCCTCTTCCGAAGGTGGCCGGGGCTTGAGCAGCGCCGAATCAATACTCTCCAGTTGCAACCAGTGTTGAGGGCTTTCGTCAAAACCTTCAGCATCAAAGCTTTTAGCATCAACACCCGGGGCATCAAAATCTTTTCCACCAGAACCTCTGTACAGCAGAGTTGGCAATATCGCGAACAGCCGTCGAGTTTCTACCGTATCGGCACCGGACTCAGAAAAGCCCTCTCTCAGCACTGCGACTATATTTTCAATGGTTGCAGGGTCAGGCGAACCGTCCCGGGCATCCATTGCTGCGTTTTCGGAAGGCAACAACCATTGCAACAGCAAATCCATATCTGCGGTATATTTGCACCACTGTTCAGAATTTTCTCCTTCTCTCAGCAACGTCAACACCAGCATATCCCGCCAGCCACATTCAATCAGCAGCTTGTATATCAGTGGTACAGGCCGACTGCCTGTATGCAAGCGTATTTCATTGCCAACCCGTGCCCTGGCGCGGTGCAGTTTTTCCTGGCCCTGCCTTGCAGATTGAACGCGCTGAAAATTACGCAAAAATGCATTGTGCTGCCTTTCCACCAGTTTGTTTAAGTACGTCGCAACTTCCCTGAATACATCCGGATTCTCTTCATATTCCCTCTCTATCCTTTTTGCATGAGCATCCAGTGTATTCTGAAGGCCCTCGCCACCCGGGCTGTTTATACTGGACAGACGCACCATTTGGTTCACAACCTGACGGGCCGGATGCTCACTGTCTTCCATGAACACTGGATCACGAAGTACTGTTTTTATTAACGGAACACGCAACCTTTCCAACCAGGAGCGGGCCTCTGGTCGCACCCGGTTGTGACCGGAAATGGTTTCAAATATCGAATCAGCAAGATCAACTGGCAAGCGATGTTCTGGCTGAAGATAACGAGGCTGTCCGGTCTTTTGCTCCAGTTGACACAGCAACCAGTCACCCACGGCAGATTCAGCACTATCAGATTCCCTTATTTTTACTTGCAGCGCGTTCAACTGAGCCAATAACTCGTCCAGAGAAGCCGGGGTCGCCCCCTCAGGCACCTTTTGCGATGCAGGTTTTGCAGTAAACAGGTTATATAAAGCCTCCAGGGTTCGAAGATCAGCCGCCACCTCACCCGAGGCAACCGCAGATGAATTTGCAGTCTGATCCTTTGCGGCGGGAATATCCTTATCCGACACCCGACCTCTATCCATACCGGAATCAGGGGCACCACCTTGCACAGACGCGGCAACTGAAACCGGACTGTCATTTCTGATTTTTTTCTGTCTCGCGCGGGCTCGCTGTTTGACAAGTACCGTTACGCGATTCTCGTCGAGCTTTTCACCAACCGACTTGAGTACGTCACCAAGGGAATCACGAGAAAATTTTTCGAATTCACTAAAAACGATATGGTGAACCGCCTCGGATGTATACGCAGGCTCGGTGGCTTCTTCAAATACCCTGGCCAAATAGGCGGGGCTCACCGGACTATCATCTTTGTCCAGAGGTAACCCATACACCATGGAAAGACCCTCACGAACCAGCGGCAATGTTTCTGAAAAGCAACCTTCCAGTCGTGAGGCCGTTCCCGACACCAACAACCAATCCTCGAATTCGTCTTCATCCACCAGTTCAAGATGGCCCTCTTCCGACTCAACACCTACCCTTTTATCGCTCATAACCGGTTGAGAGGCTTGACGGCGCAAGGTTTGCTCCATTCTCTCTCTGAATTCAGCGCCATTTTTCCTGAAGATGCTCATGGCATCAAAAAAGGCGTTCTGCTCGTGATTACTTTTTGCCACACTTGCAGCTTGTAACAGAGAAGAGTTCAGCTCATCCAGCAGTTGGTCAAATACCTTTTGAGACCATCTGCCCAGGGCGTCCACAACCGATGCAACAACCGCAGTTTGCTGTGCTTCGGTAATTTCGTTTATTTCGCAGGGTGTTTGTGGCTTATCATCCGTTCCGGCATGTGTTTTCAAAGCCTGCCAGACAACGGGCGACAAGGTGCTTTGAAACTGTACACCAATGGAGCTGACAGTTGCCCACCTCACAACGGCTTCAAGGGAATGGACAGAATCGGTGTCGGAAGCACCATCAGAAAACGCCACGGTGATCGATTCGCCATTAAGCAACAACTCGCCGACTTCTGACTCGCACTCGATCAGCATGCCTCCGGGACAAAAATCTCTGATACGGCATGGCTGGCGAGGCAGCGCCGACGTTCGATATACTGCAGGCAAATCTATTGATTCTCTATTCCATGCGCGTCTGTCCATCCAACTGGTACGCCCTGTTATCTCAAGAATTCGCTGTTTATATCTATGGCTGTTTATATTTATAGTAGCACTCGCCGGGCACGGCGCACCGGCATGCTTTTCATTCTTAAAGCGATCACAGTGGCCATTTCCAATGGCCGAAGCCTGTTCACAGAAGTATACGTCGTGAGCTATCGCCGGTATACTTTTCCACATTCAAAATTTATGCGTGTGCAAGACTATGCGACTTATAACCATATTGGCTCTGCTGCTAATGGCTGCAGGCGCTGCAGGCTGTGGCAATAAAGGCCCATTAGTGCCCGCAGCTCCCGAACCACCCGCGCAACAACAAGAATCCGGGTAAATTTCCAGAACGCTATCTACAGGTAATATTGACCATGGACCACTTTAATTTCCGTGACGGGCAGCTTTATGCAGAGCAAGTACCGCTCGCCCGGATTGCAGAACAATATGGCTCGCCAACCTATGTCTACAGTCGCGCCACTCTTACCCGCCATTACAAAGCCTATGCCAATTCACTGGCGGGTCGCCCGCACCTGATTTGTTATTCGGTAAAAGCCAACTCCAGCCTTGCGGTACTCAACGTATTGTCACGGCTCGGAGCGGGTTTTGATATTGTCTCGGTTGGGGAACTGGAACGTGTTCTGCGCGCTGGCGGCGATCCCGCCAAAGTAGTATTTTCCGGCGTAGGCAAGCAAGCCCATGAAATGGCGCGTGCCTTGCAAGCCGGTATTCACTGCTTTAACGTCGAATCACTATCAGAGCTGGAAACCCTTAACCAGGTGGCTGGCGAACTGAACCTGGTGGCACCGGTTTCACTGCGGGTAAACCCGGACGTCGATGCAGGCACCCACCCTTACATATCTACGGGTCTGAAAGAAAACAAGTTTGGCATTGATATTGGCAAGGCTCTTGGCGCATACCTCCGCGCACAAGAGCTGCCCAATTTGCGCATTATTGGCGTCGATTGTCATATTGGCTCGCAGCTGACCGATGCATCTCCGTTTGTAGATGCACTCCAGCGCGTACTGCATTTGGTGGACCAACTGACAGACCAGGGTATTGTGCTGGAGCATCTGGATTTGGGGGGCGGCCTCGGCGTTACCTATAACGATGAAACACCGCCAAGCCCCGATCAATACATGAAGCAAGTGCTGCCCCATCTGGGCGACCGCAACCTCACTCTGGTGATTGAACCAGGTCGTTCCATAGCTGCCAACGCAGGCATATTGCTAACCCGGGTGGATCTGATCAAATCCGGGGATCACAAGAATTTTGCCGTGGTGGACGCCGCCATGAACGACTTGCTACGTCCGGCACTGTATCGGGCACAGATGAAAATAGAGCCTGTCGTAACCCATTCCGACATTGAGACTCGCCGTTACGACATTGTCGGGCCGGTATGCGAAACAGCCGATTTTCTCGGAAAGGATCGCGACCTGGCCATCGCAGCGGGCGACCTGCTGTGCATTCGTGGCGCCGGTGCCTATAGCTTTGTGATGAGCAGCAACTACAACAGTCGTTGCCGCGCTGCCGAGGTTATGGTGGATGGCGATCAGGCACATCTGGTACGTGACCGCGAAACTATTGACGACCTGATGCGTGGCGAACGCGTCCTCGCCGGGTAAATCATGCTGCTACGATTTACCAAAATGCATGGCCTGGGCAATGACTTTGTCATGATAGATGCGGTCACCCAGTCCTTTTCCATAACACCGGAACACGCTCGCAAGATCGCCGACCGCCGATTTGGCATAGGCTGTGACCAGGTTCTGGTGGTCGAACCCCCAAGCCAACCAAATGTTGACTTTCGCTACCGCATTTTCAATGCCGATGGCAGTGAAGTAGAGCAATGCGGCAATGGCGCACGGTGTTTCGCCAGGTTTGTGCGCGACCGCCGCCTTACCGGCAAGCGGCTTATCAAAGTTGAAACAGCGTCTGGCGTCATCGAACTGAAAGCCGGAAAAAACAATCGTTATGTAGTAGATATGGGGGTTCCTGTGCTGGAACCCTCACAAATACCCTTTTGTGCAGAACAGCCATCCGTTACCTACCCCATCGAAGTAAATGGGCAAACATTAACCGTTAGCGCTGTGTCGATGGGCAATCCACACGCCGTTATGCTGGTAGACAACACCGCCACCGCCGCGCTGGAAACCCTGGGTCCAGCCATTGAAAGCCATCCGGCATTCCCACAGCGAACCAATGTCGGATTTATGCAAGTGGTGAGCCGCAGCGAAATCAATTTGCGCGTGTATGAACGGGGTGTTGGAGAAACCCTGGCCTGTGGCACGGGCGCTTGTGCCGCTGTAGTGGCCGGGCGCCTGCAAGACCTGCTAGACTCGCAAGTCAGAGTGAATCTGCCGGGGGGCTATTTGCAAATCGAGTGGCCTGGTAACCCAGATGATGCAAACCGGCATCGCGTTAAAATGACCGGACCAGCAACAACTGTGTTTCAGGGGCAGATAAGAATATGATCAAAATATACGGGCGCCGATATGGATGATAATAAGCCGAATAACAACCCTGCCGGATCTGCCAGTACGGAAGCTTCGGTAAAAGCGTACCTGTCGGAAAATCCTGCTTTTTTTGAAAATCACCCCGATCTGCTCGAACTGATCCAGTTGCCACACGAAAGCGGTAAAGCGGTTTCGTTAATCGAACGGCAGGTATCGGTACTGCGCGAACGCAACATAGAAATGCGGCAACGCCTCAACAACTTGCTGGAAGCCGCGCGTGCCAATGACAAACTGTTTGAAAAAACCAAGCGCCTGGTGCTGACGTTGATGGATGCGCGCGACCTTCCCGGCGTGGTAGACACCCTGTACGAAAGCCTTGGCACCGACTATCAATTGCAGTACTACAGTCTGGTGTTGCTGAGCGACGGCAAGCAACTGCCCCCCAACCCGGCGCGAGTAGCAGGGCTTGACGAAGCTCAAAATCAGGTGGGCACATTGTTGCGTAGCAATCGCGCCATCTGCGGTGTACTGCGCAGTGAGGAACTGGAATTTCTGTTTGGTGACAAGTCCACGGAGATTGGCTCCGTTGCCGCCGTGCCACTGACCCGCGGCCAAAGCTACGGCATTCTCGCAATCGGTAATTCAGATCCCAACTTCTACCGCAGCAGCATGGGCACGCTGTTTCTGAGCTATATTGCGGAAGTGCTGAACAGGATTTTGCCGAAATTTATTAAATGAGTTGGACGTTGGACGTTGGACGTTGGACGTTGGACGTTGGACGTTGGACGTTGGATAAGATGATACAGCGGTAAATCGAGCAGTACATAAGGCTGTCGGGGGAAATACTGTACAATCGCAGAAAGTTTTTGACCTCTGAGGTGCTTGCAAAACTCTGATTCGTGCTTCCTGGCAAGGCGAAAATGCGCACAGAAGCGCAGTTTACACGAAGTAAATGAGCATTCGAGCACATTTTCAACGCCGCCAGGGAGTGCGAAGCGGAATTTTGCAAGTACCTCCTCTGACATAATCAACCGCGAGTCCCCTATGGGCGCAGCACTGTTTGACAAAGAGTTCACTGGCTTTGAACGCTATCTGTGCTCCGAGCGCAAGTTATCCCCTCACACCCTGTCAAATTACTTGCGCGACCTGAAAAAATTGCAAGACTACTGTCAGACGGCGGGAATTCAGGAAATTTCCGAAGTGGATTCGCATCACCTGCGGCTTTGCCTCAGTCAATTGCACCGCAAGGGCCTTTCCGGGCGCAGTCTGCAACGCTGGTTGTCATCCTTGCGTACCTTTTTTCAATACTGCGTAAAACACCACGGTATCAAAACCAATCCGGCACACAGCATCAGCGCGCCAAAGTCACCGAAAAAACTGCCCAACACCCTGGACCCCGACCAGGTTGGTCAATACCTGAACATCGAAGGCGACAGCTGGCTCGCCTGCCGCGACAGAGCCATGGTGGAACTGCTTTACTCATCCGGCCTGCGCCTGTCGGAACTGGTGGGTATAAATCTGGCTGATATTGACTTGCAAGACCAGAGTGTTCGGGTCACCGGCAAGGGCAATCGCGACCGCGAATTACCGATAGGTAGCCACGCCATCAAAGCCTTGCATCTCTGGCTGAAACAACGGGCCGACATTCAGGTGCACGACAGCGAAGCCCTGTTTTTGGGCAAGCGTGGCCGGCGTATTGCACCGCGCACTGTGCAGCAACGATTGCAGCAACTGAGTATCAGTCAGGGTATGGCCGGCAAGGTACACCCCCATATGCTGCGCCACTCCTTTGCCAGCCACTTGCTCGAATCCAGCAGCGATCTGCGCGCAGTGCAGGAACTACTGGGCCACGCGAATATCTCAACTACACAGGTATATACGCATCTGGATTTCCAGCATCTGGCCAAGGTATACGACAAGGCACACCCCAGGGCACAGAAAAAGACCTCGGATGATTGATCGATAACGGGATGTAAATTTACAAAAGCAAGGAAAGGAGACTTTTATGAAAATATTACTGATATCTCTCACTCTGCTGATCTCTGCCAGCACATTTGCCCAAAGCACGTTACTAATACAAGACACTTACAATCGGCGAACCGTTACCACCAACGGCATAGGCAAGGTGGAAGCCAAACCGGATATGGCCGAGCTGAACTTGCAAGTCACCACAAATCGCATGGAGGCGTTAGCGTCAAAACAGGAAGTAGACAAACGAGTTAACGAATTTTTGTCTGCGCTCAAAAAATTTAAAATAGCCGACAAGGACATAGTGGCCTCAAACCTGAGCACCAGACCTCGTTATGAGCACGACCGGACCACTGGTCGCCAGAGATTCTCGGGGTATGAAGCGTCTCGCACCCTGCAGGTCACGGTACGCAAACTCGATCAGCTCTCGAACATTATGGACGTCGCATTGGCTCAGGATATTCAGGGCATACAAAACATTAACTACAAATCATCCAAAGAAGACCAACTGCGGCAGCAGGCGCAACGCATGGCGGTAGAAAATTCCAAAGCCCGGGCCAGAGAATTGGCGGAGGCGTACGACGCGGAACTGGGGCCGATCTTGCGCATTAATTATCAGGGACAAACCCCAATACTTATGGATCCACGAGGATTCGGGGCACGATTTGCTGCAGCTCGGCCAGAACAGCAGAGCGTTTATTTAACAGATACGATCACATTCAAGGACAGTGTTTATGTGGTGTTCGACCTGATTATCAAACAGTAAATAAACGCCACAAGTCGGAAGAATCTGGAGCCCGGCTGTGTTTGGCCACAGCCGCGCTTCCAACTTCCGACAAAACGGCAGGAGAGCCGTTTTGGGCGCCGCAGGCGGGTGCAACCCGAACGGCACGAATGCCGTGAGTCACTTCCGGCTTCCGACTTCCATAATCAAACCGCGTTTTCGCCCGTCTCCCCGGTACGAATTCGAATCACTTCTTCCAGGCTGGAAATAAAAATCTTGCCATCACCAATTTTGCCGGTTGCGGCGGCTTTGGTAATGACTTCCACCACCTGATCTACCCGATCGTCACTAATGGCAATTTCCAGCTTTACCTTGGGCAGAAAATCCACCACATACTCAGCGCCACGATACAGCTCGGTGTGCCCTTTTTGGCGACCAAAGCCTTTCACCTCGGTAACCGTAATGCCCTGCACCCCCATATCCCCCAACATTTCGCGCACATCGTCGAGTTTGAATGGCTTAATAATCGCAGTAACCAGTTTCATAATACCTGACTGTCCCGAATTTGATTCCGGCAACAAAGATACTATGAGCCACCGGTTTTTTCACGCTGATTCATATAAAATCGCTCTATTTGGAGGCCCGCATCAATGCAACCCAACGAGTTATTTGACCAATTCCTCAAGCAGTTCAATTCCACTCTCGGCCCGGGTGCCTCGGCCATTGGTGAGGAATTGCGCCAGCAGATTCGCGCTGCCATGCAAACGGCATTCAATAAACTGGACCTGGTGCCTCGAGAAGAATTTGATGCGCAGAAAGCCGTATTGCTGCGCACTCGGGAACGCCTGGAAGCGCTGGAAAAGGTGGTAGCGGAACTGGAAGCCCAACGTAAACCGTCGTAGTATTGGCAATACATGGGCACGGAAAACAGCCCGACAACAATCAAGGATGAAACATGACACTCGCTGTTGTTCACACGCGCGCCCGAGCGGGCATTGATGCACCTCTGGTAACGGTCGAAGTTCATTTATCCAATGGCCTGCCCGGCCTGTCAATCGTGGGCCTGCCCGAAGCGGCGGTCAAAGAGAGCAAGGACCGCGTTCGCAGCGCCATTCTCAACTCTCACCTGGAATTTCCCGCACGCCGTATCACCATCAACCTTGCACCGGCTGATTTGCCCAAGGAAGGCGGTCGTTTTGACCTGCCAATCGCCCTCGGCATTCTCGCTGCATCCGGGCAGGTTCCGATTCACAACCTGGGTCCATACGAATTTATTGGCGAACTTGCGCTCTCTGGCGAACTGCGCCCGATAGAAGGTGTGCTCCCTGCCTCCGTCGCCTGTGGCAAAAGTGAGCGCAAACTTGTGCTACCGGCCAATAACGGCAGCGAGGCCGCCATCAGCAGCCAAACCGAAGTGCTTCCGGCCCGGCATTTGCTCGATGTGTGTGCACAATTGCAAGGCAACACTTCACTGACACCGGCCCAGCCACTGCAAGTAAAAACCTTCGCCGACAAGGACAACGACCTGCAAGATGTTATCGGCCAGCATCAGGCCAAGCGAGCCCTGGAACTAGCCGCAGCCGGTGGCCACAATTTGCTATTCAGCGGCCCACCCGGCACCGGCAAAACCATGCTTGCCAGCCGACTGCCCGGTATATTGCCCAACTTGCAGGAGTCAGAAGCTCTGGAAGTTGCCGCCATTCACTCTGTTGCTGGCTGTGGTGTACGTGACTATTTTTATGTTCGGCCCTTTCGCGCACCACACCACACCGCTTCGCCAACTGCATTGGTGGGTGGCGGCAGTAGCCCCCGCCCGGGAGAGATATCCCTGGCACACTATGGCGTGTTATTTCTGGATGAACTGCCAGAATTTCCACGCAAGGCGCTGGAAGTCATGCGCGAGCCTCTGGAGTCAGGCGAAATCATGATAGCCCGCGCCAAAACCTACGCTCGTTATCCTGCCAACTTTCAACTGGTTGCCGCCATGAACCCCTGCCCTTGCGGTTTTCTCGGTAGCGAACGCTGCCGTTGCTCACCAAGCCAGATTCGCCGTTACAGCCTCAAGATTTCCGGCCCACTGCTGGATCGCATTGATCTGCAGGTACAGGTGTCGGCACTCAAAAAGGGACAACTTACCCAATCCGGACAAAAAGCGGAAAGCAGTGCCCAGGTGAGAGAGCGGGTAAACCGGGCGCGGCAAATACAACTGCAACGTTTTGGCAAGATAAACGCGGACCTGAACAACACCGAACTGGCAAAACTCTGTCGCTTGACCACTACCCAGAAAAGTTGGCTGGAGGCAGCTATTCAGCGTCTGGGCTTATCGGCTCGCGGCTATCACCGCATACTCAAGGTTGCTCGCACCATTGCCGATCTGGCTGGCGCTGAAACGCTGGACAACGCGCACCTTTCCGAAGCCGTGGGATATCGGCTTTCAAACAGTGAATAGATTGAATGAATAGACGGCTCCCGGTGTAATCAACTCCAATCGACCTTCAGGGTTTAACGAGGATGCAGCCAACCCGGCAACAGACTGTACGGGTCTATATCAATATCCTTGCGCGGCTCAATTCCGTGCTTCTCCAGTTTGGCCGCTAAACTGCCATCCTTTAGCGCCTCAAATAAATCGGTGCAACCTCCGAGAAATTGACCGCCGATAAAAATTTGCGGCAGTGTATTCCAGCCGGTGTGCTGATTCAGTGCTTCGCGCAACCGGCCGCCACGCATATCTTGCTGATAAGTCACCGAATCCAGATCCACAGAGTGGAAAGGTATGTCATATTGCGCCAGCAACTTGCGCACGCTCCAGCAGAATTCGCACCACTCCAGAGCAAATAACACCACCGGTTGCGATGGGTCGTTAATGGTTTGCGTAAATTCCTCAAGAATATGGGGTGGAATCTCTTTGCTCTCCGGTGCCGTCACACCGCTGCCGCTTTTGTCAAAACGATAGGACTCGGTAGACCGGGAAAGGGCAATTTCCTCATCGTTCATGTCAATGGCGATATCGTCAAACAGTGGAGTAGACAGGTAACGCTCACCAGTGTCGGGCAACATACACACAATGTTACTACCCGGTTCTGCTCGCTCGGCAACTTGCAGTGCCCCGGCGAAGGTAGCACCACTGCTGATACCGACAAAAATACCTTCCTCGCGGGCCAGTCGACGTGAGTAAGTCAGAGCGTCTTCACCCGCTACCGCAACAAATTCATCAATTAAACTGTTTTGCATCACCTCCTCTGCCAGCACCGGGATAAAATCCGGAGACCAACCCTGCATCAGGTGGGGACGAAACAAGGGGTGACTCGCACTGTGGGAACCGTCTGCGTGGCGTTCTTGTGCTATACCACTGGCCAGTATTGGTGAATTATCCGGTT
Organism: Porticoccaceae bacterium; assembly: GCA_050289385.1. Classification (GTDB taxonomy): domain Bacteria; phylum Pseudomonadota; class Gammaproteobacteria; order Pseudomonadales; family Porticoccaceae; genus JBNKFQ01. Next base: position 3,456 of record JBNKFQ010000083.1, on the reverse strand, counting down.
CGCAGACCACAACGCGCGTCTGCGGGCTTTTTTCCTTTAACACACTGGCTACACCGTTGAGAGTTCCACCAGTGCCAAAACCACTTACCCAATAGTCCAGTCGCTGCCCGTCGAAAGCCTCCAGGATTTCCGGTGCCGTAGTACGGCGGTGAATATCGGCGTTGGCAGGATTTTCAAACTGCTTGCTTTGCCACCAGCCGTGTTTTTTGGCCAGCTCATCCGCCTTGGCGACCATGCCAGAGCCTTTTTCCGAAGCCGGTGTGAGAACCACTTTGGCACCCAGGTAACGCATCATTTTGCGGCGTTCAACGCTGAAATTTTCGGCCATGGTTACCACCAGCGGATAACCGCGCTCGGCGCAAATCATGGCCAGCCCAATGCCCGTGTTGCCACTGGTTGCCTCAACAATAGTTTGGCCCGGTGTCAATTCGCCGCTTTTTTCCGCTGCTTCAATCACACCCAATGCCAGGCGATCCTTTACTGACCCCATCGGGTTGAAGGATTCAACCTTGACGTAAAGGTTCACCCCTCTGGGAGCGAGCTTGTTGATTTTGATGATCGGCGTGTTGCCAATACAGTCACTTACGCGCTGATAGATCTTGTTCATTGGGCAATACCCGCAAAAACGACTTTTTGCATGCTATCACGCTGTCGCCAGGCTTTGAATTGATCAACTGTGTAATCACTCAGATTTTGCTAGAATGCGCCGCTTCCTGAATTATCGCCTGAGCCTGTTTGTGACACGACTCAACCCTCAACAAAAAGACGCCGTGCACTATATCGACGGACCACTGCTGGTGCTTGCGGGCGCGGGGTCGGGCAAAACCAGCGTTATCACTCGTAAAATTGCCTGGATGATCGAACAATGCGGCATCAGTGCCCGCCATATTGCTGCGGTTACCTTCACTAACAAGGCCGCGCGGGAGATGAAGGAGCGTGTCGGCAAGCTGGTGGAGGGAAAAGCCTGTCACGGGCTCACTGTATCTACCTTTCACAATCTGGGGCTCAATATTATTCGGCGCGAAATCAAAACTCTGGGCTTCAAGGCAGGGTTTTCCATTTTTGACGCCGACGATTCCAAAGCCTTGCTCAAGGAACTGATGCTGCGCGACTCGGAACTGGATGCCGAACATTTGGACCGGGTACAACACCAGATTTCCAACTGGAAGAACGATCTGTTGTGCCCGCAAATGGCCATGTCGAAAGCACAAAGCAATGGCGAACAGACCATCGCCATGATTTATCAGCGCTACACCCAGGCGCTGCGAGCCTACAACGCGGTGGACTTTGACGACCTGATTCTGATTCCGGCGCAACTGTTTACCGATCACCCAAACATTTTGGCAAAGTGGCAGCGACAAATTCGCTACCTGCTGGTAGACGAATACCAGGACACCAATCTGGCCCAATACGAACTGGTAAAGCAAATTGTCGGCTCACGCGGGGCGATGACGGTAGTGGGCGATGACGATCAGTCAATTTACGCCTGGCGCGGCGCGCGGCCGGAAAACCTGGCGCGACTGCAACAGGATTACCCCAACCTGGAATTGATTAAACTGGAACAGAATTACCGTTCAACCGCTCGCATTCTGAAAGCGGCCAACACCCTGATCGCCAATAACCCTCATGTATTTGAGAAAAACTTGTGGAGTGAACTCGGTTTTGGCGAGCCGTTGCGACTGATTCGCTGTACCAACGAGGAGTCTGAAACCGAGCGAGTAGTGAATGAAATTCTGGATATGCGGCTGAAAAAGCACTGCCATTTTCGCGACTTTGCCATTTTGTACCGGGGCAATCACCAGTCACGTATTCTTGAACTGAAACTGCAGGCACAAGGAGTGCCTTACCAGCTTTCGGGCGGCACATCGTTCTTTGCCCGCGCCGAAATCAAGGACATCATGGCGTATTTGCGGTTGTTGATAAACACTGACGACGACAACGCTTTTTTGCGAATTATTAATACACCGCGTCGCCAGATCGGTGCATCCACTCTGGAAAAACTGGGCGAATATGCCAATGAGCGCCATATTTCCCTGTTTAGCGCCATAGATGAGGTGGGTTTGAGTGAACGTGTGCCCGCACAAAACCTGGAACGGCTTCGCCGTTTTCGGCACTGGCTGCAAAATGTACAGCGCAATCTTGCGGGTGACGACGCAGTTGCCGCCATTCGCGAAATGATCAGCGATATCGATTACGAAGGCTGGTTATACACCAATGCCAGCAGCGGCAAGGTCGCCGAAACGAGATTCAATAACGTTAATTTTCTGGTAGAGCAATTAAAAAATACTCTGGAAAAAGGGGAAGACCAGGGGGATCGTCAGGTAGAAAGCGCTGTAGCCAAGCTGGTATTACGCGATCTGCTGGAACGGCAGGAAGAAGAGTCCGCGGACGACAAGGTGCAATTGATGACGCTGCACGCATCCAAGGGGTTAGAGTTTCCCCATGTTTTTATTATTGGCATGGAAGAAAATCTGTTACCGCACCGGACCAGCATTGATGAAGACAATATCGAAGAGGAACGCCGCCTGGCTTACGTCGGTATTACTCGCGCTCGCCAAAGCCTGACCATGACGCTGGCTGGCAGACGCAAGCAGTTTGGTGAAATCATGGATACTACGCCGAGTCGTTTTCTGGACGAAATACCACAAAGTGATATCGAGCGGGAAGGTTTTGGTGAAGCAAATCCCGAAGCGGTAAAAGAAAAGGGCAAACAATCATTGAATGCCTTGAAAGATTTGTTTGCTTGATTGTTTCCAGGCGCCTTGGTAGGGGCTAACCATAGGCGCGACTTACTTTGGATAAAATGGATCAATTTTGAAAATTGCTACTGATTATCAGGAAGCAGGAAATATTGTCTGAGCACCAAATTCGGTAAAATGCGTATGTGCAACACATAAATGTTAAATCTGCGTGATGGCGCTTGTTATGCATTGATTGCCAGCTCATAGTCAGCCTTACCCGATTCACCAGATTTAAATGAACCATTACCTTCAATATTTGTTAGCTCACCAGTACCTGAGTTAGGCACAACAGTAAATTTACTACTCGCTACCCCATTTTCGAACTTCCCATTGTGTTGAAGTGTAAAACTACCTGATTTTCCATTGACTTCCCCTGTAATTACTTCGAAGCCAACAAATACCGCTGATGCCTCTGATTGATAAGACATCAAGTATTGAAGCTCGCTAGAACCGTTGATAACACCGCTATATGCTTGTGCGATTTTTGCATGGCTCTTCTTCGAGCCATCGTCACCTTCAATATAGGGCGTTTCATCCCAGCCAGTGATTTGAAATGTTCCATTCATTTTGTTGCTACTCCTCATTTGGTTTTATTGAATGCAACGTCTGAATCAGGCGACGCTTTAGCGGTCGGCTGTATTGATTTGTCAGGGTTGCTGAGCTTTGACTTTAACCATGCATTTATATCTCGCACGACTTCTTTACGCTTACTTTC
>JBNKFQ010000082.1:0-16274 GCA_050289385.1 Porticoccaceae bacterium | reverse complement strand
CCGGCACCGTATGTGCAGGAAAAAAAATCCGGATTTAAGCGGTTCAGTTGCGTTCGCACCTCTTTGAGTTTTGCCCTGCCCTCGAGAGTTTTCGGGGGGAAAAACTCAAAACTGATATTTAAGGTTGTGGTCATTGTTTTGCTCGTCGTTTGTTTTTGAATCGACAGTGATTCGCTTTCGACTCAATACCTGTAACTGTCTGGCTTAAACGGCCCTTCTACAGGTACACCGATATAATCTGCCTGCGGTTGCGACAAAGTTGTAATTACACCGCCAAAACCGCGCACCATATGTGCCGCAACTTCCTCATCCAGCTTTTTGGGCAACACTTCGACCCGCAGCAATGTTGCTTTGGCTTCGTCATTTTGGTCGGCGAATTTTTCACCGAACAAATGAATTTGCGCAAGCACCTGATTAGCGAAGGAGCCATCCATAACGCGCGAAGGGTGGCCAGTCGCATTGCCCAGGTTGACCAGCCGTCCTTCCGAGAGCAGGATCAAGTGATCGTTGGCCTCTTGTGACCGATAAACTTTGTGTACCTGCGGTTTTACTTCTTCCCACCGATAAGTTTGACGTAAAAATGCCGTGTCGATTTCATTGTCGAAGTGGCCAATATTGCACACTACGCAACCGTTCTTGAGTGCGGCCAGGATTTGTTTGTCGCACACATTGAAGTTGCCTGTGCAGGTAACCACCAGGTCGGTGCTTCGCAGTAACTCTTTATTCACACCTTTGCCGGAGTCGCCTTCCAGGTACGGTGATACCACTTCAAAGCCATCCATACAGGCCTGCATGGCGCAGATTGGATCGGCCTCGGCAATGCGCACAATCATGCCTTCTTGCCGCAGAGATTGAGCCGAACCCTTGCCGACATCGCCGTAACCGATGACCAGTGCTTTTTTGCCAGCCAATAAATGGTCTGTGCCCCGTTTGATGGCATCGTTCAAACTGTGACGACAGCCGTATTTGTTGTCATTTTTCGATTTGGTCACTGAGTCATTTACGTTGATGGCCGGAACTTTCAACTCGCCTTTTTTCAGCATTTCATAAAGGCGCAGTACACCCGTTGTCGTCTCTTCCGTAATGCCGTGCACACTATCCAGAACCTCGGGGTATTTCTGGTGCAGCATGGCGGTGAGGTCGCCACCGTCGTCCAGAACCATGTTGGCGTCCCACGGATTACCGCCCTTGAGAATTTGCTGTTCCAGACACCACTCGTATTCTTCCTCGGATTCACCTTTCCATGCGTATACCGCAGTGCCGTTTGCCGCTACCGCCGCGGCGGCATGGTCCTGAGTGGAAAAAATATTACACGACGTCCAACGCACCTCTGCACCGAGAGCTTCCAGTGTCTGGATTAACACGGCGGTCTGGATAGTCATGTGCAGGCAACCAAGGATTTTGGCGCCAGCCAGCGGTTGCTCTGCCCGATACTTTTCTCGCAACGCAATTAATGCCGGCATTTCGGTTTCGGCGATGGCAATTTCTTTATTGCCCCAGTCGGCGAGGGTGATGTCTTTTACTTTGTAGTCGGTGTGGTTAACCATTCGATGTGCTCCGATTGTTCGATGTTGGACGTTCGATGTTCGACGAAAAACCAGGTTCTCGTGCCCTCAGGCTTTTGATCAGGTTGCTGGTTTTGGCAAAAATTTGATTCGTCTGTTTTAAAAGATTATTTATATTCGTCATATAACCAAGGTTGGCTGATATATGTAGTTGGGTTTCTACTGCGGCAAGTGAGCCGCGTGCCATTAAAAGAAATCTGATAAATTCTTTGTTGCTCTCACGAGCTCTACCTTCGGCGATATTGGAAGGTACGCTGACAGCAGCTCGCCTTATTTGCGCAGTCAACCCAAATTTTTCGTCATCCGGAAAAGAGCTGGTTGCCAAATACACTTCCGTTACCAAATCCATAGAATGTCTCCAAATTTCCAGCTTCTCGTGTTCTCTCACTTGACCCTCCATAGTCCCGTTTTATGCTTTTCATCGAACATCGAACATCGAACATCGAACATCGAACATTTCTAAATCGCGGTTTTCAATGCTTCTGCCCGATCTGTTTTTTCCCAGGTAAAATCTTCATCATCCCGTCCAAAGTGTCCATACGCGGCAGTTTTGCGATAGATTGGACGTTTTAAATCAAGCATGTCGACGATACCCTTGGGTCGCAGGTCAAAATGGTCTTGCACCAGTTGTTCGATTTTTTCTTCCGGCAGTTTGCCGGTGCCAAATGTATTGACCGAAATCGATGTGGGCTCGGCAACGCCGATAGCGTAGGAAATCTGGATTTCACAGCGTTCTGCCAGTCCTGCTGCGACAATATTTTTGGCAACATAACGTCCGGCATAAGCGGCGGAGCGGTCCACTTTGGACGGATCTTTACCGGAGAAGGCGCCACCACCGTGGCGAGCCATACCGCCGTAAGTGTCCACAATGATCTTGCGCCCGGTCAGCCCGCAGTCACCCACCGGGCCACCAATAATAAACTGCCCCGTTGGATTGATGTGGAATTTGGTGTTGGCGTGCAGTAATTCCGCAGGAATAACGTGCTGAATAATTTCTTCCATCACTGCTTCACGAATGTCTGACTGTGAAATGTGAGGGTCGTGCTGAGTGGAAAGCACCACCGCATCAACAGCTATTGGTAACCCCTGCTCGTTATAACGCATGGTGACCTGACTTTTGGCATCAGGGCGCAGCCACGGCAGCACGTCGCGCTTGCGCAGGTAAGCCTGGCGCTCTACCAGGCGATGGGAGTAATAAACAGGGGCAGGCATTAGTGCATCGGTTTCGTTGGTGGCATAGCCAAACATCAGGCCCTGATCGCCTGCGCCTTGCTCTTTGTTATCGCTTTCATCCACGCCCACAGCGATATCGGTTGATTGTTTGCCAATGGCGTTAAGCACTGCACAGCTGGCACCGTCAAAGCCGACATCACTGCTGTTGTAGCCAATGTCCAGGATCACACCGCGGACGATATCCTCCAGGTCTACATAAGTTGATGTGCGAACTTCACCGGCGATAATGGCCATCCCGGTTTTTACCAGAGTTTCTACGGCCACCCGGGAGTCGGGGTCATCTTTTAGCATGGCATCGAGAATGGCGTCTGATATCTGGTCGGCCATTTTGTCCGGATGCCCTTCCGATACAGATTCGGAGGTGAATACGGTGTATTTGGTCATGTCATATTACTCAGTTTTATTGTCTCATTTTGTTCGATGTTCGATGTTCGATGTTCGATGTTCGATGTGCCGGACCTGGTCCGTTTACCAGTAATGTTATTCCTTCCACCGACCACCGAGCGTAGCGATGGTGCGAATCTTTTTCATCAAACGTCCAACATCGAACATCCAACATCCTTATAAAAATGTCTCAGCTGCACTCGAAAACCATTGAGCAACGCCAGATACTGGCTTTGCCCCTCATTCAAACCGGCATCAACGGCCCATTCGGTAATATCTTCCGGTTCAAATCCCAGCCACAAGTCTCCGCACGATTCCTTTGCCCAGTTTTGATCGTGACGGCAAAGGTCGGTAACCAGTAACACGCCACCCGGGTTGAGCAATTGGCCCAGATCCGTAAATACCGAGGAGGGTGAGGGCGTGTGGTGCAACACCATATTGATCGTGATGCAATCTGCAGCCAGATTTTCTGCGATGGCGGCTTGAGTGTCGCCGTGGAAAAATGAAATGTTTGCAAGCGCCAACTGATCTGCAAACGCTTTCGATTTTTCGAGCATCTCGGCAGACAGTTCCACAGCAGTGACGGTGTCAAAGCGTTTGCACAATACAGGCAGCAGTTGGCCTTCTCCCGGGCCGAGCTCCAAAGCGTGTTTGGCAGACGCTGGCACAATGTCGCCGAGAAAAGTGGTGATAGCCTCGCCGTAATCTTTATGGCTGGCAATAAGGTCCTGGTAGTCTTGAAACTGGTGGGCGTGGCGCTGGAAAAAATCGTGAGCCGCGTCAGCGCGGGCAGATTGCACTGATACAATGCGGTCATGCAGTTGTTGCCGCAAAGATAACTGATCCGCCAGTGCAAATAACTCGTTCAACAGTGATTTATAGACGCCTGTTGCCGGTGCGCGGCGATAGAATACAGACGTGCCCTCGCGACGTGTGACAACCAGCCCTGCACCAGCCAGTACCTTGAGTTGGTAACTCAGCGCCGGTTGCCTGAGGTCGAGAATCTGGCACAGCTCCAGCACGCCATATGAATTGCGTTGCAAAATGCGCAGAATTTCCAGCCGCAACGGATCACCACCCGCTTTGAGCAGGGTAGCAAGACTGGATACTCGATTATCAGATTCAGTGTTATCAGATTCAGGCATGGGGCGATGCTAGCATGCGAAGCTCAATATATCAAAATATTTTGATATATAAGGCCTTGGGATGGTTGTCGGGTGAAAGTCGGTTTATTGGTCGCACGTCGGTAGTCGCACGCTTTTAAAGCAGTTTTTCAAAAAAAACTTAACTTCAATCAGGCTGCCGCTGATCAAAAGCAAGCAAGCTCTTGTCGCTTTTAGCGTGCGACGTGCGACTACCGACGTGCGACCATCCATAAAATAAGTGTTGTTTAGCTATATATGAGGTTTACCTTGGTCACCTGTTTAAGAGAAAATAGCCGACCTTTGCAGTTGTGTGAACAGGGGCGCTGTCTTTCTGGCAAGAGGAAGTCATGAGCAAAGGGGCAAACTGCCCACTTTGTTGCATCATCGCCCAAATCACAACGCTACTGACTTTTTATAAATAACTGGTTACACACAACTGGAGGTCTTCCCCGAATGCCAACCCGTCGCGATTTAGCCAATGCCATCCGCGCGCTTAGTATGGATGCTGTGCAGCAAGCCAATAGTGGTCACCCCGGAGCGCCGATGGGTATGGCGGATATCGCCGAAGTGCTGTGGAACGATTACCTGAAGCACAACCCCGCCAATCCGAATTGGCCCGATCGCGATCGCTTTGTGCTCTCCAATGGCCACGGTTCGATGCTGCACTATTCACTGCTGCATCTTACCGGCTATGCCTTGCCAATTGATGAATTGAAAAATTTTCGCCAGTTTGGCTCCAAAACGCCCGGCCACCCGGAGTACGGTTACGCACCTGGCATTGAAACCACGACGGGGCCTTTGGGGCAGGGCATCACCAATGCGGTGGGCATGGCGTTGGCAGAAAAGGTGTTGGCGGCCCAATTTAATCGCGACGGCCATAACGTTGTTGATCACTATACCTGGTGTTTCCTTGGCGACGGCTGTTTGATGGAAGGTGTATCTCACGAGTCGTGTTCCCTGGCCGGCACCCTGGGCCTTGGCAAACTGATAGCGTTTTGGGACGACAATGGCATTTCCATTGATGGTGAAGTGGAAGACTGGTTCACCGACGATACACCCGCCCGCTTTCGAGCCTACGGCTGGCACGTTATCGACACTATTGATGGCCACGATTCCGATGCCATCAAGGCCGCAATTGATGAAGCTCGCGCCGAAACTTCGCGTCCCACACTGATTTGTTGCAAGACCATTATCGGTTTTGGCGCGCCCAACAAGCAGGGCAAGGAAATTTGCCACGGCTCACCTCTTGGTGCCGATGAAATACAGCTGGCTCGTGAACGCCTCGGTTGGGAGCACGGCCCGTTTGACATTCCACAAGACATTTACGCCGGTTGGAACGCGCGTGAAAAAGGCAGTGCTGCGGAAGGTGCGTGGAATGCTGAGTTTGATGACTGGCGCACGGCTTATCCCGAACTGGCTGCAGATTTTGAGCGCCGCATCAAGGGTGACCTGCCCACCGATTTTGCCGAAAAAGCTTCTGCTTATATTCAGGAACTGCAACAGCAGGGTGAGAGTGTTGCCACCCGCAAGGCATCGCAAAATGCGCTCAACGCTTTTGGTCCAATGCTGCCCGAGCTGATTGGCGGCTCTGCCGATCTGGCGGGCTCCAACCTGACCATCTGGTCGGGGTCAAAAGCGGTAAAAGCAGACGACGCATCAGGCAATTACATTCACTACGGTGTGCGCGAATTTGGCATGTCTGCCATGATGAACGGCATTGCCTTGCACGGTGGCTTTATTAATTATGGTGCCACTTTCCTGGTGTTTATGGAGTACGCCCGCAACGCCGTGCGCATGGCCGCGATCATGAAGCAACGCTGTATTTTTGTTTACACCCATGACTCTATCGGTCTGGGCGAAGACGGCCCTACCCACCAACCGGTGGAGCAGCTCACCAATTTGCGCACCACCCCCAATATGGTGACCTGGCGTCCTTGTGATGCAGTGGAATCAGCAGTTTGCTGGAAAGCCGCTATTGAACGTCGCAATGGTCCCAGTGCCTTGATTTTCAGCCGTCAAAGTCTGCCGCACCAGCAGCGCAACGATCAGCAGGTGGCCAACATCCAGCGTGGAGCCTATGTGCTGCGCGACTGCAATGGTCAACCCGAAGCCATCGTTATCGCCACCGGCTCCGAAGTCACCCTGGCGGTTGAAGCTGCAGATCGTCTAAATACCGATGGCCGCAAGGTTCGCGTGGTTTCCATGCCCAGTGCCGAAGTGTTTGCCGCCCAGGATACGGCCTACCGTGAATCGGTATTGCCCGCCTCTGTTACTCGCCGCGTTGCGGTTGAGGCTGGCCACGGTGATTATTGGTATAAATGGGTTGGCCTTGAAGGGCGAACGGTCAGTATTAATCGCTTTGGCGAATCGGCGCCAGCCAAAGTGCTGTTTGAACACTATGGTTTTACCGCAGATAACGTTGAGAAAACCATTCGCGGCCTGTTTTGAAACTCTTTTTAAAACCAGGGGTATTGAAACCGGTTATAACCCCGCTCTGCCATTCCGCGGCTTGACCGCGGAATCCAGTGCCTGAACAAGTGTCATTGGGGCCAGATATGACTTTGCGTGTCGCAATTAACGGCTTTGGCCGCATCGGTCGCAGTGTGTTGCGAGCCTTTTGCGAGGGCGACTACCGCGATGAGTTGTCGGTAGTTGCCATCAACGAATTGGCCGATAGCAATACAGTAGCTCATTTGCTGCGCTATGACTCAACCCACGGTCGTTTCCACGGCGATGTGGCTCTGGTTGACGATATGCTCAGTGTCAATAACGAAAAAATTCAACTGTTGCATAACGAACATATTGATCAATTGCCGTGGCGTGATATCGGTGTTGACGTGGTGCTGGAATGCACCGGCAGTTTTGATGATCGTCCTACCGCCGAACGGCACCTGGTTCAGGGAGCGTCCGGGGTACTGTTTTCGCAACCGGCAAAGCCGGAAGTTGATGCCACGATTGTTTATGGGGTTAACGAGCAGTTGTTAACCAGTGATTGCCATATTGTTTCCGGCGCTTCGTGCACAACCAATTGTGTCGTGCCGGTAATTGCTGCCTTGCACGATACGGCAGGTATTGAAAGCGGTGTGATTACCACTATTCACTCGGCGATGAATGACCAGCCGGTAATCGACGCATACCATCACACAGATTTGCGCAAGACCCGGTCTGCATTTCAATCCATTATTCCCGTCGATACGCAGTTGGCAAGGGGTATTGATCGAGTGTTTCCGGCCTTGTCAGGTCGCTTTGAAGCCCAGGCGATGCGGGTGCCGACGGTAAACGTATCGGCCATCGACTTGTCTGTGCAGCTCAACAGCGATGTCGACGTGGCTACTCTCAATCGCATTTTGTGCGAGGCGGCGCGAAGTCAATTCAGGGGGGTGCTGGGTTATACGGAAGAACCGCTGGCATCGTGTGATTTTAATCACGACGCCCGTTCCGGCATTGTCGATGCCGGCCAAACCCGGGTTAGCGGCAAGCGTTTGGCGAAGGTGCTGATCTGGTTTGACAATGAGTGGGGCTATGCCAATCGTTTGCTGGATGTCATGCGATATTGGGCCAGTAAAATCCAGACATGAACAACGGAGTTTTAAGGTAAATTCATGACCGTTAATTTGATGACCGATCTCGACCTTCGCGGCAAGAGGGTATTGATCCGCGAAGACCTGAATGTGCCGATAGCAAATGGTGCTGTAACGTCCGATACCCGTATGCGTGCAACGCTGCCAACAATACGTCAGGCGCTGGATGCGGGAGCGCGCGTGATCGTCATGTCGCATCTCGGGCGACCGGTCGAAGGCGAATTCGACCAACAATATTCCCTGCAACCTGTGGCCGATCATCTTGGCAAATTATTGAATTGCCATGTACCTGTGGTGCGCAACTGGCAAGCTGGTGTCAGCGTTAGCGAGGGCGAACTGGTCATGCTCGAAAATGTTCGCTTTAACAGCGGCGAAAAGGCCGATGACGAGCAATTGGCCAGGGCTTACGCGTCTCTTTGTGATGTATTCGTTATGGACGCTTTTGGTACTGCACACCGTGCCCAGGCCTCTACCCATGGCGTGGCAAAATTTGCACCGGTGGCATGCGCGGGACCCTTGTTGGCTGGCGAGCTGGACGCCTTGCAGAAAGCCCTTGCTGACCCAGCCAGACCAGTCGTCGCTATTGTTGGCGGTTCCAAGGTGTCCACCAAGCTGACCGTTCTCGAAGCGCTTGCTGACAAAGTGGATCAGCTGATTGTCGGCGGTGGCATCGCAAATACTTTTTTGGCAGCCACGGGCCGACCGGTTGGAAAATCCCTGTGCGAACACGACCTGATTCCAGCGGCGAAAGCCCTGATTAATCGTATCAGCATTCCATTGCCTGTAGACGTAGTCGTGGGGGAAGCATTTTCCGAATCTGCCAAAGCCACACTCAAGAGCGTGGATGCGGTAGCTCAAGATGACATGATTTTTGATATCGGACCGCAAACTGCGGCGGCGATATCAAAAATTATTGCCGATGCGGGCACAATTATCTGGAACGGTCCGCTGGGTGTCTTTGAATTTGACCAGTTTGGTGAAGGCACCAAAGCACTTGCGCTGGCGATTGCCGAAAACAACGGATTTTCGATCGCTGGCGGTGGTGACACATTGGCAGCCGTGGACAAATACGGCATTGCTGACAAAGTGTCCTATATTTCCACCGGGGGTGGCGCTTTTCTTGAATATGTTGAAGGCAAGACGTTGCCAGCCGTAGCGGTACTTGAGGAAAGGGCAAAGGAATAACAGGCATAGCCGATTCGATTTGCTATGTCGGGCATATAATCCATTCAAAACCTGTGAATAAAAAGGAATAGAGTCATGGCACTCATATCATTGCGCCAATTACTGGACCACGCTGCCGAACACGATTACGGCGTACCGGCTTTTAATGTTAATAACCTGGAACAGATGCGCGCCATTATGGAGGCGGCCAACCAGACAAACTCCCCGGTGATTGTGCAGGCCTCGGCCGGTGCTCGCAAATACGCCGGCGCCCCTTTTCTGCGTCACCTGATTCTTGCGGCGATTGAAGAGTTTCCACACATTCCGGTTTGTATGCACCAGGATCACGGCACCTCACCTTCAGTTTGCCAGCGTTCGATTCAACTGGGATTTAGCTCGGTGATGATGGACGGGTCTTTGGAAGAAGACGGCAAGACTCCTGCCAGCTATGAGTACAATGTGGATGTCACTCGTCGCGCTGTTGATATGGCGCACGCCTGCGGTGTATCGGTTGAGGGAGAGCTGGGCTGTCTGGGTTCGCTGGAAACCGGCGAAGCTGGAGAAGAAGACGGTGTCGGCGCCGCTGGCAAGTTGTCACACGACCAATTACTTACCGACCCGGAAGAAGCCGCCGATTTTGTGCAGAAATCCGGTGTCGATGCTTTGGCCATCGCCTGTGGCACCAGCCACGGTGCTTATAAGTTTACCCGTCCGCCGACAGGTGACATCCTGGCGATCGATCGCATCAGGGAAATTCACGCCCGCATCCCCAATACGCACCTGGTAATGCATGGTTCGTCATCGGTACCACAAGAATGGCTGGCGGTAATCAATGAATTTGGCGGAGAAATTCCCGAAACCTACGGTGTGCCGGTCGAGCAAATCTGCGAGGGCATCAAGCACGGTGTGCGCAAGGTCAATATCGACACCGATTTGCGTCTGGCATCAACCGGCGCGGTGCGCCGCTTTTTGGCGCAAAACAAATCCGAATTTGACCCACGTAAATTTTTGTCCGCCACGACCAAGGCAATGACAGAAATCTGTTTGGCCCGCTACGAGGCATTTGGTACGGCAGGCAATGCCGGCAAGATTACTCCGATTGGACTGGAAGCGATGTATCAGCGCTATGAGAGCGGAGAACTGGATCCCAAAATTAACTGACAGGTATCCTGATTCTGCCGCAGGGTGGATTAACGATGCGTAATCCACCCTGCCGTTATATCTGCGAAGAGAAGTTTTATGGTCGATGTTGTTCAAATTAAAACCGAACGCTTGCTTCTTCGTCCCTGGCAAGCGTCGGATCGAGCACCTTTTGCCGATCTGAATGCCGATCCTGAAGTCAGAAAATATTTTCCCGCAATTCTTGATCGCAAGGAAAGCGATAAATCGATTGATCGTTTTCAAACACTTGTCGAAGAACGGGGCTGGGGTTTTTGGGCAGTGGAAACCGGAGCAGGGGACTTTATTGGCATGACTGGCTTGCACTCTCTGAGCCCGGATTTGCCTTTTTATCCCGGTGTAGAAATTGGTTGGCGGTTGGCCAAATCATACTGGGGTAAGGGTTACGCGACCGAGGCGGCCAGAGCTGCGCTAGAATTTGGTTTTACCAAGTTGCAGTTACCGGAAATTGTATCGTTTACTGCCGTCGGAAATATTCGTTCGCGCGCTGTGATGGAGCGGCTTGGCATGGTGCCTGACAGCTCCACATTTCAACATCCTGCAATCGAGGCAGGCCATTCCCTGCGTGATCATTGCCTTTATCGAATCGCTCAAAAGCAATGGCAAGACTTGAAAAACTCCTAAATGTAATTGTCCGGTATCACAGCATACCTGACAGGACTGGTGTATCGCTCATTGGAACAAGCTATCAAGGTGAGGTCGGGCCAGATAGAAAAGCATTTAGAAGCAAAGAGATATGTTTTTGCCTTGCTTTTTGAGCTCGAAATTATCAGACAATTGTCAATAACTATCAAATTGATAATTAATGAGTTAAGCGTATGAGAAATCCTGCAACCACTCCAAATATTCGGCGGCAGCGCAAAATAACGTAATGAAGAAACCGGCCCGGCAGTTTGCAAATCTTCCCGAATATTTAAAGTATTCTATTTTATTCCCCATCAATTGGAATCGTGGTCCGGTTCACAATCTGGCGCAGTACAAAACTTGAGTGCACATCACTGACGCCGGGGATCACGGTAATTTTTTTCAACAAAAAGTGCTGGTAAGCCTCCATATCGGGAATCAGTACTTTTAGTTGGTACGCAGATTGACCGGTAATTAATATACATTCCACAACCTCCGGGTAACCTGCGACGGTCTTTTCGAATTCAGAGAAAAGTTCGGGTGTGTGACGATCCAGATTAATTTGCAGCAGCGCGGTTAACTTGAGGCCAAGTTTGCCGGGGTTAAGCAAGGTGACATGGTCGTCGATATAGCCTGCCTCTTCCAACTGCCTGACGCGACGCAAACAAGGTGACGGCGACAAGCCGACTTTATCGGCCAGCTCCTGATTAGTGATTCGGCCATTGCACTGCATTTCGTCAAGAATTCGGCGGTCTATACGGTCAAGTTCCACAAAATACCCCCTAAAAGGCATATATTTTCAATATAAAAACATTTATTGACATTAAATGTCAAAAAATAGCATGCATGCTGGCATGTTCGCAATCCTCCACCCTTGGCGATACCGTAAACTACGGGCGATCAAAATCCTTGAATTCGAAAGCTTTGCCGGGCTGATTAGCAATTGCTGCCAGCGCCTGGCCCATGGAGTCGAACAATGAAGCAGTACAACCACAGCAAGTACAAAGCCTTTACCCCCATTGCCCTGAAAGACCGCACCTGGCCCGACAAGGTCATCACACGCGCACCCATCTGGTGCAGTGTTGATCTGCGGGACGGCAATCAGGCATTGATCGAACCCATGTCGGTGGATCAAAAACAGCAAATGTTTCGCTTGCTGGTGGACGTAGGTTTCAAGGAGATCGAAATCGGGTTTCCGGCAGCGTCGCAGCCAGACTTTGATTTTTGCCGGTGGCTTATCGAAGAAAACCAGGTGCCGGAAGATGTAACCATCCAGGTCCTGACCCAGGCGCGGCCGGAAATTATTCGGCGCACATTCGAGGCATTAAAGGGGGCGCCGCGAGCTATTGTTCACCTCTATAACTCAACGTCTACCGTGCAGCGCGAAAAGGTGTTCCGCCTGGGCAAGGATGGTATCCGCGATATTGCCGTGGAGGGAGCTCGCGAATTTTTGCGGTGTGCGGCTGAGCAGCCTTCTACTGACTGGGTTTTTCAGTATTCCCCGGAGAGTTTTACCGGCACCGAGCTGGACTATGCCGTAGAGGTGTGTAATGCCGTAACTGAGGTTTGGCAGCCGACACCGGATAACAAGGTGATTTTGAATTTACCCGCCACGGTGGAAATGGCCACGCCCAATGTTTACGCCGATCAGATCGAATGGTTCTGCCGCCATGTTGACCGGCGCGATTCGGTGATTATCAGTTTGCATACCCACAACGATCGGGGTTGTGGTGTTGCGGCGGCGGAGCTGGCAGTGATGGCTGGCGCTGATCGCGTGGAAGGTACATTGCTGGGTAACGGTGAACGTACCGGAAATATGGACGTAGTAGTGATGGGCATGAACCTGTACAGCCAGGGCATTGACCCCGAGCTGGATTTTAGTGACATGGACAAAATTACTTCGGTTGTAAAAGCGTGCACGCAAATTGATGTGCACCCGCGCCAGGCGTATTCAGGCAGTCTGGTATACACTGCATTTTCCGGCAGCCATCAGGACGCAATTAAAAAGTGTCTGGAAACATACAGGGAAGGCAGTCTCTGGGAAATTGCCTATCTGCCGATTGACCCAAGGGATGTCGGGCGTACATATCAGGATGTGATTCGCGTGAACAGTCAGTCTGGCAAGGGTGGTGTCGCCTATGTGATGGATAGCCAGTACGGGTATAAATTGCCGCGCTGGTTGCAGATCGAATTTAGTCGGGTAGTACAAAAGTCTGCCGAAGACAGCGGTCAGGAAGTTTCGGGGGAAAGTATCTGGAGCTTGTTTCACAGCCATTACCTGGAACATAACCCTTCGCTGGTGCTGAAGAGCTATCGCATCGATCGCAATGGCGAACAGGAATCGATAACGGGTGTTATTGAACAAGATGGTCGCGATCTGGAGATTAATGGCCAGGGCAAGGGCACGTTACAGGCTTTTGTCGATGCGCTGCAAAATGTGTTTGGCCTGGAGGTTCAGGTTCAGGAATTTGATGAGCATGCTCTGAACCATGGCACATCGGCAGAAGCCGTTAGTTACATTCAAGTGAAACACGGTGATGATCGCCATATAGGCATCGCGGTAAATGAAGACGTAGTTAGCGCGACCGTTGATGCGCTGTTAAGGGCAGTAACTCCGGTTGTCGACAACCGGAGCTGCTCCCGTGAAGCCATTGCAAAAGCGGGTTAAGGTACATTGATCGGGCCCCGCTTGCGGGGCTCTGATAATTACTTAAAGCACTTTCGTGGCCCAGCATGCAGGTGTAGACACAAACATATTTTTAGAGCTTTTCTGCAATTTCAACGCCTTGCATCAGCCATGCAGCTTTGCTGCGTCCGGCTGCATTTGTTATGTGAATATTATTTATTCGGTATTAAGACTAATTATCACATCAACAGGCCGCGATATATCATTGCCGACTGGTGCATGAATAGTAACCCAGTCAACCAATTCCTGAATTTGCTCTCGTGTGGCATTTTTCGACCGGACGTCAAAATGTATTCGCACTTCTGAAGACCCAGGTGAAATTCCTTCATCGAGGAACATGCCGCGGCCGTCAGACATTGCATCAACTGTAACCTCTATCGAATCCAGCTCAATTCCCTTGCGGGCAGCTCTCATCGCTAACAACGTGGCATCACAGCTTCCAATTGCAGCCCTCAGCAACCAACCTGGGGAATTAGATGTGCCCGTACCACCCACGGCTTCAGGCATGTCGGTACTAACTGATTTGCCGTCTGGAGATTGAATACAGCACCTGAGCCCATCTACGATAATTGCCTTGGCAGGCGTGTCTGGTTCGGGCCCTGTTCTGGTCTCGAGATGTTTTTCGATCTTCTCGATGGCACTTCTAATGTCTTGAGTGGTCATAGCGATCTCACGTGATTAAGAATCTGGGTTGTCCACATAACGCCGTGCTCTGCGGTAATTTTGGAGCGCAGCGGAAAAATTGTCGGCTGGATGTGATTGTTAGCTGATTTTTCTTCATTGCTTGAATGATTTCACTGAGTGCGAAGCCATTGAACGAAGTCTTCTCAATGTCCTTGACCTGTGCTCTCTCCACATGACTTCTGCTCCATCGGAAAGTTCTTCATATATCGGAAGCAATTCGGTGATGCCTTCATAAATCCATTGAACAGGAATACACTTTGGTCCACCCTTATATGGCTCCTCTTCTTCCTTGGCAATTATTTCAATTTTATGGAAAGCTTCTTCCATGGAATCTGCTTTTACAATAACGGTGTTCTCCCAAGAATAGAATCGCTTTTCTAAATCGTCATTTCCTTCTTCATTCAACTCGATGAATCGAATTAAATATGTCCCTATATACCAACCGACTGGCGATGCGTTTTTGTCATGTTGCTTGCTCATTCAAACGATTCTCTCAGCTAACAGCTCGTTTTAATGATTTTTGGATTGTGATTTTTGGAATGATTTTTGGACACCCAAATATATTTTTTGACATCATATCACTCCGTTTCTAAACTTCCACTACAACTCAAGCCAAGGATTCGGCGATGACACGTGCACGGAAGACTCTGATCTCTCTGGACGATACCCCGTATTATCACTGCATTTCCCGCTGTGTGCGGCGCGCTTTTCTGTGTGGTGAAGACCATTTCAGCGGCAACAGCTACGAACACCGGCGCAGATGGGTAGTTGAGCGCCTCACGGTTCTTTCGTCCATTTTTGCGATCGACATTGCTGCCTATGCAGTCCTGAGCAACCACTATCATGTTGTGCTCAGGGTAGACCGGCAACGAGCGACCGACTGGTCTGCCCCGGAGGTGATTGAGCGCTGGCAACAACTCTTTTCCGGCACCGAACGGGTACAGCGTTATCGGGACAACCCGCGGAATTTCTCTGTGTCTGAAAGAGAGGCTGTTAATGGCATGGTGGCCCTGTGGCGGGAACGGCTCACCGACATCAGCTGGTTCATGCGCTGTTTGAACGAACACCTGGCGCGCAAGGCCAATCGCGAGGACCGCTGCAAGGGCCGGTTCTGGGAAGGCCGGTTCAAGAGTCAGGCACTGCTGGACGACACCGCCTTGCTGGCCTGCATGGCCTATGTGGATCTTAACCCCATACGGGCCGGCATCGCTGCCACGCCGGAACAATCCAATTTTACCTCTCTGCAAGAACGACTGGGCATTGCACCGGAAGCAACAACACCGAAAGACAGAGGCGTCGAACCGGACCGGGCAAGCAATGACGCCGCATCATCACCCTTACTGCCTTTTGCTGAAAATCTGACGGAGAAAACGTCGGACTTGGCCCTGCCATTCAGCTTTGCCGATTATCTTGAGCTGGTCGACTGGACCGGCAGAGCGATACGGGAAAACAAGCGAGGATCGATACCCGACAACGCACCACCGATCCTGCAGCGGTTACGTATTGACTCCACGCAGTGGCTGAAGGCAAGTGCCAGTCTGGAGCAACACTTTGGCTGTGCTGTGGGTCCGGAAGAAAAACTGTTGAAACTCTGTGAGCGACTCAAACAAAAGTGGTTGCAGGGCGTTGTGGCCTGTCGGCAATTGTACCAGCCAATAAAAAGTCCAACATAGCAACAAAAATACCCACACCGACAACGATCACCAATCCGGTTTGGAGGCATCTGGCCAGCTAAAAACAACCCAAACTATCGCTCTTCCTTAAAAATCAATAACACATCACTCAAGCCGACAAATCAATTTTTCCACTACTGCGAAGCTGGCTGACTTCCATGGTATTTTTTTTATCTGGATGTCCTTTATTTTTTCATGATAATTTAATTTCAAAATATAACGCTGCCTTAACCCGCCCAGTGAGTGGCGCAAGTTGTGTTATAGGCGAAGCGTAACACAAAATGCGACGCTTGCTGGGTCGGAGTTGAAGGCATTGTTAATCATTTGCCATTTTACTAGCAACCGCCTTTTTAAAA
>JBNKFQ010000081.1:0-7993 GCA_050289385.1 Porticoccaceae bacterium | reverse complement strand
AGGTTTTTACTAAAGTTTTTTTGCGCGGATTTCCAAAGCATCGATATATCATTCACACGCAGCTCGCTTTGCGCCGTTCCGTTTTATTCGGAATTTTAAATAACACGCCGTTACCAGGTACATGCGCATGGGTTTTCCAATGTTTTCCCGTAAAAAGTAGGTTATGATTTCCAACCAGTCATCTTGTCAATGAACGATAGAATGAAAAACCTCAGCGTTTGGGCCCCCTCTGCCAAGTCCGTGAATCTGTTCCACAACTCAACACACCAGCCAATGAACCCTGCCGACAATGGCTGGTGGCATTGCCAAGTTCACATTGCTCACGGCGAGGACTACGGTTTTTGCATCGACGATGAAGGCCCCTTTCCCGACCCGCGTTCACGCTGGCAAGCCAATGGAGCCCATGGGCTGTCGCGCTATTGCGACGAGGTATTTTCCTGGCAGGATCAAACATGGTCCGGCATCGCAGCTGAGCAAACCATTATTTATGAACTTCACGTGGGTACTTTTACCCCCGAAGGCACCTTTTTAGCCATTATTAATCGCTTGGATCACTTACAGGCACTGGGCATAACCCACCTTGAATTACTGCCAATCGCTCAGTTTTCTGGGGAGCACGGATGGGGGTATGACGGAGTCGGACTGTTCGCACCGCATCACGCCTATGGTAGCCCCAGGGATTTAAAAACCCTTGTTAATGCTTGTCACGCGCGCGGCCTGGGTATCATTCTCGACGTGGTCTATAACCACCTGGGTCCGAGCGGCAATTACCTCGCCAAATTCGGTCCCTATTTTCATAGCCACTACCACACCCCGTGGGGTGAAGCCGTCAATTTTGACGGTTTTGATAGCCCAGAGGTACGCCAGTTTTTTATCGATAACGCCATTATGTGGCTGCATGAATATCATTTTGACGGCCTGCGCTTGGATGCAGTGCAAACCATTATGGATGGCTCTGCTATCCATTTTTTGGAAGATTTAGCCACCGCCGTCGATAAGTTAAAACAGAACGAGAACCGCCATATTATTCTGATCGCTGAGAGCCATATGAACGACGGTCGGTTGATGACCGCCCGAAAAAATGGCGGCTATGGTCTGCAGGCCCAATGGCACGATGATTTTCACCATTCGGTTTACGCTTACCTGACCGGTGAACGAGCAGGCTATTTTCAGGACTATGGACAATTGCAACAGCTGGTTAAAGTACTCAACCAGGGTGTCTATTTTGACGGCGATTACTGTCACTATCGACGGCGCTATT
Organism: Porticoccaceae bacterium; assembly: GCA_050289385.1. Lineage (GTDB taxonomy): Bacteria > Pseudomonadota > Gammaproteobacteria > Pseudomonadales > Porticoccaceae > JBNKFQ01. The sequence continues at coordinate 6,732 of JBNKFQ010000081.1, read as the reverse complement.
TAGGTCGGCCCGCAACCGGCTTAAGCGGTACGAACTTTGTCGCCTATATCCAAAATCATGACCAAGTCGGCAATCGCCCCGGCGGGGAGAGACTGAGCCACTTGCTCAATCTGGAACAGCTAAAAATTGCAGCTGCACTATTATTAACATCTCCTTTTATACCCATGCTATTCCAGGGTGAGGAATGGGGCTCGTCCACACCCTTCTATTTTTTTACGGACCACAGCGAACCGCCTCTGGGCAAAGCCATAGATAAGGGGCGACGCCAAGAAGCGCTTGAATTTGGCTGGCCACTTACCCATTTCATCAGTCCCCAGCATCAGCACAGCTTTGAAAAATCGCGCTTGAATTGGCAGGAGATTAGCCAATCTGAAAAGACCGAATTGCTCCGCTGGTACTCCGATTTGATCCAGTGGCGCAAACACAACCAAGCACTCTGGGCCGGCAATTTTCTCGGGCACGATGCAACCGCACAAGAAAGCAGACACACCATCTGCATTCGGCGAGGTCCATTTTTACTGTGCTGTAATTGCGCGGATCAGACCCAAGTTGTAGAGCTCCCGAGCCAACAATGGCAAATACGCTTGCAATCCAATTCGAACATCAAACTGATCGACCACAGACTAGAACTCAGCCCCCATGGAACCGCACTACTACAAAGATCGAGTTAAAGGTAATTTTGGCATCTCTGGTCTAGACTGATTTTATGAGGTCACGAGAGCGAAGTCGCTATGGACAATCCAATTTCCGAAGATCGCCGCCAGTTTAGCCGCATCGAGTTCGATGCGGCGGTCGTGATCAATCAAGACGGCAAAATGTATCACGCACAGTTAGTCGATGTATCGCTCAACGGCGTCTTGGTCACCACGCCCAACGATTACCAAATTCGCACCGACATGCCCTGCACAGTACGTATCCAGCTCACAGAGGATGCGGTGATTGTGATGCAAGTGACCCTAGTGCACAGCGGTTCCCAGGTTTTGGGCTTTCACTGTACCAGTATTGATATGGACAGCATTGTCCATTTGCGCAGATTAATCGAAGTAAATTTGGCCGATACGAGCGCTTCGGATCGAGTCCTTGGCGAATTGCTAAAGCGCCACAAAACAGCTTAAAAAAAAGCCCGACACAATGGCCGGGCTCGGTTCGAAGCGCAAACAACCGCAGCTTAAAAAATCCCTGTTCCACCATTACCGTATTTGCCGATCTGACCCCCCACCGAAGCAGCCAAACCCATACCATTGATGGCATCAGCTAAGACATTTTCGTGATCGCCATTGGTGGAAGATCCCGCTTTAAAACCCGGAATGCCAGAGGCAATTAAAAAGGGTGCATTGCCGGCTGAATGATCTTGACCGTTACCCATATCGGTCACCATGACCACCATGGTGCTGTCCATAAGACCCTGCGCTTGTAAACGGCCCAGCAAATAAGCAACGCCTTTGTTAAGATAGCGGACCATTTCGACATTGGCTGAGGTTGGACCACCATGACAAGCCTGGTGGTGATCATTCCCCCATGAAGTGGTATCGGTACCGCTGGAAGTCCCCACCCAAGTAGCCTGATGATAATTGGCCTGGATCGATACCACACGGGTCAAGCCGCATTTGAGGGCGGCAGTGGCAACATCGGATTGCGCCTTCAACAGACCCAACATATGCCCGTCCGTGTTGATTGCCGCGGGCTCACAAGCACCACCGGAATCGCTGTTGCTTGCTTGATCTTCCAGCAAAGTAATACGAGATTCAATTTTCTCCAGAGATTCCAAATGGGAATCTAAGCGATCGCGTTCTTCCAGCCCCAGCTTAGTACGCAAAGCGGTCAGCGCCTGTTTATTGGCATCCAGCACACTGCGTTCCATATCATAGGGGTTGGGACCACCGCCCACCGGTGCCGGCGGCGCTGAATTGAACAACTGCTGGAAAGCCGCCGCAGGACTGTCTTCGCTGACCACACTTTGATTGTTGAGTTTGCAAATACTGTCGCTGGCCGAGCCTTGAGTACTAAGCGCACCCAACTGCACTGATGAATAAGGTGTGAGGTTGCCAATCACCTTAGCCATCTGAAAATTCAGCGAAGAGGATTTCGGGTCACTGGAATTGTATGAAGTCGCACCCATACAAAAAAAGCTATTGCCGTGACCACCGCCGTATTTTAGGTCTACTTCGCGGAAAGCGATGTTCGCCGCATAGGGCGCAAACGGCTGAGTGCACTGGTTCATGGTGGAACCTGAAGGCAACCAGGTGCCGTTAGGTGCCCCGTCCGGCAGATAGACGAAAATAATTTTTTTGTTGTCGTTTTGCGCCTCAGCAAAACGTGAGGCAAATATTCCGCCAGCCAGCGTGGACGCGCGCAGGATCGACGTAGACACGCCGGCTTTGCCGAGCATGTCCAAAAATTTACGGCGATTCTGATTAATTTGCTTATTGGTTCTTTCAATAATCTTGTTCATAACACAACCTATATTCGCAATGGGAGACGTTAGCTCGCTCGTTTATTTTCGGAAACGCACAATGTCTAGCGTGCCTAACTTGCTAAATAATGCTTTTGGACTGCTGTTATTACTGTCGTAGGCTTGCTCCAACTCAGCTTTAACACAGGCATAATCTCGCTCTTGCGCCGCGGTCAGCGCCGGCTCATAAAACTCATCACCCACTTTAAAAACAGACTCCTGATCAATTGGCGCTTTGGCCAAATAGCGGAAGCCATTTTGAATCAAACACGCTTTAGTGGAAGGCAAGTCAGCGATCATTTCCCCCAATTCTTTAGCACCGTTAAAGGTCAACACATCAGTGCCTTTTGCCGATGCCGTACCGATCAACTCTCCGTGGTTATCAATCGGCAACCCCATCAAACCGCTGTCACCCAAACCGCGCATGGTGGTGCGGAAGCGACCGACATTATCGAAATCTTCCATACCAAACAGCGGATTAATAATGGTCTTATGACAGCCATCACAGGCTGGGTGATCGGTTACGATCTCGTAGTATTCACGGCTGGTTAAGTTGCCCGCAGCTTCTTTTTGAGCAACCAATGCCAACTGGGCTTCGCGCTCAGCGGCCAACGCAGGTGGCGGATCAATATGGTGACACAACATCAATTCACGCAACCGCACGGCGCGCTTAATCGGTGAGGTTTTGTCCGGGTGGGCGTTGACAGTAAGAAACGCGGACGAGGTCAAGACCCCGCCACGGCCGGATACCTGACGAGCACTCCAGCCACTGTCTAAGCCCTGCACGCCACTCAACTGAGAGCCGCTGTAACCAAAGAAGTTGGCCAGAATGCTGTTGGCCATAGTGACATTGCCAGCGTAAAAATCTTCGAAAGGAACGTTATCGTTATAGAACACATAGCGGAAGAGCTGATGAATTTCCTCTGCCATAGCGTTTTTGACATTGCTGTTGAACCCAGCAATATCGGGACGAATCACGCCTTGATCCATCACTTCATCGGTGCGCAGCCACTGGCCGGCAAAGCGACCCACATGCTCTTTACCGCGGGCGGAATTCAGTAATCTTTGAATTTGCGCAGCAACTTGCGCCTGGGTATTCAGACCACCCTGAGCGGCGGCATCCAAGAGGATGTCGTCAGGCGTTGAACCCGTATACATGTAAGACAGTGCCGAGGCAAATTCAAATGGATCCAAAACATAGGCATCGGCATCCGCCAATGACAAATGCTCCACATCGGCATTGGTGTCCACTTCCACCGTTGAACTGCCGCCGACTTCACCGGCAACTGCTTTACCCAAGGTAATTTCACCTAAAAACAGATCGCGATTATTGGAGTGGCTACCGATATTGCGGTTCTCGATTTGCACATACTGATTATTGCCAACCACACCCATGATGCGCAGCGCAACAACGCTGACGTTGGACGAGTTGATTTCGACCGAACCTATATCTTTATTACCGGCGCGAACAAAGAGGGAAGGCCAAGCGCCATCCCCCATCATGCCTTGCACTTCGAGCAAAATGACATCATCGCCGGTAAAGGTGTAGTTACTCACGGTTTTACCCGCATTACCATACAATGGAATGCGCAAGAACCCGTCAGCACCGACTGACCCACTGCTAAATTCACTGGGTTGAATCGTGGTCTTGGGGTCGCCAGCGGTCACCCCCGTATCGCCTACCGGAGTGCCTTCGCCATTGTCTATGACAATGTCACCGCCCGTACCCAAGTCCCAGCCATTGGCGCGAGCGTCGCTGACTTTGATACCCATTTCAGAGCGGTAGAGGAACTGTGGCGAACTCAAAGCAGTCCAGAGCGCCAAACGCATGCCTTCGTCCGCACCGTAGTCATTAAAAAACTTCACATAGCGGGCCGTATCGTCTTCAGTGAGCGGCCGACGAAACAATTTGTAGGCAAAATCCATAAAGTTCTGAGCGCACGCAGTGGCGTTGTTACAGCCTGCGGCAACCACACTTTTCGCACTATCCGATAGAGTGCGCGCGTTGGAATGATAGACGTCCATATAGGAGTTGATGATCGCGCGGTTGGTGTTGTCTGGGAACTTGCTCAAGGTCACCCGATAATCTTTGGGTGCCATTTCAGAATAATTATCGGCTGGAGACACAATGCCCAAATCTTCCAAAGAGTTTTCATACTCCTCTGCGGTTAACAGACGCAAAGCGCGGTCCCCATAGAGCACAGGTTCAGCCGTATCGCACGCAGCCGTGTCCACACCGCTATCACGCCAGGTCCACAAGTAGGCAGTAATGTCGGCAGCGCACTGATCGACACAGTCGCCAGCAGCCCCACGGGGCATGGTGTTGTGAATAATGGCAAAAAGTTGCTGCTGGCTTTCGTAGTCATTCACCGGAATGCGACTGACTGGGCCAGAGCCGTCGGCGCCGTGGCAGCCGACACACGAGGCATAACGCGTTTGTCCCGTTTGCGGATTGGCATTAAACGCCGCATAACCTTCTTTCGCAGCAGAACTGCTGGAAGAACTGACGCCGACAGAGCTGGAAACGCCCGCCGAACTGGAACCCTCGTCGGGTGTGCCGCAGCCGACAAACAGCAATGAGATAAGGACTAAGGGGACTGCTTTACGCATCGTACATCTCCACATTTCGATCCCAAACAACTAAATTGGGTGTTATGGTGCCTTCGCTCAATAAAATCTTACTCAGCAAACGAATAGTGAGATGCCTGACAAGTATCTTGTGGTGACCGAAGACAGCTTAAGTTCAATCGAACCATTATAAAATTTCAGACTGCATCATCTTTCGGTTATAAGTTAAAGTCAAATTAAACATTTAGTTTGAATGGAGTTTGTGAAGAGGTTTACATTCCAATCGAATATAAGGTGGAAAAGAGCAGAGATTACGATAGGGGCCAATGAACATCGGCCACACAAAGAATATTAGAAAAACACGATTTAGATCTTTCTGCGGGAGGAAAAGTGGAATCGCTCTACTGAGTGATGTGCTGTAAAGCTTCAGAAATCGTCTTGACTGGGATCACCTCAATGCCGGGAATGGATTCCTTGGTATGATTCGCTGCAGGTACTATGGCTTGCTTGAAGCCGTGTTTAGCGGCCTCGCGAAGACGCTCCTGCCCACTGGGCACGGGTCGGATCTCGCCCGATAGCCCCACCTCACCAAATACCACCAATTGTCGATCTATGGGCTGATCTCGAAAACTGGACACCAAGGCAAACAACAACGCTAAGTCCGCCGATGGCTCGATAATTTTTACACCGCCGACGGCATTGACGAATACATCTTGATCCCCCAACATCAGGCCGCCATGGCGATGCAGAACCGCCAGCAACATGGACAGACGATTTTGCTCCATGCCGACGGTGACCCGCCGAGGGTTGCCGAGATGGCTGTCATCCACCAGGGCTTGAAGCTCCACCAACAGGGGCCGTGTCCCCTCCCAAGTGACCACCACAACGGATCCAGCGGATATTTCCTCACCTCGCTGCAAAAATATTGCGGAGGGGTTAGCTACTTCCCGCATGCCGGTCTCGGTCATTGCAAACACCCCCAGTTCGTTTACTGCACCAAAGCGATTTTTGTGGCCGCGCAGAGTGCGAAATCGGGAATCGTGAGACCCCTCGACCATAATCGAACAATCAATAATATGCTCCAGGACTTTGGGGCCGGCCAGACTGCCGTCTTTGGTAACATGACCCACCAGCAGCAGCACAGTGCCGGTCTGCTTGGCGAAGCGAGTTAAATATGCGGCGCTTTCGCGCACCTGCGAGACACTGCCGGGCGCCGAAGCGATATCCGCCAAGTGCATCACTTGCACGGAATCCACCACCATGACCTGTGGTCGCACGGTTTCAGCTAAAGCCAGGATTTGCTCGACATGAGTTTCCGACAAAACCTGAAGCTTATCCATGGGTAACTTAAGACGCTTGGCTCGCATGGCCACCTGCTGCAGACTCTCCTCCCCGGTGACATAGAGTGCGGTGCGCTGCTGAGCCAGCAGACAGAGGGATTGCAGCAACAAAGTGGATTTACCGGCACCCGGATGACCACCTAGAAGCACCACTGAACCCGGCACAAAACCGCCGCCCAGTACGCGATCAAATTCACCCATACCCGAACTGAAACGCGGCAATTCTTCCAGGGAAACATCACTCAGGGTTTGCACCTTAGCCGCGCCCGCGCCACCCGCATACCCCTGAAAACGCTCAGAACTCTGCCGCGGACTCGCCGCCAAACGCACCTCTTTCAGCGTATTCCAGGCACCACATTCTGAGCACTGCCC
>JBNKFQ010000080.1:0-4398 GCA_050289385.1 Porticoccaceae bacterium | reverse complement strand
CCGCCGGGTTCGCAGCATCGGAAGAAAGTGATGATGGTATGAAAGAGAAGCTCAAGCAATAATCGCATGAACAGAATGATACAAGGTTGTATTAAGTTGGCAAGTCGAACATGGTAAAAGTTAGATAGATTTTGCGATTGATGTGTGATTTTTGATCGAAATTAGTGATTCACAACACACAGGAAATTTCGGATATGATGCTTCACCAGAAGGGCAAAAAGGTGGTTTATGCTTCCTATACCCACCGACAATGATAGTAATTTTATTAATTTTTGCATGGCCGTTTCCTTTTTTGTAAATGTTTGCGGCAAATGTTAATACTGCTCCACCTGTTTGGTGGTGGAGCTTATATGATGGAATTTTACTGTGGGTCAAGAATTATATAGGTGAACGTCGGATAGCCGGCTTGATATTTATAGCAAGAATTACTTATCTGAAAGTTGACTTTCTTTCGGGCAATTGCTGCCGTCATCAGCAGGCTCAGGGTTTCCTTGCCGCTGTTCGCATTATCCTTATTCCATCGGATTGAATTCGAGCTGCAGTCAGTGGGTCCAACAGCGTCTCCATCTACATATACATAACAAGTGCCATCATTTAAATGACAACCAATATTGTTTATAAAGCGATACCCGGATCCCACCGCATGCGAATTCACGGCAACCATGGATAATAAAGTAAAGATTGTTATTTTGAACTTGCTCATAAATGCTCCTTAAGTTTTAATGACAGCATACGGTTAATTGGATTACCTCAGAGTCAGGGGCTTGCGTTGCAATTATTCACTTGTCGCAATGACATTTCAATTCAATATCAAATGTAATACCGCCGATAGCCAGGCCAGAGCGGGTCTCGGAAGTGTCCCGCACTCCACGCCCACAGCGGTAAACGCCGCGTGAACGTCCATAAAATCGTAATAGCTATCATTGGCCGCATTGATTGCGCCGCAGGCGCCGGCGACAAAATCTGTGGAGGGGGTCCAATAGTTTTGGTTGGCCCTGACCATGACATCAAAAGCTTTTCGCGTATCCCATCCCGACGTCGTGGCGAGTAAGTAAAAAGCCTTGTTGAATACGCCGCTGCTATAGTGAACATCCAAACCGTCATAATAATCATCGGCGTGATAGATCGAAACGCCATCCGCCGGCGGATTATTCATATACCGCAAGGCTGCACCCGCTGCTTTGTAAATATCCGCGCCGACGCGCCAGTCATTACTCCCGTGAAGAAAAAATTCCGCCGCTTCTCCCGCCATATCGGAAAAGGCTTCATTGATTCCGCCCGATTGACCGGAATAGATAAGGCCGGAATTCTGTTCTGTAAAGCCGTGGCTCACTTCGTGGGCACTGAGATCCAGTGAAACAAAAGGATAAAAAGTGCTATAGCCATCGCCAAAGGTCATGGATGACCCATTCCAGAAAGCATTTTGATAATTGACACTGTAGTGTACGCGCATGGTCAGTTGAAAGCTCAGTGGCGCCGTATCGGACCAGTCGCTGTACATGTCATAGACGACGCCGCCAAAATAGTGGGCGTCATTGATGGGAGAAAAAGCACCATTGATTTGTTTGAATGTATTTCGATAACAGGTATAGGAATAGGCCGTGCTTCCCGAGGTGCCGTGATTGAGATTGACGCTTTTAACATTGGTATTTGACATCGTGCAAGTTGAGCCACTTACACTGACATCGAGATTGTCAAGATCCGTACCGTATTCATAGCTTCCTGTTTTTGTATTGCCTCCTGGTCCTGTGCCGACTTTGGCGTGGGTCAGGCCTTCCCACTGTTTAATGATGGTGAGGGATTGGGCATCGATCAGGAAGTAGGGTCTTGCCGGTTGTCCGCCAGCCGTTGAGTCAGTGTAAAAGTTGACGTAATAAACAAGCTGTGCAGTTTGAGTGTCATCAATATAGATAACCAATTCACTTTTTTCATTTTCATATAGGCTTGCATCAGTAGTGATGTTCGTGTTGATGCTATATACCTGCTTGGCAAAGTGTAAAGCGTCGACAGAAGTATATTTGGGTAGTAATGACGGAGATGAGGGCAGGTCATGAGAGATGCTTTTTACAAGATTGCCGCTTATGCCGCGCAGTCTACCCTGGTTGTCCTCATGCATGATAATCTCATGCCCCCACACAGGAATATTCTTGAAGGTCTGCTGATATCGGGTATGTAAATTTCCGCTTCTGTCGGTCGCCGATTTTTTAACGGAGAGAGCATTTTCCGCTTCCAAACCCAAGGCCTTTCTGTGCTTTTCCTCCTTGGGAATGCTGCTTATAGTATTCTGCTCATTCAGTTGTTGGGCAACCTGATTTGTTAATGTTGTTCCCTTGACGATCTCTGCTGCAAACATAGGGGGCGCCAGAGTAATCAGGAATGCAGAGAATGTAAGTGTGTAAAATGATAATAAGCACTTTGGTATCGGCATAAGTAAAGATCCTTTTTTGTCAGTTATTAAAAAATGACTGCCTTAATACAGCAGGATATTGAAAATTCATGGCCGATTTTTTTGCCTCAATGAGGCTAAAATAATTTTCCGGGAAAAAGTGATCGGCTATTTTCGAATACCAAATTATGTCGATATAATGTATACGTAGTTGGCGAAAAAAATTACAAATATATCCGGGATATTTATTTTGAGGGGGTTTTAGTGTTGAACGTTAGAAAGATAGCCGTCAGGCGGCTAAGGTGTGTCCCGCTGCCAAATCGTTAACCTGAATTTCCAACGCTTTGGGTATAGGTGTCAACAATGTAGGCGTACGCGCTTCGCATACAAGCGTTTGCCGGTATAAGTGATAGGAGGTTTGATCACGGCGGAAAAGTAAACTTCGATTTCATGTCCCGATAAAAGGCGTCTCCGTCATGTCTTCCGACGGCGTGTTGCCGGGGGGCGGCTCGCAGGCTTCCACCGGCCAGGGGGGCTGAAAGAAATATCCCTGTAAAACGTCGCATCTGAGGCGGTGTAGAACCGAGCACTGCTCCGCTGATTCCACGCCTTTGGCCACGACGCGTATGTCCAGACAGTTGACCATATTGATAATCGCGTTCACGACGGAAAGTTCCACCGTCGAGGAGCAGAGGGCGTTGATAAAACAGCGGTTGATCTTGACTTTGCGCACCGGGTAGCGTTTCAGGTTGGCCAGGTTGGAAAAAGGGGATTATAACGTCACGACAGTTGTTAACTCACACCTCCGACATCAGGCACTATATTGATTATGAATCAGCAATCAAGGCTGCTAGTACACTTCACTTAAAATCTGAACTTGAGAAAAAAATGCTGCGAGAAAATTTGAGTTCATATACGCGATACACCGGCGTGATATCTCCACTTAAAATATTTAAAGATGATGAACTGTTATTCGCTCCTGGTACAGATTGGGAGTATTCATCATTTGGTTACAGGCTTTTAGCGTGTGTTTTGCAGGGAGCCTCAAATACTCAATACTCTGAGCTAATGAAGGAAATGGTTTTTAATCCGGCTCATATGAGCAATACTTTTCCAGATGACGTCTGGGCCATTATCTCCAATCGTGTTGCCGGTTACAGAATAGATAATGGTGGACTAAGGAGGGCTGACTTAAGAGACGTTAGTGAGAATCTTCCAGCAGGAGGATATCTTTCTACTACTTTCGACCTCGTTAAATTTGCTCTTTCATTTAATAACGGGCTGATAAACGATGAAGCTAAACATCTTATGTCTTCTTCTGTTTCTGCAAGTTTGGATTCCGATAGTGGACCTTCTTGGAGCGACGCAATTCCACAAAAGGATAAATACGGGTATGGATTAATGCTCCTCTCAAAATATATAGATGGAATGATTGGTCACACGGGGCGTCAGGCGGGCGCCTCTTCTATCATTGTTCTTGTTCCTGAAAGAAAGCTGGCAATTGGGGTCATGACAAACGCAAAAGGCTGGAATGACTATTTAAATTTTGTAATGAAAATCAATGAACTCCTGGAGCATTATATCCAAATCGGTTCGTTTAACAAGTAAATCAATGCGACGCCAAAAAAATGCGCGCATTATTAAGGTGTGGGTGGCGAATTCCTATCTCAGGCAATTCTAGGCAACTGAAACAACCCTCGACAAAAAAGCTGCCATTGAAAATGGTGTAAATTGGCGCCGGTAAAGATCGATTTTTCGCCAAATCTTTCAGGTACTTGAGCTTCAATTCCAGCGTGCGTACGATGTTCGTTATAGTCATGGTGAAAGGCCGTGAGTTTCTTTTGTACATCGGTAGCGTTCCAGAAAAACAATTGATCGAGCAGCGCCCGGCGGATACTTCCTATCAATCTCTCCACGAAACGATGAGAATAGGTCGTGTGTGTTGCGATTTACTAAATCATACTGCAACCGGAGTAGAAAATAGCCCATTGCAGTGAGATTGCCAACGGTAG
>JBNKFQ010000079.1:0-2661 GCA_050289385.1 Porticoccaceae bacterium | reverse complement strand
TTCGCCATCGCGACATACCCAGCAATACCGATTCTCCATGGAATTGGAGCGGCCGTTGGTCAACACCGCAACGACTAATGCTCCACCACCAGTAAAGGGTTGGGAAAAAACGGCGCGCACATAGGTATTGCTATCGATGGGCAAACTGCGTCCGGGAAAATCGAAATACCAATTACGATCATGAAAGGTCGACTGCTTGTGCAGTGACTTAGGCACTTTGCCTCTCAAAAATGTGTTTACCAAATTGGCGCCCACCTGCACGGCCGAACAGGGGTAGGCGAATACCGAGCGTCTCATCGATGACGGTATTTCTGTGCCGGCGGCCTGTAACAGATGTGGTATGACCACGGATTTATATGCGCTGAAGGTGCTGTCGTGGTCCATATATTCTGGTAGGACTACGCTGCACATGTTAATGGCTGCCAGCAAATCCGTCTGCGGCGGGTTTGTGCCCGGTAGCACTAAACGCGTGGCAGATTCGCGCGCTCCAGCTATCCAATAATCCAAAAATGTCAGCATAAAGCCTCTGAATAAATTGCAGGATGAGAATCACTCATTGTAGCTACTTCCAAGCACAAATGCCTCGGGGCAGAACCTTACGAAATCATAATTACATATCAGTTTAAATGCATTAAATACCGGTCGCAGACCTGAGATTGTGCGCCAATGGCGGTATGGTTCACACATTACCCCCGGCGCAGCAAGGTGCGCGACGCCACCCGCAACAGCGCGCGGTTGGCTTGTGACTGCAGGACTTTGAGATCGCCGTAAGTGACATTCATGCGACAATAGCGTGACATATCCAGTTGCCGGGCAATGTCCGGATGGCTCTGTATAAAAGCCGCAAGCCGCTGTCGATTAACCGCCCCGGCCGGCAACCGTTGAAACCGTCGCGCGTATGTGAGATATGCAAAAGCGCCGCAACCGAGCGCATAGATCACCATTCCCAGCCAGCACCACGGGCCAAGCGCCACGTCACTCCCATCGGGCAGCTTTTGCCGGACTCTTTACAATCGCGTACTGGACAAACACTGTAAAAGCGAAAATACGATATTACATCTACACTATCTTGTGGAAAATCGTGGATGTGTTCAAATGCGATGGTTGCGCGTTAGTGGTACATTGTAAGGAAGCACTTTTAATGTTCGGCTACCCATTCGCGAAAGGGCATTAATTTAAATCACTGTCTCAATCGTCTGTAAATGAAAGCTTCAATACAGTTTTCTGTCAATAAGCTTTCGAAACCAATCATTTAAGTTGGAAAAGATATGTTTTCATACCCTAAAATTCTTAAAGATTATTTAACCAGAAGTCAGAACAAAATTTTCAAGTCTATTGACGAACTGATCGAGGATTTCGAACACATGTCCGTAAACAAATTTGATTATGAGTTAAAGAAGATTTTATCACTGGCAGACTCTGAGCTGCCTCCTACAGTGACCGATAAAATCAACCTCGCTAGACGGCGAGTACAGGGGAGAGGGATATTGAAATTGTTAAAGGATGAAATAATCAGCCTGGCTCGGTTTGATGAACTCGTCGATGAAATCGGCGGACGTGAAGCGGCCGGAATAGAGCAAAAAGATGTTTCGGAAGCCCAGAATACAGCCCGAAAACACATACTAAACGAGTATGGATCCGGAAAGACAGAAGAACGCATCTGTTATTGCCGCCTGGAACAAATCTTTGGCCAAAAAAATTCGTTGGATATTCATAAGTGGCTATCCAATCACGCCCCACGGGATAAGGATATGCCGCACCAGACCAACGAACACCAACCACATGTCGAGAGGCCCCCGGCTCGCTCAAAACCAGTGTGGCCAATAAATCAGTGTGCAGGCACTGGCCGTTTCCCGGGCGCAAGATACCCCTCTGTAAATTCAATCAGCAATGCCCACCCTTGATATAGAATCCTGTGGCACATGTTTATTTATCCCGGCCAACAGTCACCGTCAGCAACGACCGTATCCAACGCCGCCACCTGCCGCGGCGCCGTACGGTACCGAAAAAAACGGTCGGCGAGAAAAAACGTAAAAATGGCGTTGCGGTTTTCCACTTTGACTTCGATCAGCTGTCCGGCGGCGGCAAAATATTTGCTGAGGTGGTCACCGGTACCCGTTTTGCCGCCAACTGCGATGGGCTCGCCTCCCGGGCCATGGAACACTCCATCGATTCGACGGCCGGAACCGGATTCCACGACGCCGATTAGCGCACCACGCAACAACTCACAAATTTCCGGCGACAGTAGTCGACGGCTTTCACCGGGATTGTATTTCAACACCGTTTCATAAGGTGTATCGGCGACAAATTGTAGGGTATCGATTTGCCGCATCGGCCACCGCTCTCCGCCGTTGACGATAACGAGGCGTGCGGATGCGTCTGCGCTGTCAAAGTGGATGGGCTCGTAGTCCGCATACAGCTCCGCTAGTGCATCCACTTCGGGGAGGTCGGCACCCAGACGCAAGGCCAAAAAAATACGCAATTTCGTCGACACCTGCGTCGGGCCGCACCGAACGGAACGCCACTGCCAACCGAGACCGCGTTGCCCGCGTACGTTTTAACAAACCAATTCAAATAGGGAAGTGCATTTTAAAAACGGCAATAGGTCAATTTTTTGACAGCCGCAAATTAATTTCCATTCTTTTTTAGAATAATTTCAAA
>JBNKFQ010000078.1:0-15810 GCA_050289385.1 Porticoccaceae bacterium | reverse complement strand
CACTCGCCGTTTTTTGCTCCTGATGCAGAACCGGCGATAAAAACCGGTATACAGGCAATGACTGGCGCGGCATTGAATTTGTTGCGTAAATAAAAGTAAGATTTTTCAGGAAAATATGTGTCTGGCTACTGCTGCGGGTTTGATATCAATGCTGCCGTTAAAGTTGCGTGATGGACAAGTGCCTTGTGTTGACGGCGGACTCATAGAACAACAATAAAAAACGGCCTGCAACTCGGGCCGTTTTTGTTAATACTTTATCAATAGACCTGACCCCATTATCCATTATCACTCCTGGATTATCCCCACTCGAAGAGAACCTTCCTTAACCGGATGGGCTACCTGTTTTTGTATCGTTAGCCTTTGAAGAATCTTTTTTTGACCCAGACTGTTTTTTATCGGTCTTGCCAGCTCCGCTGGTGGATTCTTTATCGCCGGACCTGGCCTCTGTGTTATCCGTGGGAGCCTCTTTATCCCCTGTCACGTTTTTTTGTTTGTTCTTGTCCTTGAAGTCGGTTTCGTACCAACCACTACCTTTCAGTCGAAAGGCCGCTGCTGAAACGAGCTTGCGCAGGCTGTCTTCGTTGCATTCGGGGCAGCTCTTCAAGGGGGCGTCGCTGAATTTCTGTATAGCTTCCAGTTTGTGACTGCAGGCGTCACAAAGGTATTCGTAGATAGGCATGCCATTATCCTTTTCGTCAAGGTCAGTACCGCCGGGCAAAATGGGGTCGACGCAAGCAAAAGTCAAGGGGTGTGTCGCTGGCGACCAATAGCCCAAATGTCAAGAGGCCCTGGCAACCCTTGAAAACAGCCATTCCATTTTTGTTTCATAATGGGTAAAATGCGAATGATTCTTATTAGCTGATATTAAAGCGCAGGCGCACAGTGAGCAATTCCAGAACCGTATTCAGAGATCTGAACGTAGGCAGCAGCGCCCGTGTGTTGCGGTTTAATGGCCTGAACCAGCAGTATCGCAATCGTCTGATGAGCCTGGGACTGACGCCCGGTGTGGAATTCAAGGTGCAGCATGTGGCGCCGCTCGGCGACCCTGTGGAGATCCGGGTGCGGGGCTTTCACCTCAGCCTGCGCTGGGCCGAAGCGGGTGACATCGAGGTAGAACGGCTTTGAACAAAACCTATACCCTGGCCCTGATCGGTAACCCCAATAGTGGCAAATCGACGTTGTTCAATGGCTTGACCGGTGCCCGGCAGAAGGTGGGGAACTGGTCAGGCGTGACAGTCGAGAAAAAGAGCGGCAGTTTCAGTCACGGTGAAACCCGGTTCGAGGTGGTGGATTTACCCGGCACCTATTCCCTGCATGTCTCCTACGAAGATGACTCCATTGACCAGCAAATTGCGCAAAACTTTATTCTGGAAGAATCGTCCACGGATCTGTTGATCAATATTATTGACGCCTCCAGCCTGGAGCGCGGATTGTATCTTACCAGCCAGCTGCTGGATGCCGGTGTGCCGGTAATCGTTGCCCTCAACATGATGGATGTCGCACACCAGCAAGGTGTTCACATTGATCCTTACGAATTGGCCAAGCATATTGGCACACCAGTGGTACCCATTGTTGCCAGTCGCAAAGAGGGACTGGGCACGTTGGTGGATGTGGTTATCAACCGTCTGGACGCAGAAAAAAATGCTTACCAGGAGCAGGCAACCGTCAATTTGGGTGTTGCTGTTGAAGAAGCGATAGCCGAAATACGGAAACAAACCGGCACTGTTGTCAGTAATCGTCTACAGGCAACCGCTGTTCTGGAGCGGGACGATGGCGTTTTGGGTCGGTTTCCCCCGGAGGTGCGTCAACAGCTTGCCAACACGGTGGAGTCGCTGGAGCAGCGGTTGGGTGGTAATGCTGCAGAACTGCTGATCAATGCCCGCTACCATTGGATTGCTAAAGTGACAGACGGCGTAATGTACCGGGACGCCGGTCATGGCACAACGTTGACTGACCGTCTGGACAGTATTTTTCTGAATCGACTGTTCGCTTTCCCGCTGTTCCTCTCTGTAATGTATTTGATGTTCATGTTCACCATCAATTTTGGCGGGGCTTTTATTGACGTTTTTGATATCACCGCAGGCGCTCTGTTTGTGGAATTGCCCCGGCAGTGGTTGACGGCATTGCACGCACCTGACTGGTTGACGGCGCTGATTGCCGATGGAGCCGGGGGTGGTGTTCAGTTGGTGGCGAGTTTTGTTCCCGTTATTGGTACATTGTTTCTGTTTCAGTCCTTTCTGGAAGGCTCCGGCTACATGGCCAGGGCTGCCTTTATCGTTGACCGCCTGATGCGATCTGTGGGTTTGCCCGGCAAATCTTTTGTGCCACTGATTGTTGGTTTTGGTTGCAACGTTCCATCGGTGATGTCGGCCAGAACGCTCGACAGCCACAATGACCGTCTGCTGACGACCTTAATGGCCCCGTTTATGTCCTGTGGCGCCAGGCTGACGGTATATATTTTGTTTGCCACGGTGTTTTTCCCGACCAGCGGTCAGAATGTCGTTTTTGCCCTTTACGTGCTGGGTATTCTGCTGGCAGTTGGTACCGGTTTTCTGATCAAAAACCGGTTGATGAACCGTGAAATGACACCCTTCATTATGGAGTTGCCAAACTACCATGTTCCCACGCTCAAGGGTGTACTGCTAAGTACATGGCATCGTCTGCGAGGGTTTATGTTGCGGGCAGGCAAGGCTATTGTGGCGGTGGTGATTGTGCTGAATTTTGTCAACTCTATTGGTGCGGATGGCTCTTTCGGCAATCAGGATTCTGAAAAATCAGTGCTTTCGGTCATTGGCATGAAAATCACCCCGATGTTCACACCAATGGGAGTCAAGGAAGAAAACTGGCCTGCTACTGTGGGAATTTTCAGTGGCGTGTTTGCCAAGGAAGTGGTGGTTGGTACGCTGGATGCGCTCTACACATCAATGGCGACTGAAGGGCAAAGCGTCGACAATACGGCGAGTACTTTGGAACAGATTAAAGAAGGGTTGGCAACCGTACCTGTCAATCTCGCCGGGCTTGGCGATATGCTGACAGACCCGCTGGGAATCGCTGTGGGTGATTTGTCGGATCAGGCCACCAGTGCGCAGGAGCAGGAGGTTGAGCTTTCCACGCTAACCTTGATGAACCAGTTGTTTGGCAGTGCCATAGCTGCTTTTTCCTACATATTGTTTGTCTTGCTGTACATGCCGTGTGTGGCGACGCTGGGGGCGATTTATAAAGAAGCTGGCGGGTTTTGGGCATTTTTCTCGGCGGGCTGGAATACGCTAATTGCCTACGCGGCTGCGGTACTGTGTTATCAGCTTGGCACGTTTGCAGCGCATCCACAGAGTTCATTGTTTTGGTCTGTATTGATGGTGGCTTTGTGCGTTGCGGGTTATCTGGGGTTAATGAGCCTGGCGAAGAAGCAGATGAAATCGCGGGAAAATTTGATACCGCTGGTTAATATTCATCATTAATTGAAAGTGGCTTGTAAAAGGTTTTTTTAGAGTGGTCATCTCAACAGAGTTGACCGCTTTTCCGAAAATTATGCCGGAAACCGCTGCCAGTATTTTATTTCCGGCTTTCTAAAATTCAAAACCCGTTCTTCCGAATCAAACCTGAACAATTTTATTCCACAACGATACAATTATACAGTGTGGTGGTGCGTCAATCATGACGCGACCGCGAATAATTTGCTGTGCTGGTTGAGCGTTGCCGGGGATATCCAATCGCACTTTGAACAACGCATCTTCATTGTTCAGTTCACCATTTCATCCCTGGCGAACGGCGATATTCCGTCCATAACCAGCACTGAGCCAGCTCAACTAGTACTCCTTCAAGGTGATAATGACGGGTTCAGCGATCCCGAGGTGTTCGGCAGCAAGGCGCGAACATTGCTGTCCCGGATGTCGCTGGCGGCGGAAAGCGTGCTCCACAACAGGGAGGCAACCAGTACTTCGACCCGTCGCATTGTTATCCTCATTGCGCCGTGTTAGCAGCGAAAGCAGGGGCCAGGAAGGCTCGGGTCAGGGCGCTGGAGTTACGGAAAGCTTGATGGTTTTACCACTCAGAGCGGGCGAACCCGAAAGGTTGAGTGTCAGTTCGGTGAGATTTTGCCAGGGGTCGTCACGACTTAGACCTTTAACGGCCTGATCCGTATTGCGCGCCAGTCGCAACATGGCTTTAAGCTGGGCGGGTTTTAAACGCCTGAGTGCCTGTTTGTACAGCGGCTGGCGCGTGTCCCATACACCGGCGCTTTTCAGCGCGCTTTCGAGGCGCTGGCCGGACAAGTGGGCGTCGTTGGCCTTGACCAGAATACGAATTTCTCGCGTCAATGCCCATAGTACTACAGGTGGTTCGGTACCTTCTTCACGCAAGCCACGCAGGGTTCGGGCCGCGCTTTGGGCATCGCCAGCAAGAATTTTATCCACCAGGTTAAAAACATTGTAACGCGCACTGTCGGCTACCACGGTAGACATGGTAGCCGCATCTACCTCGCCTTCCGGGGCTAGCAGTTTGAGCTTTTCGATTTCCTGTACGGCGGCCAGGAGGTTGCCTTCTACCCGGTCAGCCAATACAGCAACCGCCTGTTGGCTGGCCTGGATGCCCGCTTGTTGCAGGCGTTGGCCGATCCACCGTGGCAATTGCCCCGAATTTACCGGCCACACTTGAATAAATGCGCCAATGCTTTCGAGTGCCTTGACCCATTTGCTGCGTTGCGTGCTGCCATCCAGTTTGGGGGTGATCACCAGTAGCAGATTATCGTCGCCAGGGGCCTGGGTGTATTCGATCAGTGCTTTGCTGCCCTTGTCGCCGGGTTTGCCGGTCGGGATGCGTAATTCGAGAATTTTTTTCTCGGCAAACAGTGACAGACTGTTGGCCTCGGTCAGTAGCAGGTTCCAGTCGAAACCGCTTTCGGCATGGAACAGTTCCCGTTCGCCAAATCCTTGCGCCCGTGCGGCGGTTCTGATGGCATCGCAACACTCCTGCACCAGCAAGGGTTCGTCGCCGCTCACAAGGTACACAGGAGCCAACTGCCCCTTGAGGTGGGTACCCAGTTGTTCGGCTTTAACTTTCATAAAGAGCTTTCATCAGGGATTGGTCGTACTCGGGGTTGAGGCCGGGACAGCGCGCAGATGTTGCAGGCGAGTCACCAGCTGTCGCACCATGTCCTGGTGCAGTTCCTTGCGAATCAGTTCTGCCTCGTTGGCTTTACTCACCACTTGCTCTTCGTCGAAATCAAATGCTCGTTGCGCAGATATTGTGGTGTCGGGCAATAAAACCTGTCCGTTATTATCCAGCACCAAAAAGTGTACTTCTTCAATCAGCAGGTATTCCGCAGTGCGGGCGCTGCTTCCCACACTGGCGGTGCGGCGATTGCTGATTTCGTCAAGTATGACAACGCTGTACTGGGCGTCTGATGCGTTGTCTTCAAGCGTAACGCCTTGCCTTTTGAGGTTGTATTTCAAGGCTTTGGTAAAGCCGCTTTGCAGGTCCCGGCTATCAATATGCAGATTTTTCAAACTGCCAGCATCAAAACCGCCACGCAGGTGCCAGCCGCAAGCGCTCAAAATCAGAAGAGCGGTGAGGGCGAAACTGCCAGTCAATATTTTTTTCATGTTATTTCCGCTTGTTTGTTCGACGTTTGATGTTCGACGTTCGACGAAAAAAACCTGACACTGCCATGTCGTTTGCAAATATCATACTGCCCAACGTCCAACGTCCAACGTCCAACGTCCAACGTCCAACGTCCAACGTCCAACGTCCAACGTCCAACGTCCAACGTCCAACGTCACTTGACCCCAAACGTCACCAGTTTACCCTTAATAACCTTGCACATTTTAATTTCCTTGCCTGCCAGAAATTTTTGCACATTGTCATTGGCTTTGGCCAAAGCGATCACTGTGTCGTCATCGGTGTCGGCGGAGGTTTCGATTTTGCCGCGAACCTTGCCGTTAACCTGCACCACCATTTCAATGCTGTTGCGCACCAGAGCAGCGTCATCCACCTGCGGCCAGGGGGCGTCGATTACGGGGCCTTCATTACCCAGTTCATTCCACAGGGCATGACAGATGTGTGGTGTCGTCGGAGCCAGCAGCAGTACCGCGGCTTGCAATGCCTCGTGCACGACAGCGCGACCCAGGTCTGAATCGTCATTGAATTTGCCGACGTCGTTCATCAATTCCATCACGGCGGCGATGGCAGTATTAAAAGCCAGCCGTCGACCGTAGTCGTCGCTCACTTTGGCGATGGTTTCGTGAGTTTTGCGGCGCAGAGCCCGCTGGCCGTCGTTGAGCGCTTCGACTGCGAGCTTGCCCACACTGCCTTTGCTGAGGTGATTGTGAGTGGCTTTCCAGAGCCGACGCAAAAAGCGGCTGGCGCCTTCAACGCCCGCTTCGTGCCATTCCAGGGTTTGATCGGGAGGTGCGGCGAACATGGTAAACAGACGCACTGTGTCGGCACCGTACTGATCCACGGTGGTTTGCGGGTCAACACCGTTGTTTTTGGATTTGGACATTTTGATGGTGCCGCCCAACTGCAGTTCCTTGCCGCTGGCGGTTTCTATCGCCCGGATAATGCCGCCCTTCTCGTCGCGTTCCAGGGTAACGTCTGCGGCGTTTACCCAGTCCCGGCTGCCGTCATCGTGTTGTCGGTAAAACGATTCGGCCAGCACCATGCCCTGGCAGAGCAGGCGTGTGAAGGGTTCGTCGCTGGACACCAGACCCTCGTCTCGCATCAGTTTGTGAAACAGGCGGGCGTACAGCAGATGCAGGATTGCGTGCTCGATACCGCCCACATACTGGTCTGCCGGCAGCCAGTAATCGGCTGCCTTTTTGTCCAGCATGCCCTCGTTAAAGTTGGGACAGGTGTAGCGGGCGTAATACCAGCTTGACTCCATAAAGGTGTCAAAGGTGTCGGTTTCGTGCTCAACGACCTGTCCGTCCAGTGTTGCCTTGCGCCATTCCGGATCTGTTTTGAGCGGAGAGTGGACGCCATCCATGATCACATCCTCTGGCAGCAGAACCGGCAAGCGGTCTTGCGGCACGGGGATTTCGCCGTCGCCGGGCAAATTGAACATGGGGATGGGCGAGCCCCAGTAGCGCTGGCGGGAAACACCCCAGTCTCGCAGCCGATAATTTGTGGTGACCCGGCCTTTACCGAGGCTTTCGAGTTTGGCAGAGATAGCATCGAAGGCGGCGTTGAAGTCGAGACTGTCAAACTCGCCGGAATTTATCAGTACGCCTTTTTCGGTCCAGGCCTCTTTGTCCAGGTCAATGTCAGCGGAGTCGGGGGCAGCGATCACTTGCTTTATCGGCAAGCCCATTTTGTTGGCAAATTCCCAATCGCGCTGGTCGTGACCCGGCACTGCCATCACCGCGCCGGTGCCATAATCCATCAATACGTAGTTGGCGACCCAAACCGGTATTTCTTCGCCGGTGAGAGGGTGAATCGCCCTGATGCCCAGGTCCAGACCTTTCTTTTCCATGGCGGCCATATCGGCTTCGGCCAATGATTGGGTTTTGCACTCCTGAATAAATGCAGCCAGTTCCGGGTTGTTGCTGGCCAGCGCCAGGCTGATCGGATGTTCGGCCGCAATACTGACCCAGGTAACGCCCATCAGTGTATCGGGGCGAGTGGTATAGGTGTCAAAATGATCGAGACCGGCGATCGTTTCTTTCAGCCCAAACTGCAATTCCACGCCATGGCTTTTGCCAATCCAGTTGCGCTGCATGGTGCGCACCTGTTCCGGCCAGCCGTCGAGCTTGTCCAGATCGTTCAGCAGTTCCTCGGCATAGGCAGTGATTTTAATGAACCACTGCGGAATTTCACGGCGCTCCACCAGTGCTCCGGAGCGCCACCCGCGGCCGTCAATCACCTGTTCATTGGCGAGTACCGTCTGGTCCACCGGGTCCCAGTTAACGGTAGACATCTTTTTATATACCAGCCCCTTTTGGTAGAGGCGGGTAAAAAACCACTGTTCCCATTTGTAATAGTCGGGGTCACATGTCGCCAGTTCCCGGCTCCAGTCGAAACCAAAGCCGAGCATGTTCAACTGCTGCTTCATATAGGCAATGTTGCTGTACGTCCATTTTGCTGGTGCCGTGTTGTGCTGGATTGCGGCATTTTCTGCCGGCAGGCCAAAGGCATCCCAGCCCATGGGGTGCAGTACATTTTTGCCCAGCATGCGTTGATAGCGCGAGATAACATCGGTGATTGTATAGTTGCGCACGTGCCCCATGTGGAGCTTGCCGCTGGGGTAGGGGAGCATCGCGAGGCAGTAGTACTTTTCCCGATCGGGGTCTTCACTGACTTGAAAGCTCTGGTTGTCGGCCCAGTATTGCCGGGCAGCCTGTTCAACGGTTTCGGGATGATATTGCTCTTGCATCGCTACTCTGCGTCTGTTGTTTGAGGGTTTGGGGCCAAACGGGCAAGTATAACTCAAGTTTCGGGGTTCGAGTTTGTGTGATTTGAAGTCGAAAGTCGGAAGTCAGAGGTCGGAAGTCGGAAGCAAAGGCAAAAGCAAAGGCAAAAGCAAAGCCCGTGGTACAGGTCAGAAGTGGTTAACCGGGTAGCTACCTGCAAGGCCAAGCGCAGCAATTGCTCGAATCTTTAGCTTCCGACTTCCGACTTCCGACCTCTGACTTCCGACTCAAAATAAAAAAACGCGGCATTGATACCAATGCCGCGTTCGAGGTTCTGCGTTCTCACGCAGATAGAGGGAGATCATAAATGAAACGCATCTTGCAAACATTCAGAGCGCCGCCCGCGGTAAAAGTTCAAATTTTTTTATTGACTTGTCAAATATCAGACAATTGCACCAAGCGCTGCTTTCTCGACCTGCAAGCAGCGTTGCCTATAAAATCACGTCCCTGATCAGGGGGATCAGGCAGAAAGTGCAGACAAATCTAAAGTTTCTGCGGTAAGGAACCGATAACTGGTATGTTGTTTGCCTTGTTTAGAAAGGGCGAGTTTAGAGGGGCGAGCCCAGGGTTTTGAGGGGACAAGTTCAGGTGGGTCATCTGTTCAAGGTCTTGTTCTACGATTTTCAGCTGAGGAGTAAGGCGTGGATCTGGCAACACTGATTGGTTTTTTGGGGGCGTTTGGGGTGGTGGTGTTTGCCATGGTTTTTGGTGGCTCTCCCTTACAGTTCCTGAATATTCCATCGCTGTTAATTGTGATTGGCGGCACCTGCATGGTAGTGCTGATGAAGTTCAACCTGATGCAGTTTCTGGGGGCATTCAAGGTGGCAATGAAAGCGTTCATGCACAGGCTGGAACCCCTGGAAGAGATGATTCCGCAAATTGTTGAGCTGGCCGAAATCAGCCGCAAGGACGGCGTGCTGGCGCTTGAGGACCAGGAAATCGAAAATGAATTTCTGGCAGAAGGTATCCGTATGCTGGTGGATGGCACCGACGCCGATGTCGTCAAGTCGGTCTTGAGCAAGGATATCAAGCAAACCGTTGAGCGCCACACCTGGGGAGCCAGAGTGTTCGAGGCGTCGGGCGACGTAGCGCCTGCCATGGGTATGATTGGCACGTTAATCGGGCTGGTTCAAATGCTGTCCAGTATGGACAACCCCAAGGCGATTGGCCCGGCGATGGCGGTTGCTCTGTTGACTACCCTGTACGGTGCAATGATCGCCAATATGGTGGCTATGCCAATCGCGGGTAAACTGAAATTGCGCAAGACCGAGGAGGGTAGGTTGCGGGCCATGTGCCTGGATGGTTTGCTGGGAATTCAGAGTGGACTGCATCCGCGCATTATTGAATCAACTCTGAAAACCTACCTCGAACCGAAAAAACGCAGGGCAGAGCAGGACGACATGGATGACAGCGATGCAGAGCTGGAAGCTGCGGAATAGGTGGTATTGGCCTGCCCATGATTGAATTTGATGACGAAGAAGAAGAGGCATCCGGCGGTTCGCCGGCGTGGATGGCAACGTTTGCCGATTTGATGTCTTTGCTGATGACATTTTTCGTGTTGCTGTTGTCCTTTTCCGAGATGGATGTGGAAAAGTACAAGCAGATAGCAGGGTCGATGAAGTTTGCGTTTGGCGTTCAAAACGAAGTGAATGTTCAGGATATTCCGAAAGGCACCAGCGTTATTGCCAGAGAATTTTCGCCGGGCAAAACCGAGGAAACCGAGATAAAAACTGTTCGTCAACACACCGCCGATGCCAACAGGCAATCGCTCAGGGTCGGTGAGGGAAAAGACGGAGAGGATGGCGAGAAAAGAGAGTTGAGTTCCGAGCAGGCCAGAGAGATGTTGCTGGAAAAGCTCAAGGGTCTGGTGCAGGAAACACAAGCTGACAGGGACAAATTGTCCGAGGCGCTCGAAGAAGAGGTCAATAGCGGCAAGATAGATGTCACTGCCAGTGGTCGTTCTATCACGATCCGCATTCGGGAAAAGGGCTCATTTGGTTCCGGTTCCTCAAGCCTGAATACCGATTTTATCCCCGTCATGGCGCGGGTGCGCAAGGTCCTTTCCGAGGTTGCCGGCACGGTTGCTGTGGAAGGACACACCGACAATGTGCCGATATCCAATCAGCAATTTCGTTCCAACTGGGACCTGTCGGCGTCGCGAGCACTCTCTGTGGCTCATGAACTGCTAAAAGACAAGGTGCTGGAAAGCAGCCGTTTTATGGTGGTTGGCTACGCTGACACCAGGCCATTTGTCGCAGGTGATGACAAGGACAGCCTGGCCAGAAACCGGCGCGTGGAAATTGTTATTCGCCAGGGGTTCGACGAGGAGACGTCAGAAGATCTGGAGGAGTTGCGCAGAAGCAATCCCGAATTGCTGAAATCTCTTGAGCTTGGTGACGGTCTCGAAGGTGCCCCTTCAGCCTGATGCATGCGGGATTGCCGGGTTGCGTTCAGCCGACCTATCGGGTAACCCACAAGCCATCGAGTTTGAGCGCTGTTTGCAATCTTTGTGCTTCCCGTTCGGCGCTTTTCTGGTCAGCAAAACCGTAAACCCTGATGCGGTACAGTTTTTTCCCCTCAGAGCGAAAAGGTTGAATGGTTGCCTCAGAGCCCAGGTTCAGAATTTTACTTTTTAGTTGCTGGCTGGCTTTATTGCTGGAGAGCACAGCGACATTAATGTACCAACTGGTATCCGCACTGGTATCCGGAGTTGCAGACTGGGCTGCAGTGGAAGATTGCTTGTCGGCGATAGCGATATGTCGGGTGAGATCGGCAACAGTTTTTTTGATATCTGCAAGCTCATTCAGAAAATCCGGTGTTGACGTTTGTGAGGTGACTGTTTCGGTTTCGAGATTGGCGAGTCGTTGACTCAGTTCTTCGATATTTTTTTGTACTGTCTCGATTTCGTTGCTGTTTGTCGGGCGGGTAGTGCGAAGTTGCTCGATCGCAGTGTCCGTTTTTGCCAGTTCGTCCTGAAGGTGTTGAAGACTGAAGACATTCCACATAACCAGAGCCAGCAATAGCGCAAATAGCGACCAGATCAGGCCGCGAGGCATCTCCGGTAGCCCCGATACAGGTTGTTGAGAGGGCGGTTCCGGACTGGATTGTCGCAGCGGTGTTTGTGATCTTTCCGGCAATTGATCTGTTACAGCGTCCTCTTTGGCAGGAGTATGTGAAGTATTAACGGGAGTAAAGGCTTGAGTTTTTGTTGGTTCGCTGGCGCCGGTTAATGCAGGAGGGTCGCTTCGTGCTGGCCCTTCATCCTGAATCGTGGCAATAACATCGCTGAGGTGAAGGTTTCCAGAGTTGAAGTCAGGCGAGTCCTTTGGCCGGGAACGCAATGTTTCAGCACCGGGCTCCAGACTCGGGTTGTCGTTGTGTTTTCTATCCCTTCCTGTCATTGTTGTTCTGCTTTTTCGGGTTGACACTTGTGTGGTGATGAGTAAAGTTGCTCCCGGATTTATGTCCGTCGTTCGGGGGACGATGCAAGGTCGCTAAAAAAGATGTTACTTGTTGGTTTGATACTATCATGGAGTGGTAGTTCAGCACAGCCACGGTCTAAAGACAAAAGGTCAACAGGCCCCAAGCTCTGACACTTTGATGATACTGTTTTGTGCTTTCGTATTTGCGGAAGCCATGGGTAGGTTCGTGGAGTGAAAAATGGATTCAAATAATAAACCTGTCGATATGGATATGCAGACCGGGGGTTGGGAAAAGAAGGAGGCGCTGTTAAAACGCATTAGCGTGGAACTCAGTTTTATCGCCCAGGGTAGTGATCAGAATCTCGATTCCATTCTTGACCGATTGCGAATTATGTTGCGTAAACGGGAAGAATCCGCGGGCCTTCATCAAGTGGCAGAAGAGCTGTTTCAATATTTGGTTTCCCATGAAGATATCGGTGTTAATGGTGCACCCGATGCCAAAGTGTTGGGTGAGGCCTGCCGCGAGCTATTTGCCGAACTGAAAATGCCGATGCAGTGGCTGGAAGAAATAGAGTCATTGCAACAAACGGCTCGTAATGCTGCAACTTTGCAGGAAGTTGAGTCAGTGATTCGCGCAGGTATCAAATTGTTGCGCAAGGTGGGGCAGGAGCCCTTGCCCGAACTTGCCCCCCAAAAAGGGGGTGCCTCCTGGGTGGCTCGACTACGGGGCTCTGAAAACCGCAAAAGTACGGTGCAAAAGGTAATTGGGTCTCTGACACCCTTGCTTGAGCAGTTGCTGGATCAAATAGCGATTCTGGGCAGCGATACTGAAACCCCTGTTGAGCTCAAATCCAGATTGATGGATGTCAGTACGGTTGAGGATTCTGAAAAACTGCTAAAAGAGATTCTTGATTTACTGATCGGGCTGGGTGGGGAAATACATCAACGGCGACAAAACACACAGAATTTTCTACTGGCCTTGCGGGAAAAACTCCATTCCATCGAAGAGGGTGTGCTCGGCACACTGGGGCGTGACTCGCTGGATGAGGCAGAGGTGTTGCAAGGCAAGATCAGTGAACAGATCACTGGCATTCAGGACGATGTTATCAGCAGTACGGATCTTGATGACTTTCGCGTGTTAATGGACAGACGACTGGATTTTATCAGTACCAGTGTCAATGAATACCTGTCAGAAGCGCGCAAAAATCATGAAGAGGCCAAGCGGCAGGCCGAGTCATTGTCGCTCAAGGTTCATGAAATGGAAGCCGAGAGCCAAATACTGCGACAAGAAGTGGAGAAGAAACAGATTGCTGCCATCAAGGACCCTTTAACCGGTGTTGCCAATCGTACCGGGTACGAGGAACGGGTAAAGGAAGAGTTCGCCCGCAGCATTCGAATTGGTTATCCACTGTGTATGTTGGTAGTGGATGTGGACCACTTCAAGCATGTGAATGACAATTTTGGTCATCGTGCTGGTGATATGGTGCTGCGCAAAGTGGTCGATGTGATGAGTGATCGATTGCGAGATTCCGATTATATTTCTCGCTATGGCGGTGACGAATTTATTGTGCTGTTGCCCGATACCGATATTCAGGGGGGCATGATGCTTGCTGAAAGTTTGCGCAAGGGTGTTGAGACTTGCGGGTTTCACGACAGTGGCAATCCTGTGTCGGTAACCATTTCCTGCGGGGTGGTTCAGGTTAACGGCGATGAGACACCGGCAGATACGTTCAAGCGTGCCGATATGGCGATGTACAAGGCCAAGAAAAAACAGCGCAATTTTTGTGTGGCGGGATAGGTAAGGTAACAGGTAAGGTAAACAGACTGAAATCGCCCCGCTGTTAAACGGGGTTTGACGGTTGCGTTTTGACCTGTGCTCGCTGCAATTTGATGATGTAGGCCTGTTGCTCGCGCCTCTGGGCCTGGGAAATATTGTTAAAGGCAATTCCCACCTGTTTTTTGCCAACGGTGCGGCCGTGCAAAATGGACTCTTCGCGCACATGACAAACGTCCGCCGAGCATTCGATCAAGGCACCGCCGGGCAGTGAGATGCGGCAGTTGGAAATCTGGTTGCCGGGTTCCAGGACAACGCTGTTATCCAGCAACAGACAAGCGCCGCCGAGAGAGATATTCAAAACCTGGCCCTGGGCAGCATCCAGGCCGGGTGATTCCAGCAAGGCGCTAGGGCGGTTCAGCATGCTGATGTGCACGCGATAATCAGATCGCTGCTGCGCATAGCTGAGTTCGTTCGGTATTGCGGCACTGTAAAAGGAAATGCCGTCGGTTTCACCAGTTCGGAATACCTGTGTGTGGAACTCAATAGCGACGCCATAAAGGTTTGCAACAATGTTTAGTTGTTTGCCGGTCAGGTCTGCGTTGCTTTCTTCATTTGGTAAAAGCTCATCCAGCAACAGTTCTCCGGTTTCGCTATCCACTTCAAGAACCGCGCTGGTATAACTTTGATCCGATGGCGGCGTGGTGTCTGGCAAATTGATGGTCAGTAATGCGCGTACATCCTTGACCGTATTCAGGAGCCGGTAAATTCTGTTGGTGTCTGTAATCGTTTCCATGGTTTTACTGTGCCGGGTTTTTCTTGATTATAGTTTTTGGCAGGTCCTAGTATACAGCAGGATGTAGTATACATTGGGTGAATTCATTTTTAATGCTTTAGTATGATTTTTTTTGGCAGATTACCGGGGGCTGTTGCTGTCAAACCCTGCCGAGAGACCTGGAGTGTCGGTCGTTGCTGGTTTCTCCACTGGAGCTGTAGGTTCCGGGCTGCCCGGGTTTGCCGTGTCTGAGTATGTGCAGGGCCTGTTCGGTAATTTGGTTGTTGCGCTGGATCAAAAGCCCCAGGTGACGGTTGCGGGTGGCGCAGCGGGTAGCGGTTTCCAGGAGCTGCTGCCAGACCCTGGTTGTCGCACTGTCGCCACGGATCTTGAGCAGTTGGTTCATACCTTCACGGTTGGTGGGCAGGCCAGCGTTTATGAGTAATTGCAGGCGCTGGCGACTTACTGTATTCAGTTCTGCCAGACAGGTTTGTTTGCTGTGGGTAGCGGCTGCGAGTGCGTCATGGCTGGCTTGTTCCAGAGCCTTTTGTTCGAGCTCCAGTATCTCCAGAACCCGTTGTGTCAGCACCAGCTCCTGTTGCAACAGCGGGTAAATCCGATGTTGGTCCCTGTTTGCGCTATCCATTTGCTTGCGGGTCATTTGTTTACAGGTTCTGGAACAGGTTTTGTTCCAGGTCGATCAGTTTCTCGGCAATCCGTTCGGCGTCCACCTGATATTGGCCGTTGGCGAGCGCCTGGCGTATGTCTGCAACCCGTTGTTCGTTAATTGCCGGCGTGTCGGCCAATGTTTGCTCCAGCTGTTGCAGTCTTTCTGCCTGCACTGTAACGGTTACCGTATCGGCGGTGATCGGGTCCGGTTTGGCCCCGCCTGCTTTGTTTGCGCCGCCTTGTGTTCTGGTGCCGTTGCCGGTTGCCGGGGATGTTCGCGATGGTTTGATTTCCAGGGACATGTTGTCTGTTCCGGAGGACGGATATTGAGTTGTTGATGAGTTTATTATCGGCATTTTTTCTGAAACCTTTAATAGTGATATTTGTTAAATCGGACGATGGTCACATTTTAATTCGCACAATTCCCCAGTCTTCTACAATACCTTCGACGATGCGGTGGGATTTGACGTTGCGAACCTGGATTCTGTCGCCAATGGCACCGGCTGCCAGCGCCTTGCCAATTACTCTAATTTCATAGCCTTTATCGCCGGCGACCAGGGTGACTTGCTGGCCCCGGTCTACCATGTTGGGTTCTTTGATATGGCGATTGGTCAACAAGACACCGGCTGGGAGCGAGCGGGTAAGCTGTTTTCCCGTCGCGCTTTCCATGTCGGGCAGATATCCGTTTGGCAACAGATGCAGGGCTTGTTTTGTCAGTACCAGATCTTGAGGCTGGATGGTTGTACCTTTTGTAAGTGAACGAGC
>JBNKFQ010000077.1:0-23414 GCA_050289385.1 Porticoccaceae bacterium | reverse complement strand
ATGGCGGCCATCCCTGAGGCAACACAAAGGGCAGCAATACCACCCTCCATTGCCGCTACGCGTTTCTCCAACACGTCTGTTGTTGGATTCATGATGCGCGTGTAAATATTACCCGGTACTTTAAGGTCAAATAAATCTGCACCGTGCTGAGTATCATCAAACGTGTAAGACGTTGTTTGATAAATCGGAACAGCTGCAGCTTTAGTTGTTTCTTCGGATTTATAACCTTCGTGCAAGGCAATTGACTCTAGTTCCATGCTATTCCCCTACTAAAGTGATGATATTTCTTGAATGACATAACGCCCCGAACACCGACCGAGCGTAGCGATGTCCGAGTGCTTTGGATTGTTATAAATTTGTTTTTGATATGGTTACCCCATTAAGCTTTGCAAATTCTTCTGCATATTCTTTATTTGAAAAACGTAATTCAAACACCCCATCATCAAGCTCGAATTCAAATGGTGGTGCATTCTTTATTTGCCAATAAATCGGGGGCAGAATCAAAACCAAAAGAAGAGTAAGAAATTGCCAGCGCTCCCAGTCAAAATAGAAACCAATAGCTAAAACGATTGCGGCAATGCACATTAAAAAGAAATTTCGGAATCGAACATTTGATTTAAGCTGTTTCCCACAAATATTGTGTGCGGGCACTTCAATTTTAGGGTTAAATCCAAATTGATATTTCCATAGCCCAAAATAACCAACCGGGTTGCCAGTCATGCCTATGGAATTGTTTGGGGTCTCCATATTACAAACTACACATTTTTCAGGGAATCTAATTCTCTGATTTTTCGGTATTTCTATATAAAAACCGCCTGATATATTCCAATTTGAAGTCATGTTTTTGCTTATAACAGTATGTTAATGAGGCCTACGGCCTCATAATAATTATTAAAAGGCGGCCATTATAACAAATATAGTTGCCACGAAACTTTTCCTTAACTTATTGATATAAAATGACTTTTATCTTCTTGATTTGTTTTCGGTTTCTATTAGGCTGGCCAAATTTTCTCCACTAATATTCAAGGACATCCAAATTATGTATTTCCCTGGATCTCATGTTTTCACCTCCGCTGATAGGTTAGTACGGCGGCGAGGCAAGATTCCTCCTGCTTTACAAATGTGCTGAAATTTCAATTTATATTTACTCAAAAGCTAAATAAATGTAATTTGATGGCAGAATTATTGCCTCTTTATCAATAACACGGGACACCGGTATTTATCTGATTGATTTTACGGCGATCAAACTACCGGAGATCAACCAATAACCCACGCCAGTAATATGGCAGGCATAACTTAACTGGAAGTTGAACGGGTAGATCGTCATCAACACCACATTGGACAGGCTGTTTTCGGAAGTTGGAGCGCCCCCGATGCAGAGAAATCTAAAGCTTTAAATTTTTGACTCAATTCGGGAGTCAAAGAATCCCGAATCTGACCATGTATCTATCCCCCCGTCCTACGTCCACTCCATTTTCAAATCCCTATGGGACTGCGCACAGTCTCTTAAATAGAGATTAATCAAACTCTGATAAGGTATATCTTTTTCAGCCGCCATAGCCTTGAAGTAGGAGATGGTATCCTGATCCAGCCTGATAGTAATTTGCTTTTTCAGGTGCCCGGCATAGGGGTTTTTAACTGATTTTGAGAAATCGTAATTATCACGCATCTCTGAATTCCTCATAGATCTTTCGTTCACTCTTGCTTGCCTTGCGGGCAGAAATCAGCCTGATAACTTCATGCTCAATGAAACAGTGACAGACAACCAAAAGTGTTGATTGAATACTCATGCCCAAGAGAATAAACCGGTCTTCATCATCGGAATGGTCGGGATCTGGTATCAAGCTGGCAAACCCGTCAGAAAAAGCCGTTTTCACTTCTTCGAACGAGACGTGGTGTTTCTTCCGGTTGGAAACCGCCTTCCTGGCGTTCCACTCGAAGTATAACTACATTGTAATTACATTCAAGTAACTATTTACCAACCGGCGCCGATCAATTCCCTACACGATCGCCTGCATCTACTCCGCCATTCATGGCAAAATACTCCTTTTCACATATAAACGAAGGCCAAGCATGCCAACACAACTCAGTCGTGGCCCCTTCCCCGCCACCCGCCTGCGCCGCAACCGCACCGACGATTTCGTACGTCGCATGGTGCGCGAAAGCCGACTATCCGTAGACGACCTGATTTACCCGGTTTTTGTAATAGAAGGCGACAACCAGCGCGAGGCCATTGCCTCCATGCCAGGTATTGAGCGCCTCAGCATTGATCTGCTGGTGACCGAAGCCAAACTGCTGGCCAGCCTGGGGGTGCCCGCAATGGCGCTGTTCCCGGTAACACCAGCCAACGCCAAATCCGAACAGGCAGAAGAAGCCTGGAACCCGAACGGCCTGGCCCAACGCGCGGTAAAAGCACTAAAAGATGCCGTACCCGAGATGGGTGTAATTACCGATGTCGCACTGGACCCTTTCACCACACATGGTCAGGACGGCATTATTGATGACAACGGCTATGTATTGAATGACGTAACCGTAGACGCACTGGTGCGCCAGGCCAGCTCCCACGCCGAAGCCGGGGCCGATATTGTCGCGCCGTCGGATATGATGGACGGCCGCATCGGCAGTATTCGCCAGGCACTGGAAAGCGCCGGGCATATCAACACCAAAATTCTCGCCTACTCGGCCAAATACGCATCCAGCTATTACGGACCGT
Organism: Porticoccaceae bacterium; assembly: GCA_050289385.1. Lineage (GTDB taxonomy): Bacteria > Pseudomonadota > Gammaproteobacteria > Pseudomonadales > Porticoccaceae > JBNKFQ01. Next base: position 20,701 of record JBNKFQ010000077.1, on the reverse strand, counting down.
TCCGCGATGCAGTTGGCTCTGCCGGCAACCTGAAAGGCGGCGACAAGTACAGCTACCAGATGGACCCGGCCAACAGCGACGAAGCGTTGCACGAATGTGCGTTAGACCTGGCCGAAGGCGCCGATATGATTATGGCAAAACCGGGTATGCCTTATCTGGATATCGTGCGCCGCGTAAAAGACGAGCTGCGCGCACCAACGTTTGTGTACCAGGTCAGCGGCGAATACGCTATGCATATGGCAGCGTTTCAGAATGGTTGGCTGAATAAAGAGCAGGTGATGATGGAATCGTTGCTGGCATTCAAGCGCGCCGGGGCAGATGGCATTCTTACCTATTTTGCGAAGGATGCGGCGAGATTACTAAATGAGTGATCGGTTCCGGGTTTTAAATTCCGGGTTTAAGCGCCCAATCCCCAGCATCTGACTTTTGACGTTCCCATGCGCCTCGACAAATACCTGAGCAATGCCACTGACTATTCTCGCTCCGAGATTAAACGGCTGATCCGGGCGGGCGAGGTCGAAGTAAATGGCAACACCACCACCAGCCCGGCACTGCACCTTGCCGACGACGCTCAGGTAATGCTGTCGGGCATGCCGATAAGCAAACCGCGGCCGCGCTATTTTATGCTGCACAAGCCCGCCGGTTATGTATCGGTTACCAAAGACAGTGAACACCCCACCGCCATCGATTTAATGGTGGACGAACCCCGTTCGGAGGATCTGCAAATTGTCGGGCGGCTGGATCTTGACGCCACCGGGTTGTTGCTGTTGACCGACGACGGCATCTGGAACCACACCGTCACGTCACCCAAAAGCGACTGCAATAAAGTGTACCGGGTAGAGCTGGCAGAACCCGTACCCGACAATGCACAGAAAAAATTTCAGGCTGGCGTGTGGCTAAACAATGAAAAACGCAGAACCTTGCCAGCGAAGCTTGAGATACTAACCTCCACGTCAGCGCGATTAACTATTGCCGAAGGCAAGTACCATCAGGTAAAACGAATGTTCGCAGCGCTGGGCAACAAGGTTATAAAACTGCACCGGGAGCAAATTGGCAATATCTTACTGGACGCGACGTTGCAACCAGGAGAGTATCGCGCACTAACAGACGATGAAGTTGAGAGTGTAATGAAAGAGTCGGAAGTCGGAGGTCAGAAGTCGGAAGCAAAGGCCAAAGCAAAAAAATATCTTGCTGGCCCGCCAACCAGCACCAACAAGGCCGAGCAAAGTGATGGCACGAATATTTAGCTTCCGACTTCCGACTTCCGACTTCCGACTAAAGAAAACAGATATATGACCGATCCGACATTTCTGAAACTGCTTGCCGAAGTCCGCACAAACACCGGCAAAACCCTGCTTATTGCCGACGAAAACTTGCCGGGCGCACCCCTTGCCACCCTGGCTGCTGCCAACGTTACCCTGTTAACCAACCGCTATGATGTGTGGCTAACTGCTCACGAAGCGGGGATAGACAGCTATTTTAATGACTTTGATTTTTCCACCTTCACCCCCGGCAGTTACACGCGTATTTGTTATCGCGTTTCAAAAGAAAAACCGGTGGTTCATCACATTATTAACTCGGCTTTTGCGCTGCTGACAAATAACGGTGAATTAATTTTGGCTGGCGAAAAAAATGATGGCCTGAAAACCTACAGTAAAAAAGCGGCGACCTGCTTTGGTGGCAGTTCCGGCGCCCATACCGAAAAATCCGGCACCAGTTATCTGGCATTTATCCAAAGAGAGTCGCAAAGTCCCGCCGAACCACTGGACGACAAAAATTATTCCCAACTGCGCCCAGTCGTTGAGATAGATAAACATTCGCTGTTTAGCAAACCCGGAGTATTCGGGTGGAACAAGATAGACCAGGGCAGTGCGTTCCTGGTAGAGCAGTTACCAGCCTTTTTAAATGGCTTGCCAAACGACAGCACCTTGCTCGACCTTGGCTGCGGTTACGGTTATATCGCCGTCAGCGCCAGCCAGTATCCTTTTGCACGCATTGTTGCCACAGACAACAACGCGGCGGCGCTTTTGGCTTGTCACAGAAATTTTGCCGAACTCAATATCAATGGCGAAGTGATTGCAGGTGATGCCGGTTCCGAAATTGATGCACAGTTTGACGTTATCTTGTGCAACCCGCCGTTTCACCAGGGGTTTGCCACCGACGGTGGTCTGACCGACAAATTTCTGGCCGCAACCAAACGTCTGTTACATCCTGAAGGCAAGGCTCTGTTTGTGGTAAACGCGTTTGTACCCTTGCCCCAAAAAGCGGCCAGTTTATTTAACAACGTAGAAACTATCGCAGAAAATCGCAGCTACAAGGTAATTGCGGTAAAGAATGGGCTCTGAGTTTTTTGGGGCCTGATATTCCAGATTTAAACTTCCAACTTCCAACTCACTGCCAACACAATCACCCTGAAGCCACCTGTTGTTCTGCAGACAAATCCGCCTGAATCTGCTCCAGTGTCCTGTCCACCAGAGGTTTGTCTTCAGCATCTGCAATCCGCATAGTGCCCGACGTCATCAACCGTGCGATATCCTGCCCGGTACGCATACTGGAACGGTGGCCTGCCTGATCGGTAAACAGAAATTGTTGAGTGCGCAGGTTATACCACACCAGTTTTTCACGGCGTCCACTGTCAAATTCAAACCAGGTACCGAATGGCAAGTCACCCAGCGATGCCAGGTTTTGCTGCTCGTCGCCAGATAGCTTGCGATTCCCTTCGGCCTGCACGCCAGCACGACGTTCTGCCAACTTTATCAAGCGGCTGCGAACAGCCTCGGGAGCAGGACGCAAGTCCTGGTCTTGCAGTTGTGATTTGTAAACGTGGTTAATGGCCGACAGCATTTTGCGGCGACTGCCTTCTTCGTAGCCGATGGCCTCAAAACCCTGCCGAATTTTGGTTTCTATCCAGGGATAGTGTTGGCGCCAACGATGTTTTTCGTCGGCATTGCCGCTGATCTGCAACCCCCACAACAAGTCGTCTACCAGATCGAGCGCCTGGCGCCAGTCGTCAGATTCCTCACTGGAACGCAGCAACAATTGGCACAGATAGTCGGTCCAGGGCTGTAGTAAAAACATTAGTACGGCACTGGGCAGTTCGCGGCTGCCGATACGATAGCTCAATTCCCGGTGTACTCGCCTGTTGACCTGGTTGCGGAGATCTTCGCCTTTTGCTTCTTCGGTGGCGCGCTTTTCCATCATTTCTATTTTCAGTTCCAGGCGTTTCAGGAATGTGTTGAACGACATCAGCTCTTCGGTAAAGGGCCGCACACTGTTGCCGCCATTTTTCAACAAGTGCTCAACACACTGCTGGATGCGTTCGTACACGCCGTATTCGCTGCCGCCATCGGCCTTGACCCAACGTGTACCTGCTTGCGCCAGTCGATTGAGCAACACCCGTGCCGGGTGTTCTGACTGCTGGAAAAAGCTGCGGTCGACAAAGGCCAGCTTGAGCAGGGGCGTATGCAGGTGACTCAGCATTGCTTTAACCATGTCGGGCAGTTGCTTGTCGTTCAGAATGTACTCGAACAGCATTCCCACCAGGTCGATGGTTTGCATATCCACCTTGTGCAATTGCGCGTCTTCGCCAGTGGCCAGCAGTTGCGTCAACTTGTGCAACAGTTTTTCCGTAACCGCGGCAATATCCACAGGCTGCACACCACCACTACCCATCACCGGCAACTGCACTTCCCGGCTGCGCTGCCATTCCAGTTCCTGAATTTTGTCGAGCGCCCGATTCAGATCGGCTTCTGTATACCGCCCGGATTCTGCCGGATATTGACCCGATTCACCGCGCAGCCCGCTCAGCAACTGGCGCTTGTACTCTTCTCCGGAACGGCCCGCTGTCTGTTCACGGTCGATAATACGATTCCAACCCCGCTCACCAGAGCCGCCAGCCACATCACGAGCTTTAACTACGCCGTAGGCCTTGCCCGGCACAAAACCGAGATCACTTAACCCACGATTAAGCTCCTGGTAGAGCTTGTCCAGGTGGTTGATGACTTCCTGTTCAAACAGCTTGTAGGTGGCCTTTTTAACCATCGTGGCATCGGTAACGTGATGCAGTACTTTGCGCAGGGCCAGGCAAAACTGTTCAGGCGCAAACGGGTTTTGCTCCAACTTGTCGACATCGACACCGGCAAGCAAGCCAAATTGGCGGTCCAGCTTCCACAACAATTCTCGATAACGTGACCGGGCGCGCTGACTTGTGGCTGTGATAATTACGCCTTCTTCCATGGACTCCTCATCCACCAGCGACAGGTCTTCGGCGTCGCCTTTTAAGGCGGTGTCGTCAGAAAACCGTTCGCTGCCAAAATCTGCCAGCGGTTGTTCAAGTTGATAGAGAAAGGTGTTTGTCAGCTGCTCACGGGAGCGGATTAATTTGGCCCGTGCGTAAAAGTACTGATAGACATGGTCATCGGTAGCGGCTTGTGAAAACTCCAGCAGCTCATCACTGAGTTCGTCAAAAAAACCCTGTATCAGCTCTGAAGCCCGCTCCCTGGTTACCTGGTTAACCAGAGCCAACGCTTTGTTTTTTAACCCCTTGTCACCTGGCCCCTTATTTGCTGGCCCATCCGATGGTTGGGGTACCTGTGAGTCTTGTTCCATGTCACGGCAGCTGCTTGCGAGAAAATAGATAGCCCTATCTTACTTTCCCATTGCCATCGAACGCAATGAAATGTGACACAGTTCACATTTTTAGGGGGCATTCCGATCTGAACAAACGTCTGGTTTTGTCAGCGCCGTTGCAGCAGTTCCTGCAGTTGCCGGTACACCGGCTCTGACGAATTGGCAAACGCCAGGCCCTGCCGGGCAAACTGTTTGGCCAGTGCGGGTTGCGATTGCAGCAGGTAACTGCGCGCCAGCAACAAATACACTTCCGGGTTGCGACGATCAATACGCAGAGCACGTTCGGCAACACTTACCGACGCGTCGTAGCGCTGCTGCTCAAACAGCTTCCAGCCGTCTGACAGTAAACCGTCGATAGCTCTTGAACTGCGGTAGGACTGGTCACTGCCTGGCCGAATCTGGACGGTGGGTTCTGGCGCCGTTGTTACAGGTGCGGTTGGCTCGACCTTGCCAATTTCCTCGACTGGAGCCGAGCGGGGTGTGGCCGATGGTGATTGTGATGCCGGTGGTGGACCGACATAAGTTGATACGCAGCCTGTACTTGCCAGGGCGATTGTCAACAGCAGGGGAAGTTTGAATATGTTGGATGTTCGATGTTCGATGTTCGATGTTACAGATTCGCGCCATCGCTGCGCTCGGCCTGGCCGGGCGCGCGAAACTTGAACAAAGTTCGACAAGGGCAATGGTTGCTGCTGCATGGTGGCTTGTTGTTTCTTTTGTTTTCCTTTCCGACTTCCGACTTCCGACTTCCGACTGCCTTCAAATACACTCACATTAATCACACCACTCACCTCTTCTTCAGCAACTCTTTAAACCAGTCCACTACCGAACGTTGCGGCCGTTGATAGCATTGCCCTTCTATCTGCGGTGCCGTACCTTCGATAAAAGGCAAATAACGGGCACCCTCACAACGTTCGCCACTTAAATATCCCTGACTATCGACCCACACGTAACTTACCCGTTCCGGCCGGACAAAGGCCAGTGGTTCGTTGTCGATACCCGCCATCAAATCGGCCCACACTCGCAACGCCCCCGTGCCACCCGTCAACGGCATTTTGCCGTTGTCGTCCCGGCCCAGCCACACCACACTGAGGTAATTGCCACTAAAGCCAGCGAACCAGCTGTCTCGCTGATCATTGGATGTGCCGGTTTTGCCCGCAACCACCAGGTCGGATGGCAATTTTTTATACACATTTTTGCCGGTGCCTTCGCGCACCACAACCTGCAGGGCGTACTGCAACAGGTGGATAGCTTCCGGGTCGAAGCGCTGTTCTACCTCGTGACGATACCGTTTGAGTGGTTGGTTGTTTGCATCGTAAATGGCGCGAATAGCTCGCAACGGTGTGTAGAATCCGTCAGCAGCAATGGTGTGGTACATGCCGGATACGTCAAACGGTGACATGCCAACTGCACCCAGCGACAACGACGGTAACTCCGGAACGTTGCGCTCGAAACCCAGGCGGTTAACGGCATCTGCTACCGCCGGAATACCAATATCCATACCCAGACGGGCGGTGGACAGATTGTAAGAGTAGCCAAGTGCCTTGTACAACGGCACATCACCGTGACTTTCCCGGCCAAAATTGCGCGGCCGCCACCGCTGGCCGCCAGCCATATCGACGGTGAGCGGCTCGTCCTTCAGGATGGATGCGAGGGTGTACCCCTGACTCTCCAGGGCCGCGAGATAAACGGCCGGTTTCAGAGTGGACCCCACTGTGCGTTGCGCGTCCAGGGCACGATTAAAACCGGCAAACTGCGGCTCGCGACCGCCAGCCACTGCGACAACTTCACCCGATCCAACACTGGTGACTACAGCGCCAGCTTGCAGCTGCCCTTTTTCAATACGATAACCCTGCTCCAGGTTGTCCAGGCGGCTGCTAATGCTGTGCTCCAGTCGGCGCTGTATTTGCGGGTCGAAACTGGTAAAGATTCGCAGCCCTTCGCTGTTGAGATCTGTAGAGCTGTAATCGTCGCGCAACTGCCGTTTTACCAGGTCGAGGTACGCGGGATAATTGTTCAGAGCCAGCGACCGTCGGGCAACAACTCCCAGGCCTTTATTGCGATATCGGGCTACCGTTTTGGCGTCGATGATATTGTTTTCTTGCATGGCAGCCAGCACCAGATCACGCCTCTGGCGGGCACGTTGCGGGTGGCGCCAGGGGTCGTAATAGGACGCACCCTTTACCACCGCGATTAACAGGGCAACCTGGTGAAGGTCCAGCTCCTGCAACGGCTGTTGGAAATAGTGTCGGCTGGCCAGGGCAAAGCCGTGAATAGCCCGCTTGCCCGCCTGGCCGAGAAATACCTCATTGATGTAGGTTTCCAGAATTTCGCCTTTGCTGTAGTGCAGCTCCAGCAGCATGGCCATGGGTATTTCCACTATCTTGCGCCACAACTTGCGGTCCTGGGTGAGATAGAAATTCTTGACCAGTTGCTGGGTAATGGTGCTCCCCCCCTGGTTCATGCCGCCGGCTCGCAGATTAGCCAGCATTGCCCGGGCAATTCCGCGAAATGATACACCGTAGTGCTGATAAAAATTGCGGTCTTCCATGGCGAGCAAACCTTCCAGCAACCAGGGTGGCAGCTCATCCAGGCGCACCAGCTCCCGGTCTTCGAGGTGCTCGGGGAAAATACCGCCCATGCGAAGCGGCTCCAGGCGCACAACGGACGGACTGTCATCACCGCTGCCGAGGTAATAAAGCAGATTGCCGTCAAAGCTTACGGTGTAGCGGCGCGCTGGCTCTTCGCCGTCCCAGAATCGAAAACCGCGGGTATAAAGCTCTATCGTGTTGTTGCGACGGCGATATTGCCCGGGCTCTGCCACGCGGCTGACTGCCCGATAACCCAGAGCATCCAGCTCCCAACTGAGTTCTTTCGGCTTGATTCGCAGCCCCTCGTAAAGGTCGAGAGATCTGGCGTAAACGTGGGCGGGCAATGCCCATTTTTTGCCCTCGAATTTGACGCGCACCATAACATCCAGGGTGGCCAAACCGAGCAGACCGAGCACAAACAACCAGAGCGTGCTTTTCCAAAACAGACGGCGCCAGCGATTTTGTGTCTTTTTACGGGATGCTTTTCTCTTTTTGCGCTTCGCCAAACCAGTACTCCAATACAACGACATAACAGACCGAATGATATCGTGTCGCGCAAGATGATGCTTGCCCAACTAGTCTCCTTCAACATGATCTTGCCATTTGTCGTTTGTTTGTCGCTTGGAAGCAGCACCAGAAATGAGTAAGCTCCACAACCGGGAAGAGGGACTTGAAACATGAACGACAAGAGTGACCTGCTGGGCCAGCTGAAAATTGACCGCAACGAGAAAACCAAATCAGGCGTGTCTGCAGGCTGGCTTATTGTTCTCGTGTTGCTTGCCGCAACCAGTGGGGTATTGGTGACATGGTGGTTTAAACCGACTGACACCTCATCTGGCACTTCACAAGCTGCCAATCTGAACAATTCAAGTGCCGCGGTAACGCAGGAAGCGGCAGTAAATACCGATTCCGAACCACAGACTGCAACCACCAAACCCGAAACAAACACCGCCCCTGCCAGCGATCGTATTCTGAACGCATCGGGCTATATTACTGCCCGGCGCATGGCTACGGTTTCGGCAGAAATTATGGGGCTGATCACTGATGTCACCGTGGAAGAGGGCATGAGCGTGCAGCAAGGTCAGGTACTGGCCAAACTTGACGATGCTCTCGCCCGTGTGAATTTGAACCATGCCGAAGCGCAGGTGAAAGTTCAGGTGGCCAACATTGAAAGCATTAAAGCCAACCTGGCAGAGGCACGGCGAATATTGCAGCGGGTAACCAAACTCAAGGACAGTGAATTTTCCAGCGAGTCGGCCATTACCGGTGCCCAGGCCAATGTAGACAGCTTGCAGGCATCCCTCGCTGGCGCACAAGCCAATATCGAGGTAGCCAAACTGGAAGTCACGCGCCAGCGTGAACGTCTTGATGACTATACTATCCGGGCACCGTTTTCGGGTGTGGTTACCGAAAAGAATGCCCAACCCGGAGAAATCGTCGCCCCCAGTTCAGCGGGAGGCGGATTTACCCGCACGGGGATCTGCACCATTGTGGATATGGCTTCGCTCGAAATTGAAGTGGATGTAAACGAGGCATTTATTGGCCGGGTACATACGGATCAGCGCGTAGAAGCGAACCTGGATGCGTATCCCGACTGGACTATTCCGGCGTCAGTGGCCGCCATTATCCCAACCGCGGACCGCGCCAAGGCGACTGTTCGCGTGCGTATACGAATTGAGGAAGAAGACCCCCGCATCTTGCCCGACATGGGTGTAAAGGTTGCGTTTTTGAAGGATTAATCCAAAGCCTGTTAACCGGGATTTGTTTGCAGCGGAGAAATAACCATGACCGACAAGATTCTTTTTGATCTGAAAGAAATCAACAAGGGCTTTACCAAGGGCCGCGAAACTATTCGCATTTTTCAGAAACTGAACATGCAAATCGGTGAAGGCGATTTTCTGGCGATTATGGGGCCTTCGGGGTCGGGCAAAACCACCCTGTTGAACATGCTGGGCGGTGTCGACCAGCCCGACAGCGGTGAACTTTTTTTCAATGGCAGCCGCATTGATTCGTTGTCGGAAAGTCAGCTTGCGGCATGGCGCGCCAACAATGTCGGCTTTATTTTCCAGTCGTACAATTTAATGCCCATGCTCAATGCCGCCCGCAATGTGGAATTGCCCCTGTTGTTAACCAATCTCAACAAAAAGCAGCGCAGCCAAAGTGTGGCAACGGCGCTGGAACTGGTGGGCCTGGCAGATCGCGCCAAACACTTGCCTCGGGAGATGTCTGGCGGCCAGCAACAACGCGTGGCTATCGCGCGAGCGATTGTGTCCGACCCCAAACTGATACTGTGCGACGAACCCACGGGTGACCTGGACCGCCATACTGCAGACGAAATTCTGGAAATGCTGCAGCTGCTGAACAATGAATTCGGCAAGACCATCATTATGGTGACCCACGACCCGGCGGCAGCAAAATACGCCAGACGTACCTTGCACCTGGACAAAGGGGAGTTTGTCGAGAAGGACCTGGCGGCATGAAAGACTTTTATCTGATTTATAAAAATCTGACGCGAAAACGGTTGCGACTGTTTCTGACTTGCTTCGCGATTATGGTGGCCTTTTTGATCTACGGTGCTGTGACTGCATTGAAGGGTGCACTCGACAGCGGTGTGGAAATGTCGGCAGACAACCGACTGGTGGTGGTCAACAGCATTAACTTTACCAATCCCTTGCCTGTTTCCTACGTAAACAAGGTAAAAGCACTGGAGGGCGTAAAGGCTGTAACTCATGCCAACTGGTTCGGCGGCTATTTTCAGGAGCAAGCCAACCAGATAGTGACCATGGCAGTTGACCCGGAAAGCTATCTGGACGTTTATGACGAACTGTTGTTGCCGGCAGACCAAAAACAAGCCTGGCTGCGCGACCGGCAAGGTGTTTTGGTGGGCGAGCGCCTGGCTCTCGTCTACGGTTGGAAAGTGGGTGACCGCATTCCGATTTCGTCCAATATTTTTTCGCACAAGGACGGTGGTCACACCTGGGACATGGTGGTAAAAGGTATTTTTTCGACGGCCGAAGAAGGCGCCGACACGGGCTATTTGCTGATTCACTACAAGTACTTTATGGAAACACGAACGTTTGGGCGCAAGGACCATGTTGGCTGGTTAACTCTTACGACCACCGATCCGTCACTGAACGAAAGCGTCGCCAAAACCATCGACGACATGTTTGCCAACTCCCAGGCTGAGACCGACACCAGTACAGAGAAAGCGTTTAACAAAGCGTTTATCGAACAGATGGGCAATATTGGCCTGATTATTTTCGGCGTTGTATTTACCGCATTTTTTACCATCCTGCTGGTGGTGGGCAATACCATGGTGCTGTCGATTCGGGAACGCACCAAAGAAATCGCGGTACTAAAAACTCTCGGATTCAGCGCCGCTCGCATATTCAAAATGGTATTGGCCGAGTCCATGTTGTTGTCTTTGCTTGGCGGTCTGCTGGGACTGGCAGCAGCCTACGGTGCGGTAGAGATGATCAAGGGGCTGCTGGCGCGCTTTTTGCCCAACCTTGTACTCACGGAAGAAATCGCCCTGCAATCTCTGGGCTACATGCTGGCGCTGGGGCTGATTACCGGACTGGCACCGGCGATCAATGCGTTTCGATTAAATATTATCACTGCGTTCGCCAGGGGGTAACTGATGGGATCTTTACTGTCTCAAATTTCGGCGGTAATCACCATGAATGTGCGCAGTCTGCACCAGCGCATCTGGATGTCATCGGCGATGGTGCTGGCCAGTGCCGTGGTGGTCGCAATTTTACTTGCGTTCCTGGCTATGGCCAAAGGTTTCGACGCCACACTGTCCAGCACCGGTTCGGATAGTATCGCGTTTTTTATGCGCGAAGGTTCCGGCGCCGAACTCAACAGCGTGATCAGCCGCGATCAGGTTAACCTGATCAACGATGCCCCTGGTGTGGCGCGAGACGCCGATGGCCCGATAACTTCTGCTGAACTTTATGTCATTGTGGACGGCATTAAAAAATCCAGCCAGACCGAAGCCAATATCCCCTTGCGAGGATTGAACGACCGCGGCATCGCCATGCGCGGCAATGTGGAAATTACCGAAGGACGCATGTTTACACCAGGCACCAACGAAATGATTGTGGGTGCCGGGGTGTTGCGTGAATTTGACGGTTTTAATCTGGGTCAGGAGATTCGTTTTGGCAAAAACCGCTGGCGCGTCGTTGGTATTTTTCGGGCCAGCGGCAATGTGTTTGAAAGCGAACTGTGGGCCGATGCCAAGGTCATTCAGAGCCTGTACAACCGTGGCAGCAGCTATCAAACCATGCGTGTGCAGATGAACTCTCCCGACGATCTGGAGAAAATCAAAGCGTATGTCGCTAACGACCCAAGGTTGAATCTGGATACTCAAACAGAAGCAGAATATTTTGCCAGCCAGGGGAAACAGTTGAGCTATATCGCCATCTTTGGACGCGTAATCAGTATGGTGATGGCACTGGGCGCCCTGGCTGGCGCGTTAAACACCATGTACACCTCCGTGGCTCAACGTTCGCGCGAAATAGCCACACTCAGGGCTATCGGCTTCAGCAGTTTATCGGCATTTGTGGGTACGGTTGTGGAAGCTTTGGTGCTGGCAGCGATTGGTGGCGCTATTGGTTCGGCGGCGGCGTTTCTGTTGTTTGACGGATTGAATGCCTCTACCCTGGGCGGCAGTTTTACCCAGGTGGTATTCAGTTTCGAGCTGTCTCCCGATCTCTTTGCCCAGGGCGCAACCATGGCGCTGGCCATTGGATTTATCAGCGGGTTTTTCCCGGCCTGGCGCGCGGCACGCTTGCCGGTGGTGGTGGCGTTCAGAACTGTGGAGTGAAGATGTTACAACAGCTTTATCGTGTGCATTTTGTTGAGTTGTTGGACGTTCGATGTTCGACGTTCGACGCAAACCAGGTCAGGGCCTGTTGCTCGACTCCAGGGTTTTTCATCCAACATCGAACATCGAACATCGAACAACCCTGACTCGACCATTTTCCAAAAAGGAACACCATGAAATACCACATATACGGCATCGGCGCTGCGCTGGTGGACACTGAAATTGAAGTCGAAAACAATGATCTTGACGCGCTCAACGTCGAAAAGGGTTTAATGACCCTGGTGGATGAAAAACGCCAAAACGAACTGATTGAACACCTTTCCGGGCATCTGGTGGCATCGCGTCGCGCCAGTGGCGGTTCGGCAGCCAACACGGTTATTGCGGCAAGCTATTTTGGCGCCAATGCGTTTTACACCTGCAAGGTGGCCAACGATGATAACGGCCGTTTTTATCTCGAAGATCTGGAAAACGCTGGCGTCGGCTATCACAAAAACGGAGAGCTGCCAGAAGGTGTAACCGGCAAATGCCTGGTATTGATCACACCCGATGCAGAACGTTCAATGAATACCTTTCTCGGTATCAGCGCAACAGTCTCGGTAGACAACTTGCACCCGGAAGCCATCCGTAATTCAGATTACCTGTATATAGAAGGCTATCTTGCGACATCTGACACGGGTCGACCAGCTGCAGTAGCGGCACGAAAAATAGCAGAACAGGCCGGCGTAAAAACGGCGCTCAGTTTATCTGACCCGAGCATGGTGCAATTTTTTCGCGACGGACTGCAGGAAATGATTGGCGAAAAAGTGGATTTGCTTTTTTGCAACAAGGCAGAAGCGCTGGGCTGGACAAACACCAAAGAGATAAGCGCCGCTGCGAGGATATTAACTGACACAGCCCGCACCTTTGTTATTACTCTGGGTGCAGACGGCGCGCTGGTGTTTGACGGCGCGGAATTGCATCGGATTGAACCCGTCAAGGTTTCGGCTGTTGACACCAACGGGGCAGGCGACATGTTTGCCGGAGCCTTTTTGTATGCGCTGAGTCAGGGCCATGATTACGCCTGTGCCGGGCGCCTGGCATGTCGAGGGGCGGCAGTGGTGGTCAGCCAGTTTGGTCCGCGCCTGCAACCGGAGCAGCATCGGGAAATTCTGGATGCGGCTGATGTTTGACGTTCGATGTTCGATGTTGGACGAAAAAGATTCGGACCGTCGCCGGGCTCGGCCTGACTGAGCGCCGCAGGACGGGCCACCGCCTGACGAAATATAATAAAAGTTGGCAGAGCCGGGAACTTTATGTCAGGTGGTGCTCGACCTGACATCGAACATCGAACATCGAACATCGAACATCGAACATCGAACATCGAACATCGAACATCGAACATCGAACATCGAACATCGAACGTCCAACACTCTCCCGCAAATAACCTACTCCTCAACAACCCCGCAAGATAACTCGTGAAGCGGTTTGGGTTTGGCAACCGCATACCCCTGAATATAATCGAGGCCAATCTCGCGCAACATCGCCAACTGGGTGTCGTTTTCGACGCATTCTGCCACAGTGCGGATCCCCATAATGTGGCCCAGGTGGTTGATGGTGCTGATCATTGAGTAGTCGATATCATTCAGCTCCATATTACGGACAAAACTGCCATCAATTTTCAGAAAATCCACTGGCAGCTGCTTGAGATAGGCAAATGATGACAGACCGCTACCGAAGTCATCGAGTGAGAAGTAACAACCTTTCGCTTTCAGTGCGTGAATCAGGTCCATGGCGCGATCAAAGTTGCGCACCGCCGCAGTTTCGGTAATTTCAAACTGCAACTGCCGGGGGTCAATACCGGTTTCCCTGAATTTGCGCAGTACATACTCCTTGAAGGCTTCGTCCCCGACCGTATGACCCGACAGGTTTACTGAAAAACGCAACTGACGACTGCCTTTTCGCTGCTGATTGTCGCTCAGAAACTTGATGACTTTTTTAAGTGTCCAGCGGTCCAGGTCGTCAATCAGACCATAGTACTCAGCGGCCGGAATAAATTTGCCCGGGGCAATCAGCTTGCCATCCCTGTCTACCATACGCACCAGAAGTTCATAGTGGCGCGTATCAGAATCACTCATGGTTGTTTTTGCCGCCGGGACAATCGGCTGGCAATACAGAATAAATCGATCCTCTTCCAGCGCTTCTGTAATACGGGGAATCCACTCTGCAAGGTTTTGCCGCTGGGCGACTTCCTTGCTGCGATACTCAAAATGCACACGATTTCGGCCCGCTTCGCGCGCCATTGCACAGGAGGAACCGGCCCCCACCAGCACATCAATTTCCGACTCGGTTTTATTATCAATTACTTTGGCACCAATACTGGCACCGATCTTCAGGCGGCGCTCTCCCCAGGGAAAACTGAACGCCTTGATCTGCCACAATAATTCATCGGCCAGTGCGCGACTTTCTTCGACCGGGCGATTTTTTACCAGCACGGCAAATTCGTCGTTCCCAAGACGGGCCACCAGATCATCGGCACCCACTTGTCGGCTTAACAGCCGCGCAAACTGACGCAGCAGTTCGTCACCCGCGGTGTGACCACATGTGTCGTTAATCACCGAGAAATTGTAGAGATCAATATAAAGCAGTGTGTGAGTTTTGTTGTTGGCATGGGCGTCTTCTATGGCGCGCACCAGTTCGCTTTCCAGGTGACGGCGATTGGCCAGTTGCGTAAGAGGGTCGTGCAGGGATTGCCAGGCCAGCCGACTCGACACCCGCCGCGCCTCACTGGCAGCGCGAAACACAATGACCACACCAGCCAGTTCATTTTCACGATTGCGCAAGGGAGTCGCCGTCGCCATCGTCGGCACCGGGTCGCTTCCGTCCAATACCAGCTGTGCCGACTCCGGCAAAGTAACTGCCGTGCCCCGGGTCAGTGCTTCGTTGGCGATACAAGGTAACCGGTCGCCATCTGCGCTGGCAAAGGTCAATATCTCCTGGGCCAGCTTGCCAACCACAGACGCCTCTGTTACTTGCAGCAACTTGAGACCAACTGGATTGATATGCTCTATTAAACCCTGATCGTCGGCCAACATGATGCCGTCGGCCACTTGCTCATAAACCGCGCTGAACAGCTCGCGCTGACGAAACAGGGTTTCCTCAGCAGAACTGAGTGCTGACGAGTCACTACAACAGAGTACAAAACTGCCAGAGTTACCAACGGAACGAAATACCTGCATCTCCATATGCAGCGAAACCCCGTCTGCTGTCGCTGCCTCTATCAGACCGCCAGGCTGCTCGCGCACCAGCGATTCAATGTGATTTTTGAGATCACCTTCTGGCAAATTCTCGAATTCCGGAAACAACAGTCGCACGGGAGCATCCAGTAGCTGGTCCCGGCTGTAACCGAACAGATTTTCGGCCACGGCATTCAAGTCCTGAATATAACCCAATGCATCCAGTGTCAGTACTGCCAGCCAGTCCGTCTCAATATAAGCAGGGTACATTCCCCGACTGCAGTCGGGCGCACGTTGTTTGCGATCGGACAGTGCTACCGGATCGTAGGGTGCTTCGTCTATTTGCAACAGACAGTAACTTGCACCATCCAGCTCAATGGCACTCAACTGCATGCGATGCAACGGCAACTCCCGATCACCACGAGTCATGGCCCGCTCTATCCGGTCAAGACGTTCGGGGTCTACGGTCTGCGACCAACAAATATTGCTGCCGTCCAGCAATACATCAGCTATTGCCGAAGACATCTCACTGCCGGCAAGATCCGGAAACAAACTGTCGAGCGGACGACCCATCATTTGCGACGAAGACAGGCCACTCCACTGCGCCATCCAGTCGTTCCAGAACTGCACTCGATAGTCGCGACCAATAATCGCTATTCCAAGGGGCTGGCTCGCCAACGCCTTCAGCGCCAGATCGCTTCTCAGACTTGCATCAAAAACCGGAGTTCCATTCACCTGGTATTCTCACCATTAAGGAGCTCTTTTTCACAAAGTCTGAAGACAGCGTGTCAACAGACCCTAACCTTGAGCCAAAAGCTCACGTAAATTTATCAAAGCGGCATTCGCCCGGCTTATATATGAAGCCATTACCAAAGAATGGTTGGCAAGCACACCAAAACCACTGCCATTTAAAATTACCGGGCTGTAAACCGGTTCTTGTGATGCTTCCAGTTCACGGATAATTTGTCGCAAGCTAACCTGTGCATTTTTTTTGCGCAGCACTTGCTCAAAATCCACTTCAACCGCTTTGAGGAATTGCATCAGGGCCCAGGTACTGCCACGCGCTTCGTAAAAAACATCGTCCACTTTGTACCAGGGCGTTTTAACTTCAATCTCATTAGGTGCCGGGGTTGACTGTCTGGCCGCCGTATCGCCAGCCAGATCAATGTTCAACCGGCGCTGACCAACACTGGCGCTTAACCGTTGTGACAAACTGCCCAGGTTGCTCTCGACAACTCGCAACCAGTAATTGAGATTATCTGCGCGTGCGTAAAACTGGGCGTTGTATTCATCAACATCAGTCAGGCGCTCAAGGTAAGCCTGCAGATATCGAATACCGTCGCGGTATTCAGACTCCGATGCCGGCAACAGCCATTTGTTGTGATCGTAATTAAAACGCGACTTGGCCAACGCCAAATCGGGATCTTCCGTAGATTGAGACTGCGAACGACTGAAGGCTTCATGCATGGCCTTGCTCAGTTCGCGCACCTGGGTAATGACGCCAAATTCCCAGGCCGGGATATTGTCGAGCCATACACCCGGTGGAACAACATCGTTACTCAACAGTCCACCGGGTTTTTCGAGAAGGGTTTCCGCCACTCCCAGCAAGGTAGCGGTGGTGGTCGCGCCAATCGCCAGTTCACCGTCGCCGACCCTCTGCTGAGCGTTGGCGACAACATCAAACTGGTCCGGTTCACGACTCCAGAGCCAGGCCACCACCAGGAGAACCACTAGCAACACCGCCAACAACAGCAGCACCAAACGCCGCACAGACGACTTGTCTTCAGACAATCCATCTGTCGAAAACCCGCTCGAAGATTTCCGCGCCGAAGAATATGGCTCATCGGGGGCTCCGGCATCCGGGTCCCTTCGTTTCCAGCCTGCTCGCCAACTGGAAAAACTCACGTGTTTACCCTCTTGCTGTTGTTTTGGTCAAACTGTTGGTCAAAGTATTGGTCAAAGTGTTCCGCCGCAAAATATCCATATTCTCTTATATTCTCTTATATTCTCTTATATAAGAATGGTCAGTCGCGAACACTCCGCACTCTGGCTTGTACCGGCAAGCTGCCGCAATTTTCAAATTCCAGAGTTAACGCCACACTTGTATCATCGGCCAGAGGCTGCACACCAAACAACATAATGTGCAAGCCACCCGGCTTAAAGTTTGCGGTCTCGCCGGCAGGTATTTCGACACTGTCGATCTGTCGCATCTTCATCACGCCGTTTTCATGGAGATGGCTGTGAATTTCCGCGCGTTCTGCAACCGGTGTCTCGATGCCGTTCAGTATGCACTCTGTTGTGCCCCGGTTGATAACATTAAAAAATGCTGCAGTGACAGTACGACCAGGAGGCATGCCACGCACAAACGCACTCTCCACTTTAATGTCAATTTCCTGAGCTGAAACTGCGATACCTGCAAAAAATAAAATGAAGGATATTGCTGTTTTAATCATTGGAACCTGATCCCCGCCAAACCAGCACGACTATAACACGTTCGCTACTCTCTCAACTCTCAAAGCAAATACTAAATGACTTTTTTGATCATTGTGTCATACCGGCTATCCTTGCCGGTTAACACAACACTTTGTATAGACAACTTTTCGCTGTGTTGACCAATTCGCTCATTCTCGACACCACGAATCTGGCCCACACCCATGCCCCACATGCTAAAAATCTCCATAAACACAGAAATTAAAAGATTTTCGCGACAATAAATGGATTTTTCGCCGAAGTTTCAAGAAAACACCATCAAAGCGGTCGAAAAGCGGCAATTTCGACTCGATCTGGCCAGGTTTGCAGTTTCTACTCATCACTTCTTGTCGGCTTATTCGCACATCTTGCTGCGATTGGCAGCGAAACAAGCAAAAATCGCAAAAAGTTGGACTTACCGCCACTTTTGTTGCAGACTTCCCGCTACCTGCATAAAGCACGGAATAGCATCATGGCGACCATCCTTGTTTTACACGGACCAAACCTCAATCTGCTGGGCAGCCGCGAACCCGAGATATACGGAACAGAAACACTGGAAGACATCAACCGAAAGTTGACCGAAATCTGCCTGAAAGACGGCCACCATCTGCTGGCACTTCAAAGCAATGCCGAATACGAGTTGATTGACCGCATTCATGACGCCAGCCGCGAGGGTGTCAACTACATCCTGTTCAATCCCGCCGCTTTTACACACTCCAGCGTGGCACTGCGCGACGCGTTACTGGCTGTCAACATCCCTTTTATAGAGGTGCATCTGTCAAACGTGTACTCGCGAGAGGAGTTTCGCCAACATTCATGGTTTTCGGATATCGCCAACGGCGTGATCTGCGGCTTCGGTCCGCAAGGCTATGAAATGGCCTTGCGTGCTGCACTCAACTCCCTTAATTGAAACTGCCGCGACTTGTTATATAAAAATGCAACTTTCAACCACCTGAACTCAATACAATTTCGAGAAATGTTATGGATATTCGCAAAATAAAAAAACTGATCGAGCTGCTGGAAGAATCCGACATCGGTGAACTGGAAATCAAAGAGGGCGAAGAGTCCGTGCGCATAAGCCGAAACAGCCCGGCACCAGCAGCGCCTCTGGCAGTGGCTGCTGCTCCAGCGCCGGCAGCCGCACCTGCCGCCACATCAGCACCGGTGGCAACTGCCGCCCCCGCACCAATTACTGAGCCCCCTGAAGTGGAAGGCCATGTAGTCAAATCGCCCATGGTTGGCACGTTCTATCGCGCCTCTTCACCTGGCGCCAATCCTTTTGCAGAGGTAGGCCAACAGGTTTCGGTTGGCGATACGTTATGCATTGTTGAAGCAATGAAAATGATGAATCAGATCGAGGCAGACAAAGCCGGAACCGTTGGTGCGATCCTCGTTGAAGACGGTGAACCCGTAGAATTTGACCAGGCGATGATCACCATCATCTGATGACAAAAACCTGATGACACAAAACCAGGAATTATCACCGGAAAACACCATGCTGGAAAAAGTACTGATCGCCAACCGCGGCGAAATCGCCCTGCGCATATTGCGTGCTTGCAAAGAACTCGGTATCCGCACCGTTGCTGTGCACTCCACGGCTGATGCCAGCCTCAAACACGTAAAACTGGCAGACGAGTCAGTGTGCATTGGACCCAACTCGTCTACAGAAAGCTACCTGAACGTACCCAGCATTATCAGCGCGATGGAAGTTACCGATTCCGTCGCCGTTCATCCTGGATACGGCTTTTTGGCAGAAAACGCCGATTTTGCTGAACGGGTTGAAAACAGCGGCTTTACCTTTATTGGCCCCACTGCCGACACCATTCGCCTGATGGGTGATAAAGTTTCCGCTATCAAGGCCATGAAGCAGGCGGGAGTTCCGACGGTTCCCGGTTCGGATGGGCCACTGAGCGACGATAACGACCGCACCCTGGCAATTGCCAAAGATATCGGTTATCCGGTAATTATCAAGGCTGCCGCTGGTGGGGGTGGTCGCGGTATGCGAGTGGTTCACACCGAAGCACACCTGCTCAATGCCATCGTGGTGACCAAATCCGAGGCCCGTGCAGCTTTCGGCGACGACACCGTGTACATGGAAAAATTTCTGGAAACACCGCGCCATGTAGAGGTACAGGTGCTGGCCGACGGGCAAGGCAATGCCGTGCACCTGGGCGACCGCGACTGCTCACTGCAACGCCGACATCAAAAAGTTTTGGAAGAAGCTCCCGCACCGGGAATTCCCGATGATGTACGCAACGATGTTTACCAGGCCTGTGTAAATGCCTGTATTGAAATTGGCTACCGGGGAGCTGGCACTTTCGAATTTCTTTACGAAAATGGCTGTTTCTACTTTATCGAAATGAACACCCGGGTTCAGGTGGAACATCCGGTCACCGAGATGGTCACCGGTGTCGATATTGTGAAAGAGCAGTTGTCTATTGCCAGCGGCGAAAAACTGAGCTTTGGACAGGAGGATGTGATTTTTCGCGGTCATGCTTTCGAGTGCCGGATAAACGCAGAAGATCCGGTTACCTTTATGCCAAGCCCCGGACAAGTAACGGCATACCATGCACCCGGCGGATTTGGTGTGCGCGTCGATTCTCACTTGTACACTGGCTATAAGGTGCCACCGTATTACGACTCCCTGATTGCCAAGGTCATCAGCTACGGCAAGGACCGCAACAACGCTTTGGCGCGAATGAATAATGCGCTGGACGAGCTTGTTATTGAAGGCATAAAAACAAACACGCCTTTGCAGAAACGTCTGGTCAATGACGCGCAGTTTCGGGCTGGTGGTGTGAACATTCACTACCTTGAGAAGAAGCTTGGACTGTAAGATGTTCGATGTTCGATGTTCGATGTTCGATGTTCGATGTTCGATGTTCGATGTTCGATGTTCGATGTTCGATGTTCGATGTTCGATGTTCGATGTTCGATGTTCGATGTTCGATGTTCGATGTTCGATGTTCGAT
>JBNKFQ010000076.1:0-4487 GCA_050289385.1 Porticoccaceae bacterium | reverse complement strand
AGCCGAACCGGGCCGAGCAAAGCGATGGCGCGAATCCTGAGCGTGCGACGTGCGACGTGCGACTACCGACCAGTCCCCTGTTACAATAATAACGATCGGGTTACCGGCAGGTATTAAAAATGACTAACAATGAACGGCGCGAAAAGCTGAATACCATTATCTTTGGCACCGGCACTCCAGCCGGTCGCAATTTTGATATTGCCCTGATCTGGTTAATTCTGATCAGTGTTGTCGCGGTGATGCTGGATTCCATAGAAGTACTCAACTCACAGCTGGATGTGGCGTTTCACTACGCTGAATGGACCTTTACCATTCTCTTTACGCTGGAGTACATCACTCGTATCTACTGTTCGCCGCGACCGTGGAAATACATTTTCAGTTTTTATGGACTGATTGATCTTGTCTCAATACTGCCTACTTACCTGGCCCTTCTGTTGCCACCTGCCAGTTATTTCCTTGTTATTCGTTTGCTACGGGTGATGCGAATATTTCGTATACTCAAGCTGATTCGTTATATTCGCGAAGGCAACACCTTGCTGCGATCCATGTACCAGTCGCGCCGGAAAATTTACCTGTTTTTTATTGGTGTGCTGGTATTGAGTACCGTATTTGGTACGTTGATGTTTTTAGTGGAGGGACCCGAAAACGGTTTCACCAGTATCCCGAAAAGTATTTACTGGACTATAGTCACCATTACCACGGTGGGTTATGGCGACATCACTCCGCACACAGTTTTGGGCCAGTTGATTTCCACGGCGGCAATGCTGACCGGCTATTCGATTATTGCAGTTCCTACCGGAATACTTACTGCGGAACTGGCAACTGAAATTCAGCGTGACCGGGCTGAAACCTTGTGCGTCAGTTGTGGCCGCTATGGTCATGACAACGATGCGCAATATTGTAAATTTTGCGGTGAGGAGCTGGAAAATTGAATGCAGGCAACACAAACACTCAACCAGGAGAGAGAAATGACGATTCAAGTTGGCGACAAAATCCCGCAGGCTACCCTGAAAACCATGAGTTCGGATGGACCGCAAAATATCACTACCGACGATATATTTGCCGGTAAAAAAGTGGTGTTGTTTGCGGTGCCGGGGGCGTTTACTCCGACATGTACCGCGGCTCATTTACCCGGTTTTGTGGTGAATTCCGATAACATCAAGGCAAAAGGCGTGGACACTATCGCCTGCATGGCGGTGAATGACGCTTTTGTTATGGACGCCTGGGGCAAGTCTCAAAATGCCGAAAACCTTTTGATGTTGGCTGATGGCAACGGTGATTTTACCCGTGCCCTGGGTCTGGAGCTCGATGCCAGCGGGCACGGCATGGGCAGGCGCAGCAAGCGCTTTGCGATGATTGTTAACGATGGAGTGGTTGAGCAGGTTAACGTGGATGAGAAGGGGCTTGAAGTGAGTAGCGCGGAGAGCATACTTGCGCAACTGTAATTACCTTGCGGGCATCTCCTGAAACTGCTTGTGGCCCCTGGCTGGGGCCTATTGACCATTGACCGTTGGCTATTGATCATTATTCCTTATTCAAACAGACCCCTTAACCACTACACCCAAGTGACAATAAAACCATGAAACAAATGGCCAATGGTCAACGGCCAATGGTCAATTGCCAATTTTTCGGTTCAGACTGGAACCCGTAACCCTCAAACCAGCCTTTGGCCACGTCACAGCGCCCGGACTGGAACTCCGAAGAATTACAGTTTGAGGTAAGCTATTCACATCGAACCCATCGTGGTTCAAAAATAACCGTAGGGTGCCCCCTTGAGCTAACCGTGCTCTATTATGAACAGGTGTAATCAGGACACCGTCACCATTGACCCCGAACCAGGACAGCAAGGTGGTTGACCTCCCCGGTCTTCGCCGCGAAACCCGAGAGCAGGCTCTGGAACGATTGTTTAACGAGCACAGTTCGGCCCTGCGCGGCTTTCTGCGGGTGCGTCTGGGGGTGCGAGAGGAGATGGACGATGTGGTTCAGGATGTATTTGCCAAACTGGCAGATCTGGACCAGTTGCCAGAGCGCCTGCCGCCGGGTGAAGGGCGCAACCGTTCTTATTTGTTCGCGGTAGCCAACCATCTGGTGGTGGATATGGAGCGCAGCCGCGATGTGCAGCGTCGCTACCTGGCAAAAAGACAGCTTGAGGCTCAGGGTGATGATGGCAGTTGCGACGCCACTCCAGAAGTTATTACCCTGGCGCAGCAAGAGCTGGATCGGGTCAAGCAAGTTATTACCCGGTTGCCGCCGCTTTGGCGGCAGGCTTTTATTCTTAACCGCTTCAAGCACAAGAGTTACCGTGAGGTTGCCAACGAAATGGGGATCTCGGTGAAAACTGTAGAAAAGTACATAAAGAAAGCACTTGTAAAAGTGCGCAGGGCAGCCCTGGCCAAGGCAGGAGGCAGTCGATGATGCATAAACTCCGGCAGTTTCTCGCTGAACGACGTGCCGTTGCAAATATTGCTCGCCTGTATTCGGGAGAGATGACTGGCGCACAAGAGCGAGCATTCAGTAACTGGCGTCGCGAAAGCAAGGAATATCAATTCGGCTTTACCTCTACCAACCAGGTTATTGATGACTTGTCGGTGCTGGAGCACGACGCCGATTTGTTGGCCCTGGTAGACGAGCCGGCAGTGCCGCAATTCACGCAAAAAATCACGCAACAAAAGCAATGGTTTTTACCCGTTGCCGCGATAGCGGCGGCGGTGATGCTGGCGGCGGCGATTGGTGTTTATTTTTTTGAGCGCGAGCCTGTAGAGGGTGGTGACAGTAACGTACTGCGCTATGTTACTCGCACTGGTGAGCAGAAAGCAGTAAATCTGTCTGATGGCAGTGTTATCAAATTGAATACCGCAACCCGATTGCTGGTGGATATGACCGATCACTCCCGCCACGTGATTCTGGAACGCGGTGAAGCGTATTTCGATGTGGTTTCTGATCCCGAACGACCGTTTATTGTCAATCTTGGTGGGCGTTCGGTCAGTGTGTTGGGCACTGAGTTCAATATTCTGAAGTCTCCCGACAAGTTTACTCTTGCGGTTATCGAGGGCTCTGTGGCGATACACCGCCAGGATGAAAACGCACTGGCAGCGGCGCCTTTGGTAAACGTTGGTAATGAGCCGAAGGCCCAGATTAATTCTGGTGGTCAACGCCGTGTCGAGGCGGGCATAGTTGCCGAATTTGATGTTGACAGTCAGCGGTTGCTGGCATGGAAGCCAAAAAATATCAACAAACTTGTTGGTTGGCGCAGTGGTGTTCTTGGCTTTGACGAAGAGCCTTTATATAAAGTTATTCAGGAACTCAACCGCTATTCTGCAAAAAAGATATTGATAGAAGATAAATCGATTATGGATTTACAGGTGTTTGCCACGGTGCGTCTTGATCAACTCAATACGGCACTAATGGGTTTTGAGCAAACCATGCCGATTAAAGTAATCTCTTATGTAGATCGGGTTGTTTTGGTGGGCTCGGAAAATAACTAACGTTAGAGGTACTTGAAAAACTCTGATTCGCGCTTCCTGGCAAGGCGAAAATGCGCACAGAAGCGGAGTTTACACGGAGTAAATGAGCATTCGAGCACATTTTCAACGCCGTCAGGGCGTGCGAAGCGGAATTTTGCAAGTATCTCGTTACATATTAAAAATATCTGTAGGGTGGTCAGGTATTTTATCCGTGCTCCCACAGACCCTTGCTAAAAGAGGGTACAGCAACCAAATGAGGTGGGATATGTTAAAGAAATGTTTAAACAAAGCCGGGCCTGCTGCTGTCGCATTGTTGTCTGCGGCAATTGGCCTGTCGGCTGTAGCTGATTCGGATAAACTGGATCTGGATATCAAGAGCGACCGGGTTGGTTCGGCCCTGATTGCCCTGGGGGAAACCGCCGGTGTACAAATTATGGTGCCCCATGATATTGGTGTGTTGCAAAAACCCATGGCCATAAAAGGGCAGTACACCCTGACTGCAGCTCTGAATGAAATGCTGGAAAATACCGGGTTGTCTTATCAGTTTGCGTCGGAAAATATGGTGGTGATTCAGACGGTTGAAGAAGATAGAAAAACAGGTGCGGGGGTTTTAAAAGACAGGTCGCAGGTTATTGAAGAAATTACTGTTACTGCTTCCAAGCGTGAAACCCGCCTGCAGGATACGGCTTTGGCGATTTCTGTACTCGGTGCCGACACCATCGAAAAACGTGGCCTGGTCAGCATGGGCGACTACCTCAGTACCATCCCCGGCGTTACCATACAGGATCGAGGTGCAGGTACGAACTCCATCGTCATGCGGGGCATAGCGGCAAATCCGCAGAGAGAACGAGATGCCACAGGCGTCTATTTTGGCGAAATACCGGTTGCAGGCTTGTCAAGTGCCGGGAATCAGGGCAGTGGCGACCTGAGGATGGTGGACGTCGAGCGGGTCGAGGTGCTGAAAGGGCCGCAGGGAACCCTCTATGGCGCCGACGCCATGGGCGGGATTGTCCGCATTATTCC
>JBNKFQ010000075.1:0-2048 GCA_050289385.1 Porticoccaceae bacterium | reverse complement strand
CAAGGCCGGCAAGGTAGACCTGATAAAAACCTTTGCTGAGGCGTCGCTTGGGCAAATGTTACAGGACATAAAAACTCTGGATCTGCGCCAATATGACCTGGTGGTGACGGATTTTGAACCCGTTGTAGCCTGGGCCGCGCGCAAGCAGGGCACTCCCTGTATCGGTATCGGGCATCAGTACGCGTTTGACCATGCAATTCCCAAGACTGATAACTCTTTCGCGTCCGACGCCATTATGAAGTGGTTTGCGCCGGTAACCCTGGGTATTGGCGTACATTGGCATCATTTTAACCTGCCTATCTTGCCGCCGATTATTGAGGCTGACCACAATCATGGCGTTCCGAGCTCGCAAACGCTGGTGTACTTGCCTTTCGAGAAGAGTGAGCGTGTGTTGACTGAGCTGCAGACGGTAGATCATCCGTTTATCTTTCATTGCGCGGACTTACCTAAGGGGCGACACAACAACGTGCTGGTGAAAGGGTTTTCCAGAGATGGTTTTAAAGAGAGCCTGCATGCCACCGATGGCGTTATCTGCAATGCGGGCTTTGAACTGGCTTCGGAAGCGTTGAGCCTGGGCCGCAAGATCATGGTAAAACCGCTAAAAGGACAGATGGAGCAAGCTTCCAATGCGCTGGCTTTGGTGCAGTTAGGGTTAGGTCTCTCGACAGATGATGTCAATTCCGCCGCAATTCAGCGTTTTCTGCACCGGGCACCGTTGCAGCGAATTGCCTACCCCAATGTTGCTGAACGGCTTGCAGTGTGGCTATCCCGCTATCCTGATCAGACGTTGGATGAACTCGTTACCCAAGTTTGGCAGGGTGTTGTTATTCCAGACTATGGTACCGAACCTGATTTGGGCATGCCGGTGGCTTCCTAGCATTACGGGCGATTCCCCTCGATCTGGTTGGCTATCCATCTAAAAAACGCAGAGTTGCCAGCAGAGCAGGGCAGGTAACCTGCTCTGGGTGAACCGCTGCTGATGACGCATTGGTGTAAATACCGGTGTTTTTTAACTGTAAAGCATGGTTGACAAAACCGGGGCTTTCGGGCAATTTCCTCTCTCGCAAATATTTAATTACAAAAACAGGGCAGCGTACTTGCGTAAGCCCGGTGATATTGTCGGAGAGAGCTGGCATGAGATTGTATATCCGCTGTGAAGAACGGCTTGGTATCTGTGCGGAAATTCTGGATATTCTGGTCAACCATGAGATTGATCTGCGTGGTATTGAGATTGACCCATCGGGCGAGATATTTCTGAATTTCCCGAATGTCGAATTTGATGAATTCCAGCATCTTATGCCCGAAATTCGTTTGATCCCTGGCGTTCATGATGTTTCTCTTGTTCCTTACATGCCATTGGAACGAGAGCAACAGGAAATGCGTACCTTACTGCGTACGTTGCCCGAGCCAGTCATTTCAATTGACGCCCGAGGTTACGTCGTTGTTGCGAATGAGGCATCACTGGATATTCTTCAGTTACCGGAAGACGAAGTACGTCGGAAATTACTGAAAAATTGGGTTAAGGGTTTTAACTTTAACAAGTGGTTGTCCGCTGAAACGCCAGAAGCCGAATCGGTGCATCTGCAACTGAAAGGCCGCACCTTTCTGGCCGATATTTACCCTGTCCACATTCAAAACGACGATGACGATCGTCTGTTCGCCGGCGGCGTCATTACCTTTAAATCGCCAGAGCGCTTGGGACGTCAGATGACGGCATACCACAAGCAAACCGGCCAGTTCGAAATGATCATCGCGGAAAGCCAGGGGATGAAGCGAGTGATTCGGCAGGCGAAGCGAATGTCCGGCCTGGATGCCCCATTATTGATTACCGGCGAAACGGGTACTGGTAAGGAGCTGCTGGCAAAAGCCTGTCATCAACACAGCCTGAGAAAAGACAAACCCTTTTTGGTTCTGAACTGTGCAGCGCTGCCGGATAACGTTGCAGAAAGTGAGCTATTTGGCTATGCCGCTGGCTCATTTGAAGGCGCGACGACCGAAAAGAAAGGCATTGTTGAACTGGCGGAAGGTGGCACGGTGTTCCTGGACGA
>JBNKFQ010000074.1:0-43224 GCA_050289385.1 Porticoccaceae bacterium | reverse complement strand
AGCGAAAACCATCCTGCTGAAGTGTTGGCCAGTGGTAGTGAGGATTGCCCCAGCGCTGGCCGGTGTTGGAAAAATAGTCGGGAGGTACGCCTGCCACTACATCCGGCTGACCGTTTTCCCCCAACTGGAAATAATCCCGCCAGGCCCAGACATCGGCGCTGTCATGAGCGACAAATAACGGCATATCACCAAACAACACGATGTTGTGCTGGTGAGCGTAATCGCGAATGTCGCGCCACTGTTTAAAAAACAGAAACTGGTCGATTTTAATCTCTTCAAGTCTGCCGGCAAGGCGTTTGGTTGCTTCGCGCAGTGCCTCCTGGTCGCGATCCCGGAGCGGCTCGGGCCACTTCGTCCAGACTTTGTAATCGTGCGCTTCGCGCAGCGCACCAAACAGCGCGAAGTCGTCCAGCCAGTAGCTGTTTGCCTGGCAAAAATCCTGGTATTCACCATTCAGGCTGTCGCCTTTCAGTTGGCTGCGCCAGTTCTGACCGATCAGGGTCGGATCGCCAGCGTGTGCCGACAGTGAAAGATAAGGGGAACCGTACAAATCCGGAATGCCGAGCGGCAATAACTGCCAGACCCCGGCGCCGACACTGGCCAGCCAGTCGATAAAGCGTGTGGCACTGTCGAAGTCACCGTGCGGGCGCGACTCTGCACCGTCGGTCCCGGGCAGTGCAGTGATCGGCAGCAAAATACCGCTGCAGCGCTGCGCCAATACCGCGGCGTCTTTCACTGCGCCTGTCTCATTACACCACTACTCATTGCGCCGTCCCGGGGCACGGTCGATGTGGTTGCGGCATGGGTAAAGCTGTGTTTCAGATAGTCAGGGGCGTTGTGATCAATGAGTGCGTAAAGAGCAGTCAGGTGTTTGCGAAAGAGCTGATCGAAGGCCTCAATGGTGGGTGCAGGATTGTTATCACCCGGCCACCAGAACCAGTCGGAGCCTTCACAGATAGCCAACTGGCGCTCGATGGCTGTTCGTTGCCCGGCATTGAGATCTGCTTTGGCGAGCACTTCGTCAGCGGTCTGTTTGGCATCGACCAGCATTTCCCAGGCGCGGTTTTTATCGCGCTCACCCATCCAGGTGGTCAGTGAACCGAGTACCCAACTGCCAGCGATCAATGTGGGCAGTGCAGACGTTTCAACATCCAGACAATTGGCAAACGTGGTTAACTCCAGTTTTGGGTGATTGGCCAGGCGGCGGTAAAGCGCTTGCAAAAAGTGGTAGGCATTGTCGGGATAGTGCTCCCAGGCGTTTTCGCCATCCATAATAATACTCACGACCGGATTTGCTGCCTTGCTGCATTTTGTGTCGATCACTTCGAGGTGGTGGATCAGATTGGCAACGGCGTCGTCGGCGTGCCAGGAGGCGTAATTAAAGCCGATCTGATCGGACAAACCGTCATCGCGGAAAAAACAGAGCAGGGATTGTCCCGCCATTTGCCA
Organism: Porticoccaceae bacterium; assembly: GCA_050289385.1. Lineage (GTDB taxonomy): Bacteria > Pseudomonadota > Gammaproteobacteria > Pseudomonadales > Porticoccaceae > JBNKFQ01. The sequence goes on along the minus strand of JBNKFQ010000074.1, from coordinate 41,775 downwards.
TGGAGAAAAAAGCGCCGTGTCAGGGTAGTGATAGCCGGAGTTGTGCCGCAGGCTATTGTTCAATACACCGCTGCCACTCGCCACCCAGCGAAAGCCGCAGTCGTTAAACACTTTGAGGCTGGCAACACTGATAGCGCCCTCTGCCGGCCAACTGCCTTGTGGCGAGATACCAAAATATTTATCAAATACCCGGCGGCCGGTGTCAATTTGCCAGCGCAGGCGTTCATCGCCACCCGGATAACCCGGCCTGTCGGGCATTGGCAGGTCGGCTACGGCCTCTCGAGCGCTGGCAAAATCCAGTAACAGCGGTGCAATGGGGTGTGCGTATGGCGACATCGACAGCTCGATGCGTCCGCTCTCAGCCAGCGCGCGGTAGCGCGGAATAACCGCGTGAATCTGCTCACCGATAATGGCGAGCAATTCGCGGCGTTCATTGAGCCGAAAATTGTGTGCACGCTGCACCAGTCGTTGCACACGCGGGTCACTGCGGTGAACGGTTTCACCGAGCCACGCCAGATGATGCCAGGCCGAAAGGTCGTGGAAAAAACTGTTGCGCAGGTAGCCAATCTGATTGCGGTGTTCAAGCAGGTAGCGGCAGCTGTCGATCAGGGCGGCGTAGCCTGAATGGCGTTGGCCAAAGTGCGCATGATAGCCGTCTACACAAAGTTTTATTAGTGCACAACGTTGCTCTATATCATTGCCGGGCTCTGTTACCAGGGCGTTGAGCAAGACATTGGGCAGGGCTTTTCCGTGGCTGAAATAGCCATTGATGCGGCGACCGTAATCCTCAAATTGCTCCAGTAGCACAGGCACAAAATTGACCACCGCTTTGGCACCTGGCACTTGCTCAAGGTGAGCAGCCATATCGGTGTAATCTTTAATGGCGCGCAGGTAGGTCCACGGTTGTACACTGTCGCCACTCTCCGGGTCGCGGTATTCGGGTTGGTGCATGTGCCAGCAAAGCACCACTTTCAGGCGTTTGTCAGCGGGCATGGTGAAGTTCCTGACCAAGCATGTCCGGGGTGACCAGTACCACCCCGTCGGGACTGCGATAAAACCGTTCGCTGTCGCGTTGTGCATCTTCGCCAATGACTTCGCCGTCGGCGATAATCGCGCCTTTGTCGATTACGGTTTTGCTAATATGGCAGAAACGGCCGATACGGACTTCCGGTAGCACCACGGAATCATTCACTTCACTGCCTTCGTCAACACTGACATTGTTGAACAACAGCGAATGGCGTATTCGCGCACCGGAAATAATACAGCCGCCAGATATCATCGAGTCGATAGCGATACCGCGCCGGTTTGGTTCGTCAAACACAAATTTGGCCGGTGGCGTCTGTTCGCGGTAGGTCCAGATTGGCCACTCGCGGTCGTAAAGATTGAGTTCCGGTGTAACGCCAATTAATTCCTGATTGGCTCGCCAGTAAGAATCTACGGTGCCGACGTCGCGCCAGTAAGCTCGCCGTTGTTGATCGGTGTCACGGAAGGGGTAGGCGTATACCCGGTAGTTGTCGATTAGTGACGGAATAAGATCGTGGCCGAAGTCGTGACCGGAGTCCGGGCGATCAGCATCGGCGATCAACTGTTCGATAAGAAACCGGGTATCAAAAACATATATTCCCATTGATGCCAATACCCGGTCGCCGTCACCGGGCATCGCCTCGGGATGTTGCGGTTTTTCGACAAAGTGGGTAATGCGTCGCTGTTCATCAATCGTCATGATTCCAAATGCCGAAGCCTCGCTGCGTGACACATCAATACAGCCAACGGTAAGTTGCGCATTGTGCTTGATGTGATGGGCGAGCATCGGGCCGTAATCCATTTTATAAATGTGATCACCAGCCAGAATAAGAATGTAACTCGGATGGTGGCTGCGCAAAATGTCGAGATTTTGATAAACCGCGTTTGCAGTACCCTGATACCATTCATTTTCCAGCCGTTGTTGCGCTGGCAGTAGCTCAACGTATTCATCAAATTCCCCGCGCAAAAATCCCCAGCCTTTCTGAATGTGGCGGATCAGGGAATGGGATTTGTATTGCGTGAGCACACCGATGCGACGAATGCCGGAGTTGACGCAGTTGGACAGCGGGAAGTCAATAATACGGAACTGACCGCCGAATGGTACCGCGGGTTTGGCGCGCCACCGGGTTAACTGCTGCAGGCGCGAACCGCAGCCGCCCGCCAGAATCAGTGCCAGCGTGTTTTTTGTCAGGCGACTGACAAAACGGATGCTTGCACTTCCGGCGATGGTGCTGTCATCGTGTTCTGTTGATAGTGAGCGATTCATGGTTATCTCATGACTGGTGCTGCCTGCATTACGTCGCCCGGGTAGACCGGCCCTGATATGAATGCATTCCAGCATCCTGGCTATACCGTGATGTTGACTGACATCAATATTTAATCAGGGCCTGGATTTTCGTTGTTGGTATAAATTGACCGGCGTCAATACAAGGAACACAAGGTTTGTCATTCTCGGTTTGCAGTTTCAGGCCACTCACTGGAAGGAGCACATTCGTTATGAACGTTAAAGAGGTAATGGTCAATAACGTATCCACTTGTAAACGGGATACTCCCCTGGATGCCATCGCTCTGACGATGTGGAACAACGATTGCGGATGTGTGCCAATCGTTGACGAAAAGAGCAAGCCCGTGGGTATTATCACCGATCGCGATATTGCGATCGGCGCAGCGTTGCAGCACAAGCCACTCTGGGAAATCACCGCGCAGGATGTGACAAACAGCCGACCAGTGTACAAATGCAACAGCAGCGATGATGTGCATCAGGCACTCGACCTGATGCGGGAGCACGGTATTCGCCGGCTGCCGGTGGTGAATCGCCAGGGCAAACTCGCTGGCATTGTGTCGTCGGGAGATCTGATTGCCTGTGCAGATTTGGCGTCTGAATCGGAACTGCCATTTCTGGAAACTGTCGGCATGTTGAAAGCGGTAACGGGACATCATCAGCCGCAATTGGCCAGTGCCTGATAGTGCGGGGAGGTGGCAGATCGGCGCAACCACAAAACAGGGCATATCCATCCGAAAACCGTTATCCAGCGCCAGTGAAGAGGACCTGCGTCGCTTGCTGGAAACGCGACACCACGATCCGTTTTCGATATTGGGCCAGCACCATATCGAGGGAAATTACTGGTGCGCTCGCGTATTGTTGCCAGAAGCGGCTTCAGTTTGCGTTCCCGAACGGTCGGTCGCATGGCGGCGCATTGAGGGTGATGGTTTGTTCGAGTGGACCGGCGATGAGGCATTGCCGGAGCATTACGAAGTTGAATGGTGCGATCATGCCGGCGAGAGTTATCGCGCCGTCGATCCCTACACTTTTGCACCGCAGCTGAGCGAACGGGATTTACAGCGGTTCGCCAATGGTGAGCACAGGTATATCTACCAGTTGCTGGGCGCACATCCACGTGTGATAGATGGCATTGCGGGGGTGTTGTTTGCAGTGTGGGCACCGGAAGCAGAGCGCGTCAGTGTGGTGGGTGATTTCAACCGTTGGGATGGCCGCACCCATTCCATGCGCTGCCGGGGTAACAGCGGTGTCTGGGAGTTGTTTATTCCTGGCATTGAAGCGGGTACGCGTTACAAATTCGAAATTCGCCACCGCGACCATGCTGAGCTTGTTCTCAAGGCAGACCCTTTTGCACGCAGCAGTGAGCGGCGTCCGCAGACCGCTTCAGTGGTTTGCGCTGACAGTGCTTTTGCCTGGTCCGATGGTCTGTGGATGGAACAGCGTGAAAGTTGGGACTGGCAGCACCGTCCGGTATCCGTTTATGAACTCCATGCCGGTTCCTGGCGCCGCGGCGATGACGGTGAATTTTTATCCTGGCGCGAACTCGCAGGTGAACTGCTGCCCTATGTTGACGAGATGGGCTTTACCCATATCGAATTATTGCCCGTGACTGAACACCCTCTGGATGAGTCCTGGGGATATCAGTGCACGGGTTATTACGCCCCCACCAGTCGTTTTGGCACACCGGATGATTTTCGTTACTTTATCGATTGTTGCCACCGCCGGGGCATCGGTGTGCTGATGGACTGGGTGGCCAGTCATTTCCCCAAAGATGCACACGGTCTCGCCGGGTTTGATGGGTCCGCATTGTATGAACATGCGGATCGGCAGCGCGCTGAACATCCCGACTGGGGAACGCTGATCTTTAACGTCAGTCGCTACGAAGTGAAAAACTTTTTGCTCGCCAATGCACTTTACTGGTTGCGGGAATTTCATATTGATGGTTTGCGTGTGGACGCTGTCGCTTCCATGCTTTATCTGGATTATTCACGCTCTGCCGGCAATTGGCAGCCAAACCGGTATGGTGGCAACGAAAATCTCGAAGCGATTGCCTTTTTGCGCGAACTGAACGAAATCGCGCATGGCGAATTTCCCGGTGCTTTGGTTATTGCCGAAGAGTCCACCGCCTGGCCGCAGGTAAGTCGCCCCATATGGCTCGGCGGTTTGGGTTTTTCCATGAAATGGAATATGGGTTGGATGCATGACACCCTGAGTTATATGAGCAAGGACCCGATCCACCGTCGCTACCACCATCAATTGCTCACGTTTTCCATGCTGTACGCTTGGCACGAAAATTTTGTGCTCGCGTTGTCCCACGACGAAGTGGTGCATGGCAAGCGTTCACTGCTGGAAAAAATGCCGGGTGACGACTGGCAAAAATTTGCCAACTTGCGTCTGTTATACACCTGCATGTTCACTTGGCCAGGTAAAAAATTGCTGTTTATGGGTGGCGAGTTTGCACAGCGAAATGAATGGGACAATAATCGCGAGCTTGATTGGCAGTTGTTGAAAGACGCTTCACATCAAGGCGTAAAAAAGCTGCTGACGGATTTAAACCGTTGTTATCGCGAGTATAGCGCACTCCATTATTACGACTTTGAGCCCGACGGTTTTGAATGGCTGGACTGCAACGACAGTGAGCAATCGGTTTTGGGCTATGTGCGACGCGCCCGGGGCGAACTGATTGTCGTGCTGCTCAATTTTACGCCGGTGCCTCGTTACCGTTACCGTGTAGGCGTGCCAGCAGCAGGCTGTTATTACGAAATACTCAACTCGGATTCCAGGTGGTACGGTGGCGGTGATGTTGGTAACAGTGGTTCGGTTTCAGCCGAACCGGTTGCCTGGATGGGTCAGCCGTGGTCACTGAGCCTGACGTTGCCGCCACTGGCAGGAGTGGTTTTTCGCCTGGGTATGAAACGGAAGGATTAAAACGGCAGGTTTGAAACAGCGGGTTTGAAACAGCGGGTTTGAAATAGCAGGCTTGAAACCGCAAATGTTTTACAGGTGAGTTGGTATGGAAAAAATTTGGTTGGTGGTCGCAAACCACACAGAGGCACGTATTTTGGGTCGCAATCGCAACGGCCGTCTGGTTGACCTGGAAACGTTCAGTTTTCCACAAGCGCAATTGCCGGAGCGGGACATACTGACGGATTCACCGGGGCGCAACCACGACAGCAGCGGGTTGGCACATCACGCCATGGAACCTCACACCGATATCAGGCAGCAACAGGCACAGCAATTTTCCCGTCAGCTCGCCGAACGTATGGAGGAGGGTAGAAATGCCAACATTTACGACAAACTGGTGCTGATTGCGCCTCCCGATTTTCTCGGTGCATTGCGCAATGCACTCAGCAAATCGTGCCGCAAACAGGTGATGGAAGAATGCCCCAAAAATATAGTTGGCAAAGACACGGCAACCATTATTGAGTCACTGTCGTTTCCGCTACAAATGGCGTTGAAATCGTCGACGTTATAAAAACAGGGAGACAGGCCCCAAGCCCCGAGATATGGATATTTTATTTGCCTGTAGCGAACTCTATCCGTTGATTAAAACCGGCGGGCTTGCTGACGTTGCAGGTAATTTGCCCCGTGCCCTGCAAGCAGCGGGGTGCTCGGTGCGGATTGTAATGCCTGCCTATCATGCGGTGTTGGCCGGGATGGACAATGCCGACACCGTGGAAACTCTCTCCGATTATGATGACTCGCCTGTTCGCCTGTTACGGACAGTGCTGGAAGATACCGGGATACCCGTTTATCTGGTTGATGCACCGGCTTTGTTTGATCGACCCGGCAATCCATACAGCGATGCCAGTCACCGCGATTGGGACGATAACGCACAACGTTTCGGGCTGTTTGCCAAAGTCGTTTCCGAAATGGCGCTGGGTTGCCTGCAACTGGACTGGCAACCGGATATCGTTCACTGCAACGATTGGCATACCGGTTTGATACCTGTATTTTTGGCAAATGCCGCAAAGCGACCGGCAACGGTGTTTACTATTCATAATCTGGCTTATCAGGGCCTGTTTCCGTTTTCTGAATTTGAGCGCTTGCGTTTGCCTGCGACAGTAAAAGGCATAGAATTGCGCGACTTTCGCGGCCTTGAATTTCATCGTCAATTGTCTTTTATCAAAGGCGGCGTTGTGTTTGCGGACGCAGTGACCACAGTAAGCCCGGGTTACGCGCGCGAAGTTTTACAACCTGATTTGGGATGTGGTCTGGACGGCGCGCTGCGCTATCGCGGTGCGAAGTTTAGCGGAATTCTCAATGGCATTGATACTGAAATATGGAACCCGCGTGACGACCCGTTTATTTGTAGCCATTACAGTTCGAAGTCTTTATATCGCAAGGCGCCCAACAAGTTGGCATTACTGCAAGTATGTCAATTGCCACTGAATTCCGGGAACATGTTGCTGGGCATGGTTAGCCGTCTGAGTGAACAGAAAGGTGTCGATATACTGCTTGCAGCGCTGCCCCGGTTAATGAAACTGCCGGTCAATCTGCTGGTACTGGGTAGTGGCGACGAAAAAATCGAGAACAGTTTGCTTGCTGCGTCTGCGCAATATCCTGATCGTGTTGCCGTTAAAGTGGGTTACGACGAAGCGTTTGCCCATCGTGTTATCGCCGGTGCCGATGTGTTATTGATACCCTCGCGTTACGAGCCTTGTGGCCTCACTCAAATGTACAGTCAGCGTTATGGAACAATACCGCTGGCGCGCGCGGTAGGCGGGTTGGCTGATACGGTTGTCGATTTGAGCGCTGGTGTTGAGGCAACCGGAGTGCTGTTTGCAGAGTACAGTACGGATGAGCTGGTTACCGCAGTTGGTCGCGTGCTGGAATTGCATCATGATTCCAGCAGTTGGCGTCGCGTGCAGCGCAATGGCATGGCTGCGGATTTTTCCTGGCGGTGCAGTGCGCAACATTATCTGGAACTCTACTCATCGCTGGTACATCAGCGCGATTCAGGTTTGCGAATCGCAGATAAAAAAACTCCCGTGAATAGTTAGAGGGGATTCGCGGGAGAAATATGGCACTCTGCTTGGGGTAGAGGTAACGAGTGCCAATAGACGATCAACTATGAATTAATCTGTCATGACTGTTGTACGCTAATCAGTTTCGGTTTGGATGTTGTACGTTTGCCCAGGGTGATCTTTAAGACCCCGTCTTTACCTTTGGCCGAAATCTTTTTCGGATCGGCTGTATCAGGCAGGCTGAAACGGCGGTAAAACAGTCCACGGGAACATTCGTGACGATGGTAACCGTTTTTCTTGTCGGTCTTTTCCTGTTTGCGCTCGCCCTTGATACTCAGTGTGCCATTGTCCATGCTGACTTCGATATCCTTGGGGTCCACGCCGGGGATATCAGCGTTGATCACAAACTTGTCGTTTTGTTCAACAATATCGACGGAAGGCATCCATTCGCTGGTGACGACGTCGCTATCTTCATCGGTAAACGTCGACGGCCAGTAATTGTTGAACGACTGAAACAGATGATTAAAATCATCGTGAAAACGCCGAAAAAAATTATCCGGCTCTTTGACAATCAGACTCATGGTTTTTTCTCCTCTGCGACATACGGTTGCAGTTACGGTGTTAATACGGTTTCCAGCTACCCGTTAAACTGTATAAAAAATCCCTGTTGCAATGTTGACGGTAGTCAACAAGGTGGTCGTCAGTCGGCTTTCTCCAGGAAATTGTCTTCAGGCAATGTTGATAGATTTGTCGAGATAGACATCCTGTATTGCATTCAATAATTCGATGCCTTCAGTCATCGGTTTCTGAAAGGCTTTGCGACCACTGATCAGGCCCATGCCACCAGCCCGTTTATTGATTACCGCCGCTTTTACGGCCTGGTGCAGGTCATTTTTACCTGAAGGGCCGCCAGAATTGATCATTCCCACCCGACCCATATAACAGTTGGCAACCTGATAGCGTACCTGTTCGATGGGGTGGTCCGGTGCCAGTTCGGAATAAATTTTGGGGTTTGTTTTGCCGAAGTTGAGCGCGGTAAAACCGCCGTTACAGTCGGCCTGTTTTTGCTTGATGATATCTGCCTGTAACGTCGCCGCCAGGTGATTGGCCTGGCCGGTGAGATCCGCAGCGGTGTGGTAATCGTGATCAGCAGTTTTAAACGCCGAATTGCGCAAGTAGGCCCACAGGACGGTTACCAGCCCCAACTGATGGGCGTAGGCAAACGCCTCGCTTACCTCGCGAATCTGGCGATGTGACTCCGCGCTGCCAAAATAGATCGTTGCTCCCACCGCTACAGCACCCAGATCAAATGCCTGGCGGACACCGGCAAACATCACTTGATCGTAGCGATTGGGGTAGGACAGCAATTCGTTGTGGTTCAGCTTGACGATAAAGGGCATGCGGTGAGCATACTGTCGTGCCACTGACCCCAGTACGCCAAGGGTAGAAGCCACGGCGTTGCAACCACCCTGCAATCCCAGTTCGACAATGTTGGCGGGGTCAAAATATTTCGGGTTCGGCGCAAAGGAAGCGCCAGCGGAGTGCTCAATACCCTGGTCCACCGGAAGAATAGATAAATACCCGGTGCCCGCAAGGCGACCATTATCAAAAATGCTCTGTAAATTGCGCAATACTGCCGGCGGGCGGTCGCTGTTGCGCAACGTTCGTTCAATAAAGTCGGGACCGGGCAGATGCAGTTGGCTGTGATCAATACCCTGGCAATGGTACTCCAGCAACGCTGCGTCATCACCCAATAGAGAAATTGTATTGTTCATGATCCTTCCGTGTAACACGCCCTGATTGAAAATACTGTATGGAACGGAGAGACTGAACGAGTTGACGTGTATCAACAACAGCGGCAGGAGATACACGAAACTGTATTTATCCGGCACCACATTATTTTGCACTACATTATTTACTGGAGTCCGTTTTACCGGAGTATAAGACCATGCCATCACCTCGATATATCCGCTGGTTTGACGACATAGGTATTGACGATATTCCACTGGTTGGCGGCAAGGCGGCGTCGCTGGGAGAGATGTATCGAACCCTGAGTCCGCAAGGCATTCGCGTGCCCAATGGTTTTGCCATTACCAGTGAAGCTTACCGCGCTGTGCTTGAACACGGTGATGTCTGGTTGCCGTTGCGACAGTGCCTGGACAAACTGCGGCCGAATGATAGCGAAGCACTGGCGACAGTAACCGGGCAGGCGCGGGCTCTGGTTTACGAGGCGGAATTACCCACCGAGCTGGAGAGGGAAATTTCTGCCGCTTACCAGAAGCTCCGCCAACAATATGGCACAGAACTGAAAGTGGTCGTGCGCAGCTCTGCCACTGCCGAAGATCTGCCGTCGGCGAGTTTTGCCGGGCAACACGACAGTTTCCTCAATATCGGTGGCAAGGAGGCCCTGATAGACGCCTGCCGCCGCTGTTTCGCGTCGCTGTTTACCGAACGTGCTGTTGTCTATCGTCTGCACCATGGTTTTGATCATTTCCAGGTGGCACTGGCGATCGCGGTGATGAAAATGGTGCGCACCGATCTGGCCAGTAGCGGCGTAATGTTCACTTTGGATACAGACTCTGGATTTCGCGATGTAGTCATGATTAACGCAACCTGGGGCCTCGGTGAAAATATCGTTCAGGGCAAGGTTGATCCGGATGAATTCCATGTTCACAAACCAACCTTTGTCAATGGCAGTCGTTGTGTGTTGCGGCGCCGCCTGGGTAGCAAGCAGTTAACCATGATGTGTGCCGAAACCGGCGGCGATCAAAAAGCGAAGGCAGCAACCGTTTACAACGTAGAAACACCGCCGGAGCGTCGGCGGCGTTTTTCACTCAGCGACGCCGAAGTATTGACTCTGGCTGATTGCGCCATCAAAACCGAAGCCCACTACAGTCGTTTGCACGGTCGGCCCTGCCCGATGGATATCGAGTGGGCTAAAGACGGTGAGGACGGCGAGCTTTACCTGGTGCAGGCGCGCCCCGAGACCGTGGCGTCACAAAAGCCGCGCAATGTTCTAAAGCGTTATCAATTGTCGACGGAAGGCGAGGTATTGGCACGCGGTCGTGCGATTGGTGATGGCATTGCCAGCGGCAGGTTGCACCATATAGAAAATGAAGATCAACTGGTTAATTTTCGCGACGGTGAAATTCTGTTTGCCGACAGCACCAGCCCGGATTGGGGGCCAGCGATGCGCCGTGCCGCAGGGTTGGTTACCAGACACGGTGGCCGCACCTGCCATGCTGCAATTGTGGCGCGCGAATTCGGAATTCCGGCCGTGGTGGGCATCGGTGATGGCAGTGAGTTGTCTGACGGGGCGCAAGTGACGGTGTCGTGCGCTGGTGGTGACGAGGGTAAAATTTACGCGGACGCGTTGCCGTTTGAGGTGGTTACCACCGAACTGGATACTCTGGAAAAACCCCGCACCGGATTGATGATAAATCTCGGTAGCCCGGAACAGGCGTTTCATCACAGTGCGCTACCCTGCGATGGTGTTGGCCTGGCGCGAATGGAATTTATTATCAGTGAATACATCAAGGCTCACCCGATGGCGTTGCTTTATCCAAAGCGGATTAGTGACGCGGAACAGCGTCGGCAAATTAAGGAACTGACGGCTGGTTATGGCAGCGGGGCAGAATATTTTATTGAAAAATTATCCGAAGGTATTGGTACGATTGCGGCAGCGTTTTATCCGCGCCCGGTGATTGTGCGCACCTCCGATTTTAAAACCAACGAATACGCCGGTTTGATCGGTGGCTCAAATTTTGAACCCGAAGAAGAAAATCCGATGCTGGGATTTCGCGGTGCTGCGCGCTACACCCATAAAGCCTATGCCGAAGGTTTTGCGCTGGAATGCGCTGCGCTCAAGCGTGCCCGCAACGAGATGGGGCTGCACAATATAAAATTGATGATTCCGTTCTGTCGCCGGGTGGATGAAGGCAAGCGCGTTCTGAAGGCGATGGCTGATCACGGTTTGCGCCAGGGTGAGGACGGTTTGGTCGTTTATGTGATGTGCGAAATCCCCAACAATGTGATTCAGATCGACGCATTTTCCAGATTGTTTGACGGTATTTCGATTGGCTCCAATGATTTAACTCAACTGGTTTTGGGTGTAGACCGGGATTCCGATATCGTCGCGTTTGATTTTGACGAGCGCGATCCCGGAGTGCTGGAGATGTTGCGCCTTGCCATTGAAGGGGCGCATCGCAACGGGATCCCGGTGGGCATTTGCGGACAGGCGCCATCTGACTATCCGGAAATATCCGAGTATCTGGTGAAGCACGGAATTAACTCAATCAGCCTGAACCCCGATGTATTGTTGAGTACAATACCCCGGATTGCAGAGATTGAATCGGCGTTAATTGAGGATAAATTGCCCTCTGTCTGAATTTGACAGGAAGCCCGGCTCCATCAGCTACAAAAAGTGTGGTTCTGTAGGAGAATACGGCACAATATTGGCTAATCCCGATAGGCTCATTAATAAGCTCGATGGCAGCATCCATGCTGGAGGCGGTATCAGCAGCGAACACCGAATACATGTCTGTAAACTTTGTTGGACAGCAATGCAAGGGTCCATCTACTAAAAATACCAAATTACCAGAAATTTGCCGCAAAAAAACGATTTTCCGGTCTGCAGTAAATTGGTGTGTCGTCCAGAGAGATCCATGTCTTCCGTACCCGTGTCCTCTCCCTGGTTTGAATGTATTGGATTCAAAGCCTGGAAGTGGAGTAACAGGGTATCAAAACAAAGCTTGGGTGTTCCGGGATAGACATCAGACATGCCTGTCCCGGAGATTCCTTACAGCTTTTTGAAGGGACACTCCTTTGCCCAAAAACTATAAAACTGCCGTTTATAAATTACCGCGGATTATTGAGCACTCATTGCAAAAGGCCTGACTTTGGTGACCAGCTCCAACAAATACTTGCCCGGCTCCTCGCCAATTACAACATGTGCCGAGTCCTCAAATGCTATGTATTCCTTGTAGGGGGCTTCAAGCCTGGAAAACCAGGGTTTGACGAGCGTTGTCGGAGTCTGCCAGTCATGTTCTCCCTGAAACATAAAAATAGGCACCTGGTACTGATATCCAAGCTCTTTGCGTATATCGAGGTCATACAAATCTGTCATCAACGCCTCAGTAGCTTTGCTCGGCTCAAAAACACTTATCATATTCATCAGAGAAATGTCTGGAGACAGTAAAGCATCCACAATAATATCGCTTTTTAAAACATCAGGTTCTTTTAAAGCATGAATTCCGCCTCCAAAGTGTGGAAAATTTTCCTGAATAGCTTTAATGTAATTTATATTGGCCTCGAAATCTTCTTTAGGTGGCCATTGATCGGGCAACGCCTTCAGATTTTTCAATATTTCGTTGTCACCCGCCATTTCTGCCGCATTAATCATTAACCTCCGCGTCTCGTCAAAGTTGGGCCTCCATGCCACGCATTGACCAACACCGACGTAAGCGGCAATCAGGTCTGGTCGCTGATGGATAACGCCAAGCCCCAACAATGTTCCCCAACTGTGCCCAACCAGAATTACCCGTTCGACAGACAGGCGAGTTTTCAGGTGTTCGATCAATTCTATGGTATCGTCCACCATGCGCTGGTAACTCATGGTTGCTACCAGTGCCTCGCTATCATCTCCCGACGACTTTCCGGCACCGCGTTGATCCCACTCCACCAGCGTAAAATACTCGGTAAGTGGCCGCAGCGCCCGATGAGTAAAACCCGATTGCGCGCCCCCCGGCCCGCCATGTAAATCCAGTAATACCGGGTTAGCCTTGTCCCTGCCGCGAATACGAATATATTGATCAAATCCACCAAGAGTTACATAGTCTTCCTGATCAATTCCATTTTCAGAGCCAAACCAATTGGTGTTATCGTTGATGTCTTTGGCGACATCAACCAGGTACGATGATGCTATAGCAGCGCCAAGAACCAGGAGAAGGAGCGGTAACAACAAATATTTTGCCGTTCTTTTTAGCAGTTTTTTCAATTTTTTCACCTTGATTTGCCCCGGCATACAAAAACATAATCGCTTCTCCAGCCGGGATTTTAATTTTTCAGTTCACGAGTAACAGGCAATCATTCAAATTAAAAATGGCCTTAATCTCCCCTGAAGCGCTCAAACCACTGCCGCGAAAAAAGCTGCGTGCGCAACATATTACTGGGTACGGACCAGGTGCCATGAAATTCCTTGCGCATGGGGATTAGCGCCGTTGGTACACCGCGAGACTTCAATGCGACATAGAACTCCTCTGCCTGCGCCAGAGGTGTGCGCAAATCATTTTCACCGGTAATTAACAAGGTTGGCGTAGTGACATTTTCGACATGCATGATCGGTGAATGCTCCAGCCAGCGGGTAGCGTCCTGCCAGAACGGAGGACGAAAACGCGTACTTGCCCAAACCGATACATCAGAAGTGCCGGCCATGCTGATCCAGTTGGAGATAGAACACAGCGAGACGGCAGCCGCAAACCGGTTGGTTTGGGTCACAATCCAGTTGGTCAAGGTGCCGCCGCCACTGCAGCCAGTAACATAAAGCCGTTTGTCGTCGACATACCCCCTGGCCAATACCGCATCGACACCCGCCATCAGGTCGTCGTAATCGGCCTGCCCCGGATAGGCATTATCGATAGCGTCCACAAACTCCTGGTCGTAACCAGTGCTACCGCGCGGGTTGGTGTAAAGGACCACATAGTCATTGGCGGCGAACTCCTGAAAGCGGAAATTGAAATCCACTCCGTACATGCCGTTAGGCCCGCCGTGTATCTCCAACAGCAGCGGATAGCGCTTGTCGGGGTCAAAATGTGGCGGCTTGACAATCCACCCCTGCACTTGAGTGTTATCGGTTGAGGTGTACCAGATCTCTTCAACGGAACCCAGCGCTACATCAGCCAGAATATCACCATTAACATCGGTCAACTGCTGGAATTCGCCATTTTTCAGGTTGACCAGCGCGACATTTGGTGTCATTTGCGGCGCCGTCAGTATGCCCACGGCAACGTTTCGCTTGCCGATGGAAGTGACCCGAAACTGGTGCGCGCCTTCTGTGATTTGCTGGCGTTTGCCAGACAGAGAATACCTGGTCAGGTGAGTGGAGCCCTTCTCATTGATCGACAGGTAGAGCGCCTTGCTCCGCAAACCCCACTCATAATGTGCTATCAGGTCGGGCAGTTCGGACGCCAATACGCGCTCATCCGTACCGTCCAGATTGATCACCCTCAGGCTGGGCAATACCCAGTTTTTTTCTTCAATTTCGTGCCCCCAGTAAGCCACTGTCTTGCCATCGGGAGATACCTTTGGTGAACCCCAGGTACCGTTAATGCGGCTAATCTGGCGAATTTTACCGTTGCTTACATCCACCGCATGAATGGCGGATTGTCCGGACAGCGGTTCCTCATCTACGGCATGAGCGGCAAATACAATGGATTCTCCGTCAGGTGTCCAGTCAAAGCTCGGGCCAAGGTCCATAACACCAATCAACTGGCGGCCCACATCCCAGTTTCCCGACGTCAATTGTTTTGGCGTTCCACCATCCGCAGGCACAAGAAAGAGGTGTTTATACGTGTTTTTAAACCCCAGGCGATCCAGACGATAGTGCAAGCGTTCAATGATGACCGGGTCACGGGTCCACTCTGCCCCTTCGGGGCGTCCGGGCAACTGCAGGGCCAGCTCTGACGCCGGTTCAGGCACTTGCGCGCGAAACGCAATGGTTTTACCGTCGGGCGACCATTTGAGACCGTCAGGAGAGCGGGTGTTGTAGGTAATTTGCGTAGCAGATCCTTCGGTGTCCATATAGCGGACAAAGACTTCGGGAGAACCTGATTCCGACTGCGCAAGCCAGGCGATGCGGTTGCCACTGGGCGACCATTGCACTGCATAGCCTTTCACCAGAAAACGATTGCGGGAACCGTCCACATTCATGATCCAAAGTTCATAATCCTTGCGATCCTTTACCTTGTTTACCCTGCCGCGGGTGTAAATGATCTGCTTGCCATCCGGTGAAAGTGCGGGAGCCCCAACTTCCTCCCAATCCAGGTAATCAGTCAATTCAAGATTGCGGGCAAAAGCGCTAAAAGAAAAACCAATTAGCAAAGCGATGAACCCGAACAACAGTGTGCGTTTCATAGCATGATTCCTTATAACAATAATGGTTGACAGCTATGCCTGTTGCGATAGCCATTAAAGCAACGCCGCAGAACGGAACGTCTACCTTGGTGGCCTTGGACGTAAAAAGACGCGGGAATGGATGCAACGTGCCAAAAATTTTTTCGTGTTCGCACTGCGTATACGCCAGAGTCAGCAGGAATTATACAGACCGGTCGGTCCACAATCAAGGTTGTTGTCCCTTTGGTGCGCCAGTGAATATAAATTTACCGGAAATGGACATGTGAGAGATAGCAATACAACTATCTCTCACGATAGGCCCTTATTGACCTTGAGGGAATTGAACTACTGATAAAAGATTACCGTCAGGATCACGAAACCAGGCAACTTTAGACCCTTCCGGGGTAGTCAACGTGCCATCCGGCTCGTGTGGAAATTCATCGAATCGTTCAAAGACAATGCCGCGATCTGATAGTGTGGCAACAACACTGATGACATCCGGTACTGAAAATCCCAGCACCGTATGTTCAGTAGGTGTTGTCGATGGAACCGGAGAAACCCGCAGATCACTGCCGCCTACGTCAAAAACCAAAGCGCCATCGGATGTGCTTTTTAATGGAAGACCGAGTAAATCACCGTAGAATTTTTCAGACTCGTTCAGGCGGGAAGTCCAGATAATAGTCTGTAATCTTGAATTTGATAGCATGTTTTGCTCCTCGATTATTTGTTGGCGTGGAAAATCCACAAAATTTTCAATGCCAGCAACGGTGGAGCAACAACATCTGCAATAAAAAAAGCCGCAACAGGTGCGGCTTTAAAGAAGGTGGCATCTTATACAATACAAATGGTTGTGGTCAACAAAAATTCTTAATCTGTACGCCAGCTTTTGAGCCTAATTCCTGATTCAATGATTTTTGATTGCCTGGTGAAAGAACAGTCATTTGTATTGCCTGAGTTCAGGGTGATGTAAATATTCAAAAACTTTCAAAAAATATTATATCTCTCATTGATGTGGTTGTTTAGTATAGCCGGCGATGACAGTCATGCACTGTCGTATTCAATCTCCCGGTCTGGCTGTGTCTGGCTGTGTCTGATTGCCTGTAGCATTTTGTGAAACTGCACGGTCACAAGACCATTTGGGTTTGTTGATCCTAAGCTGTTATCTGAATAAATAATCACCAGGAACAATCACCATGATTAATTACAAACGACTTCCAAAAGTGTTTGTCATTCTTTTTCTGGGTATGGTCACCACGCCCCTGTGGGCTGCAGAAGACCCACTTGCTGAACTGGATGACTATATCAATAAATACATGAAAACATGGAACCAGCCGGGGCTGGCGATTTCTGTTACCCTGGGAGACAAAACCATAGTCGCAAAAGGCTATGGCACGCGTACGGTTGGCAAAAATGAGCCAGTAGACGAACACACCCGTTTTGCTATTGGATCCCAGTCAAAATACTTTACAGCTATTGCGCTGGCCATGTTGGCCGACGAAGGTAAATTGAGCTTTGACGACCATATGGTGGAGCACCTGCCGGGTTTTCAGGTGGGTGATGAAATGGTGACGGGGCAAACAACCTTGCGTGATGCGTTGTCACATCGCACAGGAGTAAGGGGCGGTTTTATCGAAGTTCGGTCCAGGCCAAATATGAGCCGAAAGGAAGCGCTGGGCTTGATGAAGCACTTGCCACTTGTTGAGCCATTTCGTGCGGGTTGGGTTTATAACAACTATATGATTATGGCAGCAGGGGAGATCATTCCCGAAATTACCGGTAAAAGCTGGGACAAGTTTGTGGGAGACCGTATTTTTAAACCGTTGGGGATGAAAAACAGCAGTACACTCTCGACAAGGTTTAACGGCAACACGAATGTTGCAACTCCTCACTCCAGATTTGGAAAAGACAAAACCCCGGTTGCTATACCTCATGGCAATATTGATAACTGGGGGCCTGCCGGTTCTATCAGCTCCAGTGTTTCAGATATGGCCAAGTGGTTTCGTTTTCACTACAACGGGGGAACGGTTAATGGACGTCGGTTAGTATCAGAAGAGTCTCTTGCCGAGACTCGCAAAATGCACGCCATTACCAAACCCCGGTATGAAGAGAATTTTAGTGGATATGGCCTGGCGATCAGCATCAGCGAGTCGGGTGGCTATCGAGTATATGGCCACGCTGGCGGTACGGATGGCATGATATCGTACGGCAGTTTTGTTCCTGAATTAAAACTCGGTGTTTCCGTCCTGACCAATATGAATTCAAGGCTTGCGAGCGCTATTGCTCGCTGGGTCGTTGATCGATATACCGGGGCAGAAAATGTGGATTGGGCAGCAAAAGCTTACGACAGCGCTGTAGAGTATGAAAACAAGGCAAAACAGGAACTTGCAGACTTGAAGTCCAGGGCCGAAAATTTTTCGGATGAATCGTCCTTACCTCTTTCCAGCTATGTTGGGAATTATTCCAGCAAGTTGATGGGAGAGGTCAAAGTCAGGGAAGAAAATGGTCGGCTTGTATATGTTTATGGTGAGAACTTTACCGGTTTTATGGAACCTTTGTACCTGAATACGTTTTTAATGACACAAACTGAGCCGCTGGCCTGGGCATTTGATGAAAAGCCGGTTCAGTTTACAGTGAACATGGACGGCAGTGTAAAAGCGCTGATAATGCAGGGAGATACATACACAAAAGAATAAAAGGCTGTTTATACCACCCCTGGATTCAGGGGTGGTCAACTTTATCTGTCTCGCTAACGGTCGTTTGGCATATGCTCATCTGGCATAAACAATGCCCCATACTCCACCAGCTGTGCAAGTACATTCCTGTCGGTATTGTTGTTAATAAAGGTGGCCAGATTTTTTCGGTTTAATGCTTTATTGCTGCATAACAGTTCGGCAAATGCCTGCTCAACTTCAGTGACCTCGCCATCGACAAACAGTTGTGCCGGGATACCGGCACAGAAGGCGAAACGTGAAGCAGGGTGCCGGCTCAGTTCTCTCCCTGATTGCAGATATTTTTCCCAGTCATATTTTGCGTCCTGGTATGAGCCAAGATCCAGATCAGGATATTTGCGAGAAGTCATATAACGGCCAAACCAGGTTTGCAACAGCTGGTCGTCAAGCAGTGCTGCACCAATAATATTCTTCAGCTGCCCGATCGCCGTTGCCGGAATTTCGCCAGGGTTGATATCACCCTTTATCGCGGGGTCTCGATAGCGTTGATGATCCTTGCAATGCGAGATAGCTTCAGTCGCGAGATCGTCAATAATTTGAGCAACACTGGGCGCACGAAACCCGACTGAATACGTCATGCAGCTGTCCATTGCAACGCCGTGGTGAGAGTATTGAGCCGGAAGGTATAGCATATCGCCAGGTTCAAGCACCCATTCGTGCTCCGTTTCGAACTGTTTCAGAATACGTAGCGAGGTGCCATTCAGACGTGGGCTGTCATCGTCGCACTTGTTGCCAACTTGCCAGCGTCGCTTGCCATGGCCCTGAATTAAAAAGACATCGTAATAATCGAAGTGGGGGCCAACGCTGCCACCTTTGGGAGCGTAACTCACCATCAGGTCATCCAGCCTCCAGTTGGGCAGAAAAGCAAACTTTTCTAGCACCGCCTTCATTTCCGGAACCCATTGATCTACTGCTTGCACCAACAGAGTCCAATGATCCGGTGGCAGTTGTTGAAAATCTTTTTCTTCAAAAGGACCGCGCAGCAACTGCCAGGGCCCTTCTGGGCTGTCTTCAATAACAAGGCGAGATTCCACATCTTCGTCTAGTGTAAGTCCGGCCAGTTCATCCGGGGTAATTGGTGATTCAAATTCGGGGAAAGCCTGGCGAACCAGCAGCGGTTTTTTCTGCCAATATTCCTCCAAAAAAGCCTCGACAGACACGCCGCCGAGGCTCGTAAAGCTGTTATTCATGGTATGCACCTGGTTGAAGGCAAGCAACAACTATATGTTTTTGGCTTGCTCTGCAGCATTGCCAATATAACTGGCCGGAGTCAATGCCTGCAGCGCCGCCCTGGCGTCGTCTGGTAAATCCAGTGAATCTATGAAAGCGCTCATTGATTCTCGCGTCATCGCCTGACCGCGAGTAAAGGCTTTCAGCTTTTCGTAAGGTTCAGCAATACCGTAACGACGCATTACGGTTTGGATCGGTTCTGCCAATACTTCCCAGCTGTTATCCAGGTCTTCTGCCAGGCGCACTTCATTTAGTTCGAGTTTGCCAAGCCCTTTCATGGTTGATGCATAAGCGATCAGAGAATAAGCAAAACCGACACCCATATTGCGCAATACAGTAGAATCAGTTAAATCTCTCTGCCAGCGTGATATTGGCAGTTTTGCAGACAAGTGATTAAAAACGGCATTGGCGATACCAAGATTGCCCTCCGAATTTTCAAAGTCAATTGGATTCACTTTGTGGGGCATGGTTGAGGAACCAACTTCTCCGGCGATTACTTTTTGCTTGAAGTAGCCAAGAGAAATGTAGCCCCATATATCTCTGTCAAAATCAACAAGAATCGTATTGTACCTGGCAAAGGCATCAAACAATTCTGCGATATAGTCGTGAGGTTCAATTTGAGTGGTGTACGGATTAAAGCTTAGCCCCAAATCCTCAATAAAACATTTTGCGTTTTCTACCCAGTCAATTTCCGGGTAAGCTGACATGTGAGCATTGTAGTTGCCCACTGCACCATTAATTTTACCCAGTAATTCGATATGCCTGATCTGCTCAATTTGACGGTACATCCGCGCAGCAACGTTGGCAAACTCCTTGCCAACGGTTGTTGGTGACGCTGTCTGGCCATGAGTACGCGATAACATGGGCACATCGGCAAAGGCCTTTGCCAGGCCGGCAATTGTGTCTGCAATGGTTTGCAGTTGAGGCAACAAAATCTGGTCGCGTCCTTCCCGGAGCATCAGCGCGTGTGACAAATTATTGATGTCTTCCGATGTACAGGCAAAGTGAACAAATTCACCAACGGTTTTCAGCTCGGTATTGTCGGCGATGCGTTCCTTGATGAAATACTCCACGGCCTTGACATCGTGATTGGTGGTTGCCTCAATTTCCTTGACGCGAGCTGCGTCAGACTCATTGAAATTATCAACTATTCCGTTTAACACAGAGTTTGCATCACTGGAAAGTTTGTTAATTTCCTCAATTTTCGGGTGCGCCGCCAAGTGCTGTAACCAGCGGACTTCAACCAGAACCCGGCATTTGATCAAGCCATATTCACTGAATACATTACGTAAAATAGAGGTTTTGGACGCGTAGCGACCGTCAATGGGTGTGACCGCTGTAAGTGCTGAAAGGTTCATACCAGATTTCGCCGTAGCGACTCCCTTGCGTAACTGATGTGTAACTAATGCCATGGCCGAATCAAGCGACCGCTGAAAGGCGGTAAATCATACCGGAAAACCGTTTTTATTTCAGGTTCATCGCTATGGGGCAGCAGTAGCCCGGAATTGTGCAAAACAAGCTAACAGTAATTCGGGCAGGTTGGGGGTTGTTCCCTGGGCCGAGCTGCCAAATCGGCAGGTGGGCCGGTCCGGTTTCCAATCGCTTACTCAAGGGCGGTCGCACGTCGCACGCTTTTAAGGCCGGTCCAACGCTTCTTCGCACAAACCAAATGCCCCGTGACAGAGGACTACGAGGCATGTTGTTTTTAGCGTGCGACGTACGACTACCGACGTGCGACCATTTAAGGTCGTATTCAAGCTTAAGTAAGTGATGCCATTTAAGTATGCCATTAATGTCAGTATATCTATTGGTACGCCTCTCGCTGAAGGTCCTGAAGCAGTTGCAGAATACGCTTGCGATAAAAAACCAAATGCCAGCGGCTGCCACCCAGTTGATTCCACAACACCGCACTGCGAACAGCGGACAGTAACAAGGTGCGAACCCGGTTTGCGATGGATGTCTGTTGCAGGTAGTTGGCGTAACCGTTGACCTGAATACGATAACGGAAGGTGCTCAATGTGTTCTGGTACAGATCTGCCAGGCTGGCCAATACATTTTCGTGGGTTTCAGAAAAATGCCGCGATTGTTCATTGGCGCGTTCGATGCCGCGGCCAACTGTTTGCAACATCTTGCGATTGCGACTCAGTTTGTGTTGCAGGTGGGAGATGCCGACTACATATCGTATGGTGTCTGAAGGTTGTCCGCTGCGCTGCATGGTTAACAGCTCATGCATGGCATCCATTCCCAGGCGTAGTGAAGGCAGGCTGCCATATACCGATTCGGTGTTGTCCGGATGCTGTTCGAAAATTGAATGCACGCAGGTGGCGAAACTGTCGTAAGGTATTGAGCCACTCCTGGACAGGGTTTCCACCAAATGGCACGCCTGAAAGATACCGGCAAGTGCAATGACCTGGTCGCGTGTCGGTTTACTCAATGTGACTCCTTGCAGTGTTTAACAATAAAGATCTAATAATATGGGTTTGATCACAAGGGCATGAAGCCAGGGCTACCGGCGATTGAACCTGGATTCAATAACACCGCCACCCAGGCAGGTTTCCTCTGTGTAAAAGACGACAGATTGGCCGGGAGTCAGAGCCCTCTGGGGTATATCAAATTCCACCTGGCAATCGTCGTTGCCAACAAAAACCGTGCACGCCTGATCTGGCTGACGATACCGTGTTTTTGCCATGCACCGGAATTCGGTGTTTGCCGGTGTTCCATTAATCCAGTTTAACTGGCTGGCGGTCAGGGTATCGTGATACAGCAACGGGTGCTCGCCCCCCTGAACGACGATTAACACATTCCTATCCAGATCTTTGTCGGCTACATACCAGGGAGCATCCTCCCCGGATTTGGTGCCACCGATGCCCAGTCCCTGTCGTTGGCCCATTGTGTGATACATCAGGCCATTATGTGTTCCGAGCAGTTTTCCTTCAGGTGTACAAATGTCTCCCGGCTGGGCAGGAAGATATTGCTCCAGGAAGTCCCGAAAACGACGTTCACCAATAAAACAGATACCTGTGCTGTCTTTTTTGTTATGAGTAACGAGTTTGTGCTGCTCTGCTATATGTCGCACGTCGGGTTTTTCCATCTCACCAACAGGAAAAAGGCTGCGGGCAAATGCAGACTCATTTACGGCGTGCAGAAAGTAACTTTGGTCCTTGTTGGCGTCCAGCCCCTTGAGCAGGTGTGTTTCGCCATCAATATCGGCACGTCTCACATAATGCCCGGTCGCGATCATGTCAGCACCTAGGCCGGTGGCGTAGTCAAGGAACGCCTTGAATTTGATTTCACGGTTGCAAAGAATATCCGGGTTGGGTGTGCGGCCCGCTTTGTATTCAGCCAGAAAATACTCAAACACGTTGTCCCAGTATTCAGTGGCAAAATTTACGGTATGCAGTTCAATCCCGAGGCGGTCAGATACCTGGCACGCATCGAGCAGATCGTCCTTTGCCGTGCAATACTCTGTACCGTCATCTTCGTTCCAGTTTTTCATGAACAGGCCAGATACCTCGTAGCCCTGTTGCTGCAATAGCAGTGCTGCCACAGAAGAGTCCACGCCGCCAGACATGCCGACAATCACTTGCTTCTTACTCATGAATCATATCCAGTGGGTAAATCCGGTTGTTCCGAAAGTCTTCCACCGCTTGCAGTACCAGTGGGCTTCGCAGGGTTGCCTGCTGGCCAAGCAACTGCTCGTAGTTGAGCCAGTGCGTTGATTCTATATCCGGGTCGAGCCCGCGCCCCGGATCGTGATTGAGCGCCCGGGCGGCAAAACAGACGCGGTGGTAGGTAATCCCATTAGCTGCCTGCCAGGTGCTCAAATTTAGAATGCCATAGGGTTCCACATGCCAGGCTGTTTCTTCAAGGGTTTCGCGAACCGCTGCGTCAAACAGCTTTTCGCCGGGCTCCACATGCCCGGCGGGCTGGTTGTACACAAGGCCACCGTTACTGCGTTCTCGCACCATCAAAAAACAGTCGTTACGAACGACGACGCTGGCCACGGTGAGATGTATTCGATCTGGCATTGCGATTCCTGCTGTTGCTACCGGTTTTGGGGCGCAGATTCTGCCGTGGAGTATAAACTTCTTCAAGCCGCGATTCGCCCGGTTGCAAAGGATGGAGCCGCCAGTTACCGATCCCGATACGCACCAGTCGCAGGGTAGGGAAGCCCACTGCCGCTGTCATACGGCGCACCTGGCGATTGCGCCCCTCGGTAATCGTCAGTTCAATCCAGGATGTTGGAATGTTTTTGCGATACCGTATTGGCGGGTCGCGCTGCCACAAGTCCGGTGTGGTAATCCGCTTTGCCGATGCGGGGCGGGTTGTGCCGTCGTTGAGAATGACGCCTTGCCTGAGCTGGGCCAGTGCCGGCTTATCGATTAGCCCTTCAACCTGAACCAGGTAGGTTTTTTTGAGTTTGTGGCGAGGGTGAGATATGCGAGCTTGCAAAGCACCGTCACTGGTTAGCAAAACCAGCCCCTCAGAGTCATGGTCCAGCCGACCAGCAGGGTAAACATCAGGCTGCTTCACCAAGTCTGCCAGAGTAGGGCGCCGATCGTCACTGTGGAACTGACACAGAACCCCGAAAGGTTTGTTCAGCAGGATTATCTGGGACATAAAGCCTCGGTTATCAAGCCTCAACGTATCAACACAAGTACAGCCTCGCCTCAGGCCCGGCCGAGCGCTGACAACCCAACACTATCCATAATTATCGCTCTGAAACGGTACCGGTTACAAACCGGCGCCAGAAAGTGGTAGAATCCGCGCGTTTTTTTAGCCCACCTTAATTTGAGACGGAGAAAGTAATGGCGTTTCAGCATATTCAAGTGCCTGCCACTGGTGAAAAAATCACCGTCAATGAAGACCTGTCCCTGAATGTTCCCGATAACCCTGTTATTCCCTATATAGAAGGGGATGGTATCGGGGTAGACATCACTCCAGTAATGAAAAGGGTGGTTGACGCTGCTGTGGCAAAAGCATACGGCAATGAGAGATCTATCGCCTGGATGGAGGTTTACTGCGGTGAAAAGGCAGCGGAAACCTACGAAGGTGACTGGTTTCCAGCCGAAACACTGGACGCTCTCAAAGAGTATTCCGTGGCCATCAAGGGTCCGCTGACAACGCCTGTGGGTGGTGGTTTTCGCTCGCTCAATGTCGCCCTGCGCCAACAACTGGATCTTTACGTATGTCAGAGGCCGGTGCGCTGGTTTACCGGTGTACCTTCGCCGGTGCGTGAGCCCGGAAAAGTGGATATGTGTATTTTCCGGGAAAATTCGGAAGATATTTATGCCGGTATCGAGTGGAAAGCCGGCACTGAAGAAGCAGACAAGGTTATCAACTTTCTCAAGGAAGAGATGGGTGTTGAGAAGATCCGCTTTCCGCAAAATTGCGGTATCGGAATTAAGCCGGTATCAGAGCAAGGCACCAAACGCCTGGTTCGCAAGGCATTGCAATATGCCATAGACCAGGACAAGGAATCAGTAACGCTGGTGCATAAGGGTAACATCATGAAATTCACCGAAGGTGCGTTTTGTGACTGGGGCTATGAGCTGGCGCGGGATGAGTTTGGTGCGGAGGCTCTGGATGGCGGCCCCTGGCATGTTTTCAAAAACCCCAATACGGGTAAAGACATAATTGTCAAGGATGTGATTGCCGACGCCATGTTGCAGCAAATCCTGATGCGCCCCAGCGAATACGATGTGATTGCGACGCTCAACCTTAACGGTGATTATTTGTCCGATGCTCTGGCTGCGCAAGTGGGTGGCATTGGTATCGCTCCCGGCGCCAATTTGTCCGACGGTGTGGCCCTGTTTGAAGCCACTCATGGTACTGCACCCAAATACGCCGGTCAGGACAAGGTCAATCCGGGCTCACTGATTCTGTCGGCTGAAATGATGTTGCGCCACATGGGTTGGAATGAAGCTGCCAACCTTATCGTCAGTGCGATGGAACGCTCTATATCCGCACGTACTGTTACCTACGATTTCGAGCGTTTGATGGACGATGCCACGCTGGTGTCGTGTTCCGGGTTTGGTGACGCATTGATTGAGCATATGTAAAATACAGGGACAGAACAGAGTTCCCCTGCCGTACCTGTGCAGGGGTATTGACCTCGCCCTTTTACTCTACCTGTTCGAGCTCAGGGGGTTTGGTTTCAGGCGCAGGGGTATCTGCCGGTCGAATATTTGCCGCATGCAACCCCTTGCTCCCCTCTGTAACCTCGTAATTAACGACTTGGCCAGCTTTTAGTGTCTTGTAGCCTTCCATACTGATAGCAGAGTAGTGTGCGAAAATGTCACCTTCGCCTTCTTCTGGCAGTATGAAGCCATAACCTTTGGCGTTGTTAAACCATTTTACGGTTCCTTTGGGCATGATTCCTGCTCCCCTCGGACCTTCGTTGTGATACCTGGTTGTTTAACACCTTGATGGTGACCAACAAGTCACCATCAAGCTTGTACGAAAATCGTACAAAGGCCACTTTTATAGTGAAAGCATCGCCAAGTCAAGTCTCAAAAAGCCTGGAAGTTCCGAACATATTGTTTGATTTCGGATTAAAATATGAAGTAAAGGGGCTGTTTTGTTTGGTGCAATCGATGAAGTCTGAATCGGCGGTATACGCCAACAGTGATGACCGGCGCGAGCTGGAAGACGGTAACAACAGCGGTACGTACACCGTTGTGGAGAAGGTTCGCCCGCGACTTAAAAAACCACCGATGTACCGGGTGGTGTTGATAAACGATGATTTCACGCCCATGGAGTTTGTGGTTGAAGTTCTGGAAATGTTTTTTGGGATGCATCGCGAGCGCGCAACGCGAGTTATGTTAAAGGTTCACACGGAAGGTAAAGCGGTTTGCGGTATATATACTCGAGATATCGCGGAAACTAAAGCCGGTCAAGTGAATCAATATGCTAGAGAGTGTGAACATCCCCTGCTGTGTGAGGTCGAGTTGTCCGAGGGTGATGATGAGCGCAATTAAACGGCCTGCAAGAAGGAGATAGCCATGTTGAGTCGCGATCTTGAAGTGACTCTCAATCTGGCATTCAAGGGTGCCAGCTCAAGACGTCACGAATTTATGACCGTGGAGCATTTGCTCCTTGCACTGCTCGACAACGAATCAGCGGTTGGTGTTTTGCGTGCCTGTGGCGCTGACCTTAATGCCCTGCGGCGCGACCTCGATG
The DNA here is from genome assembly GCA_050289385.1 of Porticoccaceae bacterium. GTDB lineage: Bacteria > Pseudomonadota > Gammaproteobacteria > Pseudomonadales > Porticoccaceae > JBNKFQ01. Next base: position 15,253 of record JBNKFQ010000074.1, on the reverse strand, counting down.
AGTTTATCGAATCCACCACCCCATTGATCCCCAGCGGGGACGCCGAACGCGATACACAGCCCACTCTCGGGTTTCAGCGGGTACTTCAGCGCGCGGTGTTTCACGTACAGTCGTCCGGCAAGAAGGAAGTCAAGGGCGAAAATGTACTGGTGGCAATTTTCAGTGAACAGGAGAGCCAGGCGGTTTACTTCCTGCGGTTACAGAATATCGCCAGGGTAGATATTGTTAATTATATTGCCCACGGTATTTCCAAGGTTGCCGATCAGACTGAACACGATGGCAACACTGAAGGGCACCCGTCCGAGGAAGAAGCTCATGAAGCAGAGGCGCCCGGCAAGAGTTTGCTGGAACAGTTTGCGGTTAATCTGAACCGCGAAGCTGAACGCGGGCACATAGACCCACTAATTGGACGTAAACACGAGGTCGAGCGTGTTTGCCAAATTCTGGTTCGCCGCCGCAAGAATAACCCGCTTTTGGTTGGAGAATCCGGCGTTGGTAAAACTGCAATCGCCGAAGGGTTGGCAAAGCACATTGTCGATGGCGCTGTGCCACAAGCCTTGCGCGAGAGCGTGGTTTACTCGCTTGATCTCGGTGGCCTGCTGGCGGGCACCAAGTACCGCGGCGATTTCGAGAAACGCTTCAAGGGCGTGCTGGCTGAACTGGATAAACTGGACCACTCAATACTGTTTATTGATGAAATTCATACCATTATCGGAGCCGGTGCGGCATCAGGTGGTGTGATGGATGCAGCCAATTTGCTTAAACCCTTGCTGGGGTCAGGCAAGATCCGTTGTATCGGTTCAACCACCTTCCAGGAATATCGCGGTGTTTTTGAGAAAGACCGTGCGTTGGCACGACGATTTCAGAAGGTGGATGTGACCGAGCCTTCTGTTGAAGAAACCTTCGAAATTCTCAAGGGTTTGAAAAGCCGCTTTGAAGAACATCATGGTTTGCGTTTTACCCGTGCCGCACTCCGCACTGCTTCTGAATTGTCAGCGCGACACATTACAGACCGGTTTTTGCCCGACAAGGCCATTGATGTTCTGGATGAGGCCGGCGCGTTTCAGCGCTTGCAACCGGATAGCAAACGGAAAAAAGTGGTGGGTGTGGGTGATATAGAAAAAGTGATCGCCAAAATTGCACGTATTCCGGCAAAAAGTGTTTCCGCTTCCGACAAGGAAAGGCTTCGGGATTTGGGCTCTCAACTCAAACTGGTTGTATTCGGGCAAGATGAAGCCATCGACGTGCTTGCCACTTCAATCAAGCTGGCGCGCGCCGGTCTGCAAGATGCGCAAAAACCCATAGGTTCATTTCTGTTTGCCGGTCCCACCGGTGTTGGCAAAACCGAGGTGAGCAAACAGCTTGCAGCCATTATGGGTATTGAACTGATCCGCTTTGACATGTCCGAGTACATGGAGCGGCACACTGTGTCGCGGTTGATTGGTGCGCCTCCCGGTTATGTCGGCTTTGATCAGGGTGGATTGCTCACCGATGCCGTCACCAAACATCCGCACGCTGTGGTGCTGCTAGATGAGATCGAAAAGGCGCATCCGGACGTATTCAACATTTTGCTGCAGGTAATGGATCATGGCACGCTGACGGATAACAATGGCCGCAAAGCCGATTTTCGCAATGTTATCCTGATTATGACAACCAATGCGGGCGCCGAGGAAATGAGTCGGCCCTCAATTGGTTTTTCACATCAGGATCACAGCAGCGATGGTTACGAGGTGATTCGAAAGTCCTTCAGCCCGGAATTCCGTAACCGTCTCGACTCGGTGATTCAGTTCCGTTCTCTCTCACTCGATGTCATCAAAACCGTTGTCGATAAATTCCTGACAGAACTGCAGGCGCAACTGGATGATAAAAAAGTGCAACTGGATGTGGATGAAGACGCAAGGGAGTGGCTTGCCGTGCGCGGTTACGATGAAAAAATGGGGGCTCGCCCCATGTCACGACTGATCCAGGAAGTGATCAAAAAGCCGTTGGCAGAGGAGGTGCTGTTTGGCGGTCTTTCCGAAAAAGGTGGCACAGTGCACATCCAGGTTGGCGATGATGGCGAACTGTCGATTGATACTGCCGAAACAGAAGAAGCCGGCTAAACGCACGCTTCTTCTGTAATGTAATTGTCAACAGTGTGGTTATTACAGGACACTATTACAGGGCACGACATCTGGAACAACTAGCGGGAGCGGTATACGATTCGGCCTTTGGTCAGGTCGTAAGGAGTCAATTCAACCTTCACCTTGTCACCGGTTAAAATGCGTATGTAGTTTTTGCGCATTTTTCCGGATATGTGTGCAATCACCACATGATCGTTTTCCAACTTGACTTTGAAGGTGGTGTTGGGAAGGGTGTCAATAATTTCTCCTTCCATTTCAATGACATCTTCTTTAGCCATATCTCCGCAGTACTCCTGATGCAATTGAGAAGCGGGCAATTCTGCCTGAAAAAACCGACGTTCGCCAGTAGATTCGAGTTTTGAAGGGGATTGTTTTACAAATCCGGCTGAACAATTCTCAGGCCCCTTATGGATCAAAGCGCACCCATTCACCATTTTCGAGTAATTCGATGGGGTGAAAACGTGTTTTGTATAACATTTTCCGGCAATTTCTGATCCAGTAACCGAGATAAACATAGGGGATATTGTGGCCTTTGGCGTAGTCAAGAATTGCCAGGATGGCGTATGTTCCAAGGCTGCGATTGTCCAGCTCGGGCTCATAGTATGAATAAATTGCCGATGCGCCTCCATCAAGTATATCGACCACGCTGGTAGCTACCAGCTTGCCATTAAGGCGAAATTCCATGAAGTGCGTAAACTCCATGGGATTGCCAATAAAATCCTCATATTGCGCACGATTGGGAGGGTACATATCACCGTCTGAATGGCGTGCCTGAATATATTTTTCGTACAACGCAAAATGTTCAACAAGATTTGTCTGATTCACGCAGCGAGTATTGATATCGCTGTTACGGGACAGGCATCGTCGTTGCTGTCGATTGGGCCTGAAATCGGCGGTTGGTATGCGAGCCGGGACACAGGCGTTGCAATTTTGACAGCGGGGAATATACAGGTATTTGCCGCTACGCCTGAAGCCAAATTCTGAAAGGCGGTTGTAGAGTTCTCTCTCAACCGGTAAGGCCGGGTCAACAAAGGCCGTTGTTGCCAGTTGCTCCTTCAGGTAACTACAACTATGGGGTTCGGTAAGAAACAGCTGAATACGAGACAAATCGGGGGTTACATCTCTGGTCATGAGTAATAGCGCTTTCGATTACTATCCTGTTCTATAAGGGTAGCGCTTTCAATATGAGATAACCAGGATCAGACAATGCTGAACATCATCCGTTTGGAAATGCCAGTTGCCGCCCCCGGTACTGTTCCAGCAATTGCAGAAATCTGGACCTGGGGATTCTTTCGGCGCCAAGCCTGAACAGGTGGGGATTGGGAAGCTGGCAATCGATCAACTCAAGCCCCCTGGTCATTTGAGTCAACCCAACCAGGGCCAGCTTGGAGGCATTGCTGACCTCACTGAACATCGATTCGCCGCAAAACACGGCACCAACACTTACGCCGTATATACCACCAACCAGAGTGCTCTCGCTCCATACTTCGACTGAATGTGCATGTCCCAATCGGTGCAGTTCGAGATAAGCAGCTTGCATATCTGCTGTAATCCATGTTTCTGCACTATCCCCACGCGGCTGGCTACATGCCTGAATAACCCGGTGGAATGCCTGATTAAAGGTTATTCGATATACCCCTTTTCGCCACAAACGGGAAAGACTGCGAGAGCGGTGAAAACTGGATGGGAAAATAACAGCGCGTGGATCGGGACTCCACCAGAGCAGGGGTTCACCCTCGGAATACCACGGGAATATACCCTTGTTATAGGCGTCTATCAGTGTATCGGGGCGCAAATTACCGCCCGCCGCCAATAGTCCGTTCGGATTCACAAGCGCCTCGTCAGGATCGGGAAATCGAGGCGTTATCGAATCGAGCAAGGTAATATTTTTCATGTTTGCGTGGCAGGGTGGCTTGGTGTACCAGTTCTGGACATTGACACTAGCCACCCCATATAGCTGTCAGTCCGCGCCCAGGTATTTTTCTGCGTCCAGTGCCGCCATACAACCAGATCCGGCCGATGTTACTGCCTGGCGGTAGATATGGTCTGCCACGTCGCCAGCAGCGAAAACACCGGGCACACTGGTAGCGGTAGCGTTACCTTCGGAGCCGCCCTTGATCAGTATATAGCCTTCTTTCATGTCCAGTTGTCCCTGGAACAGGTCGGTGTTGGGCTTGTGCCCAATTGCAATAAATACACCGCTGACTTCCAGTTCTTTTGCCCCGGTATTTTTCGTGCCGAGGAGTCTGACGCCGGTAACACCGTTATCGTCTCCCAGCACCTCATCCAGAGTATGGTTCCACTCGATATTGATATTGCCGTTTTCCGCTTTATCAAAAAGCTGTTTTTGCAGGATTTTTTCAGCTCGCAGGGCATCGCGGCGGTGCACCAGAGTAACCTCGCTGCATATATTTGACAGGTAAAGTGCCTCTTCCACAGCAGTGTTGCCGCCACCGATAACAGCTACTTTCTGATCTCGGTAAAAAAAACCGTCACAGGTAGCACAGGCACTCACGCCTTTGCCCATATAAGCGGTCTCGGATGGCAAGCCCAAATATTGGGCCGAGGCGCCTGTGGCTATAATCAATGCATCACATGTGTAGCTGTCATTGCCGCTTAAGCGGAACGGCTTTTTACTCAAATCAAGCTCTTCGATATGGTCAAAAATCACTTTGGTATCAAAGCGTTCGGCGTGTTTTTGCATGCGAATCATTAAGTCTGGTCCCTGCACGCCATCATTGTCACCGGGCCAGTTGTCCACATCTGTAGTAGTGGTTAATTGACCTCCTTGTTGCATACCTGTGATCACGACAGGATCCAGATTTGCTCGAGCAGCATAAACCGCTGCGGTGTATCCGGCGGGGCCAGAACCGAGAATAATAAGGCGATGATGTTGTACGTCTGACATAGGTTCCAATCTCGTTAATTCATGCGAGGCGATAGGATAATCAATCACAGCCTGCCTTCCAAATAGATATCTGCAATTTATGGCATAGGGACAAGTAATAAGAGGTTTTCCGGCAAACGGTCGATTGGGGAAGGTGACTTTTACAAGGCACACGAGTATGCTTTTGAACACCTTGGGAGCTTGCCCATCTGCCTGACTGAAGCGTTTCAACAGGTGTAATATGCAATATTCAGATAACGACTCCGTTCCGATGTTACCCGTGGACACCTACTTCAAGGGTCTCATTTTGGACTCTTCGAGATCCAGCAAAGTCTATTCCTGTGAAGTCCACGCCGACAGGCAGAATAATCCCTGTTATGCCCGGGTGAGGACAGGTAAGGGTACTGATCACCAGGAAGCACTCTATCTCAGCAATGAACTCGGTGTCAGGGTGGAGTCGCAACGATTGTCACCGTTGTGCGTTGATGTCAGGCAAAATGGTTTAATTCGCTTTACCTGTGTGCTGCGGGGATCGATAAAGATAACCGCTCCTGGTGGACGAGTTTACATCCTGCGGACCGGGCACTGTCTTGCAAGTCGCTATCGGGATGCGCCAGTACGATATGAAGTGACACAACACCAAACGTATCGCTCGGTTGAAATTTTTGGCTCCCCCGATGCTTTGCTGGCTCACACCGGACTATCTCCAGCCCATTTTCCGCCGGCACTCAGGCAGATGTTTTCCGGCCACGCCGAGAGCGTGCAGCCAGTGTTGTTTCCTCTTGATGATACGGTTTTAGCTGTTCTGGCTGAAGCTATCCGTTGCAAAGACGATCCTGTGTACCTAAGGCAGTTGTATCTGAAATCGAGGTGGATAGAACTGATCTACCACTTTATTCAATGCATTGAGCAGCCGATCAGGGCTGATATGGAAGACCTGGTGCCAATGCATCCGTCAATGGTAAACAGGCTCAATGATGTGCGACTCCTTCTCCACCAGCGCCTGGAAGATCCACCTGCAATACAGGAGTTGTGCCAATTGTCAGGCTACAGTGTGAAAAAACTGCTGTCCGGGTTCAAGAGTCTGTTTGGTGATACACCTTACCAGTACAGTCTGAACAAGCGTCTTGAAGAAGCACGACGACTGCTCGAACTGGATGAATACTCTGTGACAGAAGTTGCTTATCGGGTCGGTTACCAGCAGGTCAGTTCTTTTTCCCGTGCCTTTCAGGCACATTTTGGCAAAGCGCCTACACGTTATTCTCAATTATCTCATCTGTCCTGATTTCGAAAATTTTTGCTAAAAAATTGACAACAATTGGTAACGGTATTCGCTCTGAACGGTGATAGATTGGTATCAAGTTTCAGGTGAGGTCGTTGTTAATTATTTCTGAAAGAAAGCGAAGTAAAAACATCTCTTGATATCAGATCAAGCGGTTACCAGATGGTTGGTTAATTGCCGCTTCTCTGTCATGTGTCCAGGGTCTGTTGACAATTCGTCTTCGCCTTTGTTGCACCTGGAGGACTGGGGTCATTTTTCCGCCCAGCTTCGCCTTCGTTGCAATGGAAAGCAGTCGCTTATGTAGAGCAACTACACGGCACTCCTTCTGCCTCGCTGGATCGAAAAAATGGCCTCCAGCAGAGGCGAAGATGAATTGTCAACAGACCCTAAAGGCAACCCGGGATATTTTCGGTTTTTGAGAACCGAGAGGCGGAAATGGCACTCCGCTCGATGGCAATAAATCACCTTGGGGCCACTGATATAGTGAATCATACACACCAAGGTGCAAACAGATTAAATAAAATAGATAAAGAAGAGGTAATTATGAATGGAAAAAAATTAAAAGCTCTTATGCGCTCTTTAATCGCAATGATGGCTTTTTTAAACACGATGCAGAGCCATGCAGATGCGGTAGACGATACCAACAATCAAGTTACAGCCCTGAAATGTGGCACTTTACTCGATGTCGACCACAGAGCCATATTGAAGGGTATAACCATATTGGTACAAGGGGATCGAATTAACGCCATTGAAAAAAACGACAGAATACCTGAAGGAGTTAGAGTCATTGATCTCAGTGACAAGGTTTGCTTGCCAGGTCTGATGGATATGCATGTACACGCAATGGCGTCCGACCCAAGAGGTAAAGTGGAACACACTGACAGTAGCGCCAAATTTACTTTGAGGGCTTTGAGCAACGTTCAGGGAATGCTCAACCTGGGATTCACTACCATCAGAATACCTGGTGATATGAGCGAATCATTTGGTGATATTGACCTGAGAAATACCATAAATGACGGTCTGATCACCGGGCCGAGAATGTTAGTAGCACCTCATCGAGCCGTAGCCCAATCACTGTACGTTCCCTGGATGCCGGAGGAACCCCAAAATTTACAGATTCGTTCTGGCGTTGATGCAGCTCGGGACTTTGTCCGCAATCAGGTCCGGCACAACGCCGACTGGATAAAGGTGGCCGGCGATTACCAGTTTCACCCCGATGAGATTCAGGTGATTTTTACCGATGAGGAGATCAAGGCTTTTGCGGAAGAAGCACACGCACTTCGTAAACCGATCACTATCCATTCCCACGGCAATCACGTCGCCAACGTCGCCGCCCGGTACGGTTACGACAGCGTCGAGCACGGTTTTTTTATCAAACCGGAAACGGCACGGTTAATGAAAAAACAGGGCACTTGGCTGGTGCCGACCCTCACGGTGTTTGATATGTTATACGATGAGTACAGCATCGCCTTCAGAGAGCGCGACTCTCCCGGATTCCGGGATATGGCAGAAGGTCTTGCTGCAGAGCGCAAAGAAGCGCGAGCGATCCGTGATCAAGCATTTAAATACGCATACGATCTCGGCGTCAAAATAGCTTTTGGTACAGACCTCGGTACGCCAGAGCTGGTGACCCGGGAATTTTCCTATCTTGCTCGGTTGGGGGTCAGCAATTGGGATGCAATTGCCATGGCGACAATCAATGGGGCTGAACTTTTGGGCATGAAAGACCAGCTCGGCAGCATCAGCACCGGCAAGTTTGCAGACATCATTGCTCTGTCCAAAAATCCGCTGGATGACATAACTGCCATCGACACGGTGCAATTTGTCATGAGAAGCGGCGAAATCGTCCGACATGATTAAAGCCTGTGGCAAATCAAATAATTAGTCCCCATCCGGAAACGGCATCCCTGCCGTTTCACGGAGCCGAAAAGAAAAAGTTAAGGATAAATCAATGAGCGAAAGCATAAACGAACTGTCTTTATCGGTTACTGACGATTGTGACAATAAATCTGGTGAGACTGCCCCCGTCTCGCGTCGACGTTTCATGCAAGCCTCCGGTAGCGCACTGCTGGCGGCGGGAGCAATTGGACAGATGGGTGCAGCCAGGATTGAGGCCGGGGCACCAGACTCGCCAGGTAATAATAATTTGAAATCCGACAGCCCCACAACCGAAGAAATGGAAGCCCGTTATCGGCGGGCTCAGGCCCTGGAACAGGGATCCAACACAAAAAAAGTGGCATTTAACACAAAAATAGAGCCCAACTGGATAAAAGGCACAGACAGTTTCTGGTACAAGCGCGAGACCAGAACGGGACACCAATACCGCATAGTTGAGGCAGAAAACCGCAAGAACAGGGTGGCCTTTGGCCACGAAGCACTGGCCCGGGCGCTGTCACAAGCCGCTGGTGAAGAAGTCGATGTAAATAACCTTCCGTTGGGTGATCTGGAACTTGATCTGTCAGCCCACACGGCGACTTTTACCGCATTTGAAAAGCGCTGGGTCTATGAAGCCAAACAAAAGCGTTGCCGAAAGATTGAGCCCTGGATGGCAGTCTGGAAAGTTTCACCTGATGGTACCAAAGCCATTTTCAGGCGGGATTACAACTTGTGGCTTTATGATCTGAACACCGGCAGGGAACAACCACTGACCACTGATGGTGAGAAGCTATATTTCTACGCTGACACAAACACCGTGTATGGGTGGGGCACTCAATGGAGAGGAAGAACGCTCGAAGCCATCTGGTCTCCAGACAGCAAGAAAATATTTACCCATGTGACCGACACTCGCCAGGTTAAACGGGGGCCGCCGCTGATAGAATATGTACCCGCCGATGGAAGTTTGCGCCCGAGAATCGAGAAGACCCGTCCATACATCAGTGAGGACCGCCGCGTTGCATTTCCGGAAGATGAGCATATCGAGTGCTGGCAGTTCCTGGCCATTGATGTAGCGACCGGTCACATACAAAAAGCCGATTATACGCCCAGCCCGGTTACTTATCCGCACTATGCGGGCTATTTTTCGAGTAACCGGGGCTGGTGGAGTCACGACAGTCGTCGGGTCTGGTTTATCCATTTGGACCGGGGTGGGAAAAAAGCATATCTGCTGGAATTTGATACCGATACCGGCGACACCCGGGCGGTGATCGAGGAAACGTCAGATACAATGGTGAGACTGATCCCGTCTCATTCTCATACAAACACTCTCATAAAATATCTGCCCGGTACCAATGAGCTGGTCTGGTACTCACGGCGCAGTGGCTGGGCCCACCTGTATTTGTATGACTTGAACAATGGCCGGTTGAAAAAACAGATTACGCAAGGCAACTGGATGGTTCGGGACGTAGTGCATCTGGATGCCGCCAGACGGGAACTCGTCATTCAGACAGCGGGGCGGGTTAAGGGGCGCAACCCTTACTATCGGGATATCTGCAGGGTAAACATAGACACAGGACAATTAACGCCACTGATATCCACTGACCATGAGTATGTGGTTGGTGACGAAACGGGCAGTTTTCGTGCGCCTGGAGCGGGTGTGTCGCCATCAAATCGCTATCTTGTTACCACGCGTTCACGAGTAGACATGGCGCCGGTCAGCTTGTTACTGGATCGGGACGGCAAAGAGTTGATGATTCTGGAGACAGCCGATGTTTCCGGGTTACCAGCCGGCTGGAAGTGGCCGGAGCCGGTTATGCTGAAAGCGGCCGATGGCAAAACTGATATCTATGGCGTGGTATACCGCCCCACTCATTTTGATCCTGACAAATCCTATCCGGTCATAGACTGCACATTTTATTTTGCCTCACCAATAGGTGGTATTGGCAATACCCTGGATGGCCATTGGACGTATCTGTCTGCGGCAGCGTATGCCGAGTTGGGTTTTATCGCCGTCATAATTCTGGGGCGTGGTAACGACAATCTGCGGGATGAAACATTTAACAATTATCAGGATCCGAAATTTCCACAAAATCATATGTTTGTTACCTACCATAAAGACGACTGCGTGGCCGGCATTCAACAATTGGCGCAACGCTACCCCTATATCGATATAAATCGGGTTGGTGTCACAGGCTTTAATACCCTGGCGACAGCGTTGTGCGGCTTGTTGATTTACCCCGATTTTTACAAGGTTGGGGTTACCAGGAATCCACTGGCAAACTGGCGCATGATAGGCGCCCTGGGTATGGATGAGAATGAGGACTACCCGGAACTTGAGGATTACGCCGGTAATCTAAAAGGCAAACTGCTGCTGGTACACGGCATGCTTGATGCCATGGTCCCGGTTGGAACGACCTTGCGGATGGTGGATGCTTTGCGACGGGCAAATAAAAGTTTTGATATGCTGCTATTGCCGAACGAAACTCATATGTTGTCTTCCTATGTCGTGCGCCGTACCTGGGACTATCTCGTAGAACACCTGCTGGGTGTCGAGCCACCGAAAGATTTTGACCTCTACATCGACTGGATGGAGTATTACCAGGAAAGATACAACCCATCCAGTAAGAAGAAGCAGGGGACCTGATATAAGCCGAGAGTGTTCCACTCGGCTTCACCGTGACCTTTGGCAGGGAAGCCAACAGTCACACATATATATCTGGTGGCGAGGTCAGCTACTTGCACAAACACAAGCACTCATGCTGTGTTGGCCTCCTGCTGGTTTTCAGGCGGCTCAACATTACGTTCTGTTCTTTCGCTCACCGTTCCAATCGTCTGCGAGAGCTGTATCGCAGATCTCGCGCCTTGTTCCTTGCTCTGTATAGGGCCTGTTAACACTAATTGGATTATCGCTGCTGGGTGCAAATTTGTCCCCAGCCTTCCAGGTTGTGGCTAAACATTCGCCACTCTTCGTTTCTCGTCGCTCATTTGAAGTAACCAAACCACTCTCCTCGTGCCGCGATTGGCGAATGTTTAGACACAACAGCGATAATCCAATTAGTGTTGACAGGTCCTTAGGGTAGTATTTGAACCGTACTCAATTAAAATAGCCCCTACAGTAATAGACTGGGGCATATTGTGAGCAGATGCGTTAAGGGGAGCAATCTTTGGGGAATTCCAGTTGAGTAAGCCAGTTAAGAAAGGCGGGGCTGGCAACAAGACACAAACAGCGACGCGCAGTCGAATGGATAATGTTCTGCGTGAAGGTGCCTTGATTGGCTGGCTGGCGGTGTGCAGCTACTTGCTGCTGTCTCTGGTTTCATTCTCATCGTCTGACCCCGGATGGTCGCACACGGGCAGCCGCAATCTTGTTAGTAATGCTGCTGGCCCTGCCGGTGCCTGGCTTGCGGATGTCTTTTTTTCTATTTTCGGCGTTATGGCCCACCTGTTTCCGGTGCTCCTGATATTGAGAGCCTGGCGAGTGTTTCGAGTGCGCCGGGATGAACCCGTACCGTTTGACTGGCTAACCTTTGCCCAGAGATTCCTGGGATTTGCCTTGGTTATGCTTAGCGCCACTGCGCTCGCCAGCCTCCACTACGGATCGGTTGAGAGTGCCTTGCCCTTTGGCGTAGGGGGCGTACTGGGTAATACGGTAGGTGAAGCCTCTGAGGCAGCTTTTAGCCTGGTGGGAAGCACCTTGATTTTGCTGGCCGTGTCGCTATTTGGCCTGACCATTTTTGCTGATATTTCCTGGCTGGCTGTGATCGATGGTACAGGGCAGATCACCCTGCGATTGTACGGGTGGTTGCGCAGCAAGGTTGTGGATTACCGGGCAAGGAAAGCGGAAAATCGCACTGCAAGCGAAGCGCAACAGCGCCGCAAGGAGGTTGTTGCCAACAAGACCAAAGCGGTGGAAAAACGCATTCCCCCAAGCATACAAATGCCCAGGCCAACAGCCAGGGCGGCCCCCAGCCAGCGCGCGCAAAAAGAAAAACAGAGCAAGTTATTTGACGATGGCCCGGCGGTGGGTAAATTGCCAGCGATTGGATTGCTGGACGCCGCTGACAAGCAATCCCAAAAAGGTTATTCAAAGGAATCTCTGGAAGGCATGTCACGCCTGCTGGAACTGAAGCTTCAGGACTTTGGCATCTCTGCCGAAGTTGTTGAAGTACTGCCAGGACCCGTGATCACACGTTTTGAGATTCAGCCGGCAGCTGGTGTCAAGGTCAGCCGTATCACCAATCTTGCCAAAGATCTCGCTCGCTCACTGGCCATGGTTAGTGTACGGGTAGTAGAAGTGATCCCCGGCAAATCTGTTGTCGGTATCGAAATTCCCAATGAACATCGCGAGATGGTGCGCCTGTCTGAAGTGATATCGTCACAGGCCTACGAAGCAGCCAAGTCGCCACTGACATTGGCTCTGGGCCATGATATTGCCGGTGAGCCGGTGGTGGCCGACCTGGCCCGAATGCCTCACTTGCTGGTAGCTGGCACCACCGGTTCCGGTAAATCCGTGGGCGTAAACGCCATGTTGCTCAGCCTTTTGTTTAAATCGGGCCCGGATGATGTGCGTCTTATTCTGGTTGACCCGAAGATGCTCGAGTTGTCGATCTACGAAGGCATTCCTCATCTGTTGACACCGGTCATTACCGATATGAAAGATGCCGCCAATGGCTTGCGCTGGTGTGTTGGCGAGATGGAACGCCGCTATAAACTGATGGCGGCACTGGGCGTGCGAAATGTAGCCGGTTATAACCGTAAAGTCGCCGAGGCCGCCGCCGCAGGCACCCCTCTGGCAGACCCGCTATGGCAGCCAGACCCAAATGCGGCTCTGTTTGAAGACGATACACCGCAAGAGCCTCCCAGTCTGGAGAAACTGCCCTATATCGTTGTCGTGATTGACGAATTTGCCGACATGATGATGATTGTTGGTAAAAAGGTGGAACAACTGATCGCCCGTATTGCCCAAAAGGCAAGGGCCGCAGGTATCCATTTGATACTGGCGACACAGCGTCCGTCGGTGGATGTGATCACCGGTTTGATCAAGGCGAATGTGCCAACCCGCATGGCGTTTCAGGTATCGTCAAAAATTGATTCTCGCACCATTCTTGACCAGGGTGGTGCGGAACAACTGTTAGGGCACGGGGATATGCTTTACCTGGCACCGGGCACCAGCCTTCCGGTTCGAGTGCATGGTGCGTTTGTCGACGATCATGAAGTACATCAGGTAGTGGCTGATTGGCAAAAGCGGGGAGCGCCAAATTACCTGGAAGAGATTACAGACGATGCTGCCACCAGCGGTATAGCAGTGCCGGGTTACGCTGCGGAAGGTGAGGGCAGTGAAGGTGGGAACAGTGAATCCGACGCTTTGTACGATGAAGCAGTTGCCTTTGTACTGGAAAGCCGAAAGGCCTCAATTTCATCGGTGCAGCGAAAGTTGCGTATTGGCTATAATCGCGCCGCTCGTCTGATCGAAGCGATGGAAGAGGCCGGAGTAGTAAGTGCTATGAGCAGCAATGGCAATCGCGAAGTGCTGGCGCCATCCGGCAGAGGGTAAACATAGATGGGTAAAACGTTTCATTTCATGATCGCTCTGTGCCTGTGCAGTCCACTGGCTACAACCGCCGACAGTGCCGATACAGCTTTGCAATTGCTGGCCGCGAAGCTCGAATCGCTTGCCAGCTTGCAAGCCGTTTTCGAGCAAAAGCAGATAGCCGCCGATGGCTTTGAATTACGTACCACGAACGGCGAACTCCAGGTGGAACGTCCCGGCCGTATGCGCTGGGTAACCAGGCCTCCTTATGAGCAATGGATAATTTCCAACGGTCAACATCTCTGGATCTATGACCCTGATCTGGAGCAAGTCACCATCCGCAACTTTGACGCCGATATTGCCAATTCACCTGTGATGTTACTTACTGGTGAGGTAGCAGGGGTGGCCAACAGCCACCGTATTACGGTGGATGAGAAAGGCTACAACTTTGTTCTGACCCCGCTTGGGCAAAACGCACCATATGATCGGATAACCCTGCGTTTTGACGGTAACAACCCGGCCTATATTGCCATGACTGATAGTCTGGGGGAGAAAACGGCGATTACATTTAGCAATGTTACCGTCAACCCCTCTCTGGATTCCTCTCTGTTTAACTTCGTGCCACCCGACGGTGTGGACATTGTTCACAACGAATGACTCAGTCACTGTTTAGTCAATCGGTTTATCAGCCACTGGCGGCGCGTATGCGGCCCCGTTCCCTCGACGACTATATTGGCCAGGAACACCTGTTGGGCCCCGACAAACCACTGCGTGAAGCCATACTGGCGGGGCAACTGCACTCTATGGTGTTCTGGGGACCTCCCGGCGTTGGCAAAACTACCCTGGCGCGAATTATTGCCACATCTGCTGATGCTCATTTTGAAAGTATTTCGGCGGTACTGGCGGGAGTGAAGGAAATTCGAGCAGCTATCGCGCGTGCTGAGGAAGAACGCGATGTACGCGGGCGTAAAACTATCTTGTTTGTGGACGAAGTGCATCGTTTTAACAAATCACAGCAAGACGCATTTTTGCCCTATGTGGAAGACGGTACGGTGGTGCTGATTGGCGTCACAACCGAAAATCCGTCGTTCGAACTCAATAACGCCTTGTTGTCCCGTTGTCGGGTTTATGTGTTGCGTAATCTGTCCACAGAGCATTTGCGCATAGTAGTTCAACGCACGCTCGACTCGCCAAACGCCGGACTCAGCGGACTGACTATCGAAGAGCAGGCTCTCGATGCCTTGACCAGGGCTGCTGATGGCGATGCACGCACCGCCATCAATCTGCTGGAGATCGCTTCTGATCTGGTGGGTAAGGATCGGGTAATACGGCTTGCCAATATCGAAGAGGTGCTGGTTGCCGATACCCGCCGTTTTGACAAGGGCGGCGAGCATTTTTACGATCAGATTTCTGCATTACACAAAGCTGTGCGCGGATCATCTCCCGATGGTGCCTTGTACTGGCTTGCCCGCATGCTCGACGGCGGCTGTGATCCGCTTTATATTGGCCGCCGGATAGTGCGCATGGCCAGTGAAGATATTGGCAACGCTGATCCG